>JBEKCU010000236.1:0-7461 GCA_050014735.1 Candidatus Acidiferrales bacterium | reverse complement strand
GGAGCCGTGACTCAAGCCGGCCGCCTGGAGTATAGATATCGACGAAACCGTTCCCGGTTCCGGCGACATCGTCGTGCTTGGCCTTGTCTTGCTTGGCATAAGTGACGAAAAGACTTCCGCCGATATTCTGTATGTTGAATGGCGCGAAACCTCTCGGGATGCGGTCGTCGAACCGGTCGCCGAAATGATCGTGGTGATGGTCGTCGGACCAATCATGGTGGTGATCGTCATCGTCATTGAAAAGCGTTACTCGGTTGAAATTCGTGTCGTAGACTTCGACGTGGCCGGAGCGAAAGTTCGTGACGTACAGGTAAAAGTTTCCCTTGTATTCGGCGATTGTGGCGCCCTTGTAAACTGCGCCGTCAGCGGCCGTAGGATTGGCGGAATTGTCAACCTCGATCGTCGCGGCGGCTCCGCCCGCCCACGCGGAGATGGTCCCGTCCTCCGTAACGAACATAAATTTTGCAGCTGTCGCCGCATTGCCGGGTGTCAGTTCGAACTCAGCGGCCGCTCCGTTGAAGACAACGCCGGTGGGAGCGGAAACGAAATTCGCCGGGCTACCGTTCGGGCCCGGAATCTTGACGACCAAAGCCTGGGGTGTGCCGGCGCCGTTATAGAGCGTCGAGATGCCCGCGTTGTTATCGCCCACCCAGAAAGGACTTGAGGGGCTTCGTGTAATGCCCCAAGGATTTTTGAGATTTGGGTCAATAGTCAAGGCAGTCGCCGTTGTCACCGCATCGGTAACGAGATTTGTCTGAATATAGTTTTGAGCAAACATAATCGAGGGAACTGAGGATGCAATCAGTAGTGCTGCCGGCAAGGCAATTTTTCTCGGGAAATTCATGTTTACTTCCTCCTGACGATTGGGGATGTCTGCATGTCGCGAGCGTCGCTGAGCCCCATCGGGGGATAGTGCCGAACATCGAGTCCTTACACCCAAACGAGTACAGACGCGATGTTCGAAACACATTGTCACGCCCGTGACGCTGAGAGCCTATGTCGGGCGCAAGTTCGATATGTCAATGGGAAGTCCGAGATTTGTAAAACATTCGTAATTTAATTGAATATCGATGTATCTCGGGAATGTCGCAAGTGTAGGGTCAAGTGACGCCGTGCCCGCGACGACAAAGATATCTTCATACCACGGTATCCGTATCAATTCGCAAGCGATCTAGCGAAACACCGTTCTAAATCCCGGCTGAACTTCACAGGGTGAAAGCCTGGGCCACTTCCGGACTTGTTTACCGGCGCCTGAACGGCAAGAACGCCGGGACCCGCTGGCGATAGGCTGTAAACGCCGAGCCAAAACGCGCCGACAGTTCCCTTTCCTCTAGCCGAATCACGATCAGAGCGAATACCCACCACACCGCAATGACAGCCCACAGATGCCGTGTTCCGGCAATCAGAGCAACCCCCACGACAGCGCAAAACATGCCCGTGTAACGCGGGTGACGCACATGCGCGTAAAGCCCGCCAGAAAACATTTCGCCGGTCCCGGTGAGTTCCGAATGGCCGACCAACCTGCGGCTGCCAAGTTCGCGCTCGACGCGGATGAAAAGATATGCTTCGATTCCGATCAGGGAAAAGCCCGCGAAAATTGCGAGCCAGGATGGCCGGGTCGCCGCGAGCAACCAATGCCGAGAAATCCAAATCAAGAAGACGCCAACCGTCCAGGCGGTGAGTCCCGCGAACCAGAACGCCGCGCGAACACGGCGTCGCCAGAACGTCTGAAATGGATGGAGAATCAGCCAGTAAATCGGAATCGGAAGCTCAAAGGCAAGGACGAATCCGGCAACGGCGTGAAGAAAACGCATTCAACTCGCTTTCTGTGCGTTCTTCAGCAGCAAAGCGTGCAAAGGAGAGTATCCGATCAGGCCTAGAACCAGCAGTGCGCCTCCCAACGCCAGCCAGGCCCATTGCGTCCAGCCGTGGTCCGCGCCCCACAGGCCCCAACTCGCCACACCTGCGCCTGCTACAATGCAGAGAAGACGTGCCATGCCCGAGATATTCGCTTGCGCTGCCATTTCAAGTCCTCACATGGAAGGTTACATTTTGAACGCTGAGGCGTTCCCGCAAGCATCGCGGATTCCCATTCAAGATACACGGCAAACGGACTGAACCACACCCAAGGCTAGCCATCGTATCAGAAGTCTGCCCTTCCGGGTGGCGCACGCCTAAGACGCCCCAAATAAGACGCCATTGACGCCGCGCTGGTTTCCGGTGAGGATGCTGCGGCGGGGGCAGGCGGCGCTCTTACGACCAAAAACTTCAGCGAAACGTGGAGTTCGCCTCACCTCGATTCGGACGCGCCCAAGGAGGCTTCGGTGAGCAACGTTGAAAAGACTTCGTGGAAAACGATGGAAGTGGAAAAACTGAATGAACGGATTTCGCGCCAGATGATTTCTGGAGAAAGCGCAACTCTTTCACAACTTTTATTGAAGACCGGCGCGGTCGTGCCTCGCCACTCCCACGTGAATGAACAGTATTCATGGATTATCTCCGGGGCGCTAAAATTCATCTTCGACGACCGTGAAATCCTGGTCGGCGCGGGCGAAGTCCTGTTGATTCCCGCTCATGTACCGCATTCGGCGGTGGCCCTGGAAGATACCGTGGATGTCGATTTCTTCGTTCCTCGACGTGAAGATTGGATCCGAAAAGAGGATGCCTACCTTCGAAGTTAGTCGAGGTGGGAATCCCACCAGCGAGAGGATTTTGTCCTCAAAGTTTCGATGAGTCCTGCCACCGGGACCCAAGGCCTGGACCGAGTCGATTGCAAAAAGTATGGGCAGACTAAAAACTAAATTCGCACCCCTGCAAACGCGCAAGGGTGCGTCACCCAAAAATCAACGCGCAACCGTCGGAAAGCCCTGAGGTTTGGGTCGGGTTGAGTTTGGGTGCCGTACTCTTCTCGATCTTTGTGAAGGGTGCGGTTTACGCCTCTCCACGAAACGCCCTGCCCGTCCGTGCGTCTAATAGAAAGGTACACATCGCCCGCCCTTATCCGCCACGACGCATACGGGTATAATAGCTGCGCAGTTTGCTGGGCCACCAACTCGTCTTGTGAGGGCTGGAATGAAATCTTCGACGAAAAGGCTCCATCGACCGGCAACCATGCCCGCAATTCTCGCAGGGTGCGTACTGACTCTGGCCGGGTTGTTCGCCGGAGTCTCTCGCGCGGACCGGCCGTACGCCCCGAGCCGCGATTACGACCTTCAGAACGTGCGCGTGTCTCTTCATTTCGACATCGATCAGCGCAAAGTGATCGGCGAAGTGACGCATACGCTTTCAGTCTTGCGCGACGGGACTACACATCTCGATTTCGATTGCGCGGATATCACCGTTTCCGGTGCGCGCGTCAACGGCAAGGACGCCAAATTCGATCTTCACGACGACAAACTGCAAGTTCAACTGGCGCAGCCCGCGAAATCCGGCGATACCTTCGACGTGAATCTGCGCTACGAAGGAAAGCCCACCACCGGCTTGTTTTTCATCCTGCCGGACAAGGACGATCCGGGCCGCGCGAAGGAGATATGGACCCAGGGCGAGGCCGAGGACACTCATCATTACGTTCCGATTTACGATTATCCGAACGACCGCACGACCAGCGAGATGATTTTGACCGTTCCCGGCGATTGGCTCACCGTTTCAAACGGGAAGCTCGTCAGCGTTCAGGACGCGCCGAATGGCGAAAAGACGTGGACCTGGCGGCAGTCCCTGCCCGTTTCGACTTACTTGATTTCCTTCGTTGCCGGTGAGTACAAGGAAAAGGCGGACACCTGGCGCAATCTTCCCGTGACGTACTATGTGCCTCGCGGCATGGAAGACACGATCGATCCCACATTCACGCGCACGAAGCAGATGCTCGATTTCTTTTCGGAACGATTTGGCGTGGCATATCCCTGGGAGAAATACTCGCAGACGGCGGTGGACGACTTCACGGCATCCGGCATGGAAAATGTGAGCGCGACAACGCTGGCGGCGCGCGATATGGTTCACGTCGATCTGGCAGCGGAGAGGCCCGAGGCCGCCGACGGCTTGATTTCTCACGAGATGACGCATCAGTGGTTTGGAGATCTGGTCACGTGCAAGGACTGGACGAACACGTGGCTCAACGAGGGCTTCGCCACCTTTGGCGCAGATCTGTGGGAAGAGCATTATTACGGCGCGGATGCCGCCGCGTATCGCTACTGGCGCGATCAGAATAGCTGGATGTCGTCCAAGGAACTCTTCCCCATCCCCATCGTCACTCGCGACATCGACGATTCGGTTGAGTACGTAGGCAATGTCTACGATAAATCGGGCTGGGTCCTGAACATGCTTCGCGAGCAGCTCGGCGACGCAGCTTTCTTCCGCGCCCTAAAACACTACCTGGAAGTCAACCGGCTGCAGAACGTGGTCACCGCCGATCTGGTCAAGTCTATCGAGGAATCCACGGGAACCAACGTCGACCGGTTCTTCGACCAGTGGATCTACGGCGCGGGCGCCCCGCGATTCACGGTGAAGTCCACATACGACGCGGCGCAAAAGAAAGCCAGCCTCGACGTTATCCAAACGCAGAAAGTGGAAGGCCACGTCGGACTGTTTCGCGTGCCAATTCAGGTTGCTGTGACAACGGCGAGCGGAGAAAAACTATTCCCCATAGAAGTTTCCAAAGCCGATGAAGCGTTCACGTTCGCGGTGGACGGCCCGCCGCTGATGGTTCTTTTCGATAAGGGCGACAAGATTCTAAAATCCGTGGACTTCCAGAAGTCGCCGGAGGAATGGATCAGGCAACTGCAAATGGCAACGGATGTGCCGGATCGCGCGGATGCTGCGTTTGCCCTTGGCGGATTCCGCGATAACGAAGCTGCCGCGAACGCTCTGGGAGAGGCGGCACGGCGCGATAAATTCTGGGGCGTGCGCCAGGAAGCGCTGCGCGCGCTCGGACGCATCAATTCCCCAGCGTCCCGTAAGCAAGTGCTCTCCGCGCTCTCAAACGAACAGCCTTGGGTGCGTCAGGTCGCGGTCGAGCAGATGGGCCGCTCACAAAACGACGAGGAATTCATCAAGCGGCTGCGAAACATCTATAAAGACGACAAAGCGTATAGCGTGCGCGGCGCGGCTCTGCTGTCGCTTGCGCAGGATAAAGCCCCGGGCACATCGGAACTTCTTGAAAAGGCGCTCACCACTGCTTCGCCTGATGACACTCTGCGCCGGGCTTCCCTTCGCGCGATGGGCGTGGTCGGCGATGACTCCGTGGTTCCAGCATTGCTCGAATGGTCGGCCCCTGGAAAACCATCCGCACTGCGAAGCATTGCAATCGGAGCATTGGGACGAACGGACCTTAAGAATCATGACATTACCGGCCGCCTCATTTCGTATCTCAGCGAACCATCGTTCGACATCCGATTTGCGTCCATTTTTGCACTTGGCCGTCGCGGCGACCCCACGGCCATCGAGCCGCTCGAAGCTCTGCTGAAGAGCGGCCAGCTTTCAATTGGCGTTCCGCATTCCGTGGAAGAAATCATTGCGGAACTCAAAGCCAAGACTACCTCGCGCAAGGAAACCCCCGTGTCAGACTCCAAGAGCGGCGATACATCAGCCGGAACCGCAAGCGGCAATCAAGCCGTCCTGGACCGGCTCGATCACCTTGAAACTCAAATTACCGAAATGAATAATCGCCTGCGACGGATTGAATCCTCGTTGCCAGGAAGCAAGAGTGATTAATGCGTCGTTCCGTGTGCTGAACGATTTATGACAGAACCGGTCCAACCCCCCGTCGAAGCCCCGCTTGAATCGCTGATCCTGGATTTGCTTGAGTGGTTGGCAATCCGGTCAAGGAGCTATGACGAAGTTATGAACGCATGGCGTACGTCGTGCCCCAGACTTCCTGTATGGGAGGACGCGAACGATCGTGGACTTCTCGCGGTCGATCATGTGAACGGCGGCTCCATTGTTCGGATCACGCCGGCAGGCCTCGCGCTTCTTGAGCAGCGACGGCGGTCTCAGAGTCCGATGGGTTAAACCCCAATGCCGCCATGTGTATCGATCACGCCAGCGTCGGGCACAGCATGCCGTGCCCCTTCAACTTGACGGCCAATCGGTTGTCCGATTGCTGAATTCGCTTCGCGACCATCATTCTGCAATCAGGATACGAAGGTCGCGCAAATTATTTCCGGTCGGTCCGGTTAGGATTGCGTCATCGAGCTTGCTGAAAAATGTGAAGGAATCGCTTTGCTGGAAATACTCAGCCGGATTGAGCCCCAGTCCCCGCGCTCGTTCCGAAGTGCTGCCGTCCGCGACAGCGCCCGCCGCCGGGCTGGAACCATCGATGCCGTCGGTACCCACGCTGAGTATTGCAATTTTCTGTCCCCCGATCTTTTCCACGCAATCGAGCACAAACGCCAAATTTCGCCCACCAACGCCGCCGCCCGTCACCGGCGAACTGACTTCTCCATCCGCGATGACCGCCACCGGCCTGCCGGGATTTACGCGTTTCAAAGCCGCCAGTTGCGCCAGCAAAAAATCCGTGGCCTCGGCGACTGGCCAATTGTCGGTCGTGTTGTCGCACACGGTGACAAATCCTGCTGCTTCGGCCGCGCAATGCGCTGAGTGAAATAAATCGTCCAGCCCGAGCAAGATTTGAAACGCGGACCTCGCGAACGCGAGATTGCCCGCTTTCGGCGTCTCCTCAATCATTTCCGGCCAGTCGAATCGCGATTGAATCCTCGGCGGCAGTTTCGGAAGCAATCCGTATCGATGGATTACTTTGCGAGCATCGCGCACGGTTGTTGGATCCGGAAGGGTTGGGCCCGATGCCAGCGCCGACTCTTGCCCTTGCGGTACATCGGTAATGCCCAGGGTGATTTTCATCGCCGCAGCGGCCGCCACCGCGAGGCGTCCGCCCTTCACAGCCGAAAGATGTTTCCGAACCGAATTGATTTCGTCGATCGACGCCCCGCAGGTAACCAGACAACGATTCAGCTGTTGAACATCGGCGAGCGTAACGTTGGGATCGAGCGGCTGCTCGACCAGCGCCGAGCCTCCGCCGGACAAGAGGAAAAAGATCAGGGTCCGATCATCGGTGGTGGCGAGCAGTTCCAGAATCGCGCGGCCCGCTATAAAACTGTTTTCATCGGGAACTGGGTGGCCGGCGACGATTGAGCGGAATCCCGCCGGCGTGTCCGCGCTGAGCGATGGCGCGACAACAATGCCTTCGGCGTGGAAGTCCGGCGCTAGAAGGCTTGAGAGTCCGCGGGCCATCGCCACCGAGGCTTTGCCGATCGCGATCGCGCAAATGCGTTTGTATGGAGCGAGGTCGAGAGCGGACCCGTCGATCTGGATGGTCGAGCCCGTGCGGGCAAGCTTGCGCCGCATACTCGAAGAAATGTCGATCGCAGCAACGGTTTCCCGGCAAATTTGCAGCGCGATTTGTTTGAGGTCGGCCACAGGATCAAGATCAAGCTTGAAACCATCTCATAA
>JBEKCU010000235.1:0-11498 GCA_050014735.1 Candidatus Acidiferrales bacterium | reverse complement strand
TGCCGTGTACCGTCCGGCGGCTGGCCATGGATATACGCGGGCACAGGAGCGGGCCGGATGGACGCGGGCTTGGGCTTCCCAGCAACCTCCGAATTCCCGTTAACGATGACCTCGCCCAGGTAATTCAAAACCTTGGTCGCGCGATCTTTCAATACAGGGAAATGGAACAGCTCCGGGGTCTCCGCGAGGAACGAAGTTGTCACGCCGCCAGCCTGGAAGTGCTCATGGTTCACGACGTTCACAAGAAACGGAATGTTCGTCTTCACTCCGCGGATTCGGAATTCGCGCAGGCAGCGATCCATTCGGCGGCAGGCTTGCGGAAATTCCCGTGCCCATGCGGTGACTTTCACCAACAGAGAATCGTAATACGGAGTGATGACAGCCCCGCCGTATGCGGAAGCGCCGTCCAGCCGGATACCGAAGCCGGCGGGCGAACGATAGGTTTGAATCTTTCCGTAATCCGGCAGAAAACCATTCGCGGGATCTTCCGTCGTGACGCGGCATTGCAACGCGTATCCGTGGAGCTTGATCTGATTCTGCTGCGGGAGATTCATCTCTGGGCCGTGCAGTTCGAGGCCTTCCGCGATCTGAATCTGCGACTGCACGATGTCGATGCCGGTCACCATCTCGGTGACGGTGTGCTCGACCTGCACACGCGGATTCACTTCAATGAAGTAGTAGTCGCCCGTTTCCGCATCGACGAGAAATTCGACTGTTGCCGCGCTGAAATATTTGGATTCCCGGGCGAGCGCCACGGCGGCATTTGCGAGGCCCGAGCGAATCTTCGGATCGAGGTTCACCGCCGGCGCGAGTTCCACGACTTTCTGATTTCTGCGCTGCACCGAGCAATCCCGCTCGTGCAGATGAAGTACATTCCCATGACGATCGGCCAGAATTTGCACTTCGATGTGACGCGCGCGCCGGATAAAGCGCTCAAGAAATACAGCGTCGTTTCCGAACGATGCTCCTGCCTCCGCGCGCGCTTCCTGGAGGCCCGCTTGCAGCGATTGCGCGTTCGGCACGACCCTCATGCCGCGGCCGCCCCCTCCGAAAGCCGCCTTCACCATGAGCGGGTAGCCGATTTTGTCCGCGATGGCCTGGGCATCGTCCTTTTGCGTGACTGGCTCTTCCGTGCCGGGAATCACCGGCAGCCCCGCCTTTTGAGCCAGGCGTCTGGCGGCGGTCTTGTCCCCCAGCAGATCGAGCAGGTCCGCGCTCGGGCCGATAAATGTAATCCCCGCGGCCTCGCACGCTCGGGGCAGAGACGGATTTTCCGAGAGAAAGCCATAGCCCGGATGGATCGCATCGACACCGTGTTCCTTCGCGAGCGCCACGATGCCGTCGAAATCAAGATACGCCTGGACAGGCCCCTTGCCCTCTCCGATCAGATAGGCTTCGTCGGCCTTGAATCGATGGAGGCTCAAGCGGTCTTCGTCGGAAAACACGGCAACAGTGCGAATTTGCAATTCGTTGGCGGCGCGTAGAATGCGGATCGCAATTTCGCCGCGATTCAGGGCAAGAAGTTTTTTTATTCGCATGGGGATAAGAGTCCTGTGATTTTTATTCCAGCTCGTATCACTCGCATCTCAAGGACCGCTTCACGATTCCGTGTGCTTGTGCTGAACAGGGCGTCTCCAGTATCGACATCTGGACCGCCGACAGAGCCGTCGTCTGGGCCTAACTACAGTTGTGTTGTTGCTGACCTACGTCTTGGTAGGAGGTGCATTGCGTGTGGAGTACGGCCGACATTATACCAAGCGACCACCGTATTGAAAAATGCAGAATCGCAAGGCGCTAGGACGCAGCCTTCGCATTGGAGATCCAATCCAAGGCTTCGTCCAGGGTACGAAACGCCTTCACCCCTGTTTCGCCGTTCAAGCCCCGGTGGGTTTCAACCATTTTGGCGATCTCAAATTGAACGTCGTTTTTCACCAGCAACGCGCGCCGGGAATTCGGGGAAAAAATAGTTCTTCCGGCAATGAAGCGTACGTCATCCGGCGTGATTGCAAGGCCCGTAAAGTGTGTGTAATCGTGCAGTTGAGAGAACGCTGGATCGAAATCAGGATCGGCCGATAGTTTGTCCTGGTGTCCCAAAATGTCTTCCCGAGTGAGCACGCCCGAGCCGAAGCTCAGAACGAGCCGGCGCCCTATATCGATCTTGTAAAATAAAGGCAGATGAATCCCCGCTTCTCGCAAGCTTCGAAGAATATAGGCGGCTTTAGGACACGGGATAATAATCCGGCAAGCCACTATTTGCAATGCGGAATTTGGCGGACGAATTCGCCAATAGATTCGATTGACGCGTAATGATTATTGGTGCTATAGGGAGACTACGATAAGGGCGAGCCTCAGGATTCGATCGGTGAGAGGGATGAAAAATGACCAAAAACCGGAACCTTAAATTCGGCTTGATTTTCGCGACTGCATGCTTGATGACCGGCCTAGTGGCTGGATTGATCTCCCGCATCGAAGCAGCGCAGGGCGGGGCTATTCGCATTACACCGGCTAATATCGGCGGGATTGTGACCAGCTCAAAGGGGCCTGAAGCCGGTGTATGGGTCATCGCTGAAACAGATGAACTCGGTACGAAGCTCATCAAAATTGTCGTTACCGATGATCAGGGGCGATACCTGCTGCCGGAGATGCCAAAAGCGAATTATAAGGTGTGGGTGCGTGGCTACGGGCTTGTCGATTCACAGGCTGTGACAGCCATGCCCGGCAAGCAACTCAACCTCACGGCAGTCATTGCGCCATCGCCTAGGGAAGCTGCGACCTATTATCCTGCCGTCTATTGGCTTTCCCTGATTCAGGTTCCTCCTAAGAGTGAATTCCCGATGAAGCCCACGCCGATGCCTCCGTTCAAGGGTGCGGCGGGCCCCGCCTCAGCGGCTCCCAATGCAGCCACGCCGATCGCTCAACGGCAAGCCGTCGCGAATGAAGAAGCCATGGAAGATAAGCCCATTCTCACCCAGGAACAGTGGATCGACGTGATGAAGCAGGGCTGCCAGCAATGCCATCAGATCGGAACCATCTTCACAAGGGATCTGACGCATCTGAACCGATTCAACTTCCAGTCGCCGGAGGAAGCTTGGGCTACGCGTATTCATTTTGGCCAGGCTGGGGCGAATCGGATGAGCGGCACACTTCCCCGCTTTGTCGATCAGGAACGCGCAATCAAGATGTTTGCAGACTGGTCGGATCGGATCGCCGCCGGCGAACTTCCGCCCACACCTCCCCGCCCGGTTGGCGCGGAGCGTAATGTGGTCGTCACGATGTGGGATTGGGGAAAACCCTCCGGACACCCGCATGACGAGGTCAGCACGGACAAGCGCCACCCATCTGTGAATGCGAACGGCCTTGTCTACGCGGCCGACTACAACGATGATGACCTGGTGTGGGTCGATCCGATCAAGAATACGGCGGGCGCTATTCCCGTTCCGACCATCGCGGATAAGTCCACGATGAACCCAACATGGCCCGCGAAAATGGAAGTGCCTTCTCCCATCTACGGGAACGAAATTCTTTGGACCGGCGTTGGCGGACCGCACAATCCCATGATGGATGAGAAGGGCCGGGTTTGGGTCACGACGAATGTCCGTCCCGCCGCGAACCCGGATTTCTGCAAGGCAGGTTCGGATTCGCCGTTTGCCAAGTATTTTCCGCTCAATTCGGCCGCCAAACAGGCCGCTGTTTATGACCCTGAAACCGGGAAGTTCACGGCCATCGATACCTGCTTCAACACTCACCACCTGCAATTCGGCTATGACAAAGACAATACCCTTTACTTCAGCAATCCAGGTGGGCAGGCATTCGGCTGGCTCAACACGCGGATCTATGACGAAACAGGAGACGCGAAAAAGGCGATGGGCTGGTGTCCCGCATACCTCGATATGAATGGCGATGGCAAGATCGACCCCGCCGTCGACAAAAGAATCACGGTGAACAGTTACGGTGCCGTCGTCAATCCCAAGGATGGCTCGATCTGGTTCGCCGTGACGGGTCCTACGCCTGGACATCTTCTTCGCATGACCCTTGGCTCGAACCCGCCGAGCACCTGCATGGCTGAGGTCTACGAACCGCCGTATTACAACCCTCAAAGGCCCGGCGTGAACGGATACGCGCCGCGCGGAGTCGATATCGACCGCAAGACCGGACTGATCTGGACCGCACTCTCAGGTAGTGGCCAGCTCGCAAGCTTCGATCGGAGCAAGTGCAAGGTGTTGAACGGTCCGACGGCGACCGGACAGCAGTGTCCAGAAGGCTGGACACTGTACACAGCACCCGGACCGAAGATGAAAGGCGTCACGGACGACAGCAGCGCCGATTTCGAGTATTACAATTGGGTGGATCAATTTAACACTCTTGGCATGGGGGAGAATATCCCGATCGTGACGGGGACCAGTTCGGATTCGCTGCAAGCCTTCGATCCCAATACGAAAAAGTGGACGATCATGCGCGTGCCCTATCCAATGGGTTTCTTCGTTCGGGGAATGGATGGCCGCATCGACGACTCGAAAGCAGGCTGGAAGGGCCGTGGCGTTTATGCAACATACGGTGAAGACCAGACCTGGCACATCGAAACGGGCCCTGGCTCGAAGAACAAACTCGTGAAGTTCCAGATTCGCCCGAACCCGCTCGCCGATTAGACTGAAAATCGAAAACCGCCTCTCGTCGAAATAAATCTCGCGAGGGGCGGTTTTTTATGGAGATTAAAGCAATTCGGCGTACAATGCCGCCATCTTTGGAAAGAAGCCGAAAAATCTCAAACTGGAGATTCACATGCGAACATTCGCAGTCAGTATTGCACTTAGTGTTGTAACCGCGGCGGCAGTCGCGGTAGCAGTGGCCCGGCCGCCAGCCCCGCAAATGGCCCCGCCGGAAGTGAAAACGTATATGTCCGCTGCCGACGTACAGGCGCTTATCGCCAAGTCAAAGAGCGACCGAAAGCCAGACCAAGCGGCCTTTAATTCACGTCTGCTTTCTTTCGATCCGTACAGTGTGAATATGGAGTATCGCGCAGGCATCGGCCCCGCCGCGGTGCACGAGCGCGAGGCAGAGGTTTTCTATATTATCGATGGAACGGCGACCATGATCACCGGCGGCAAGCTAACCAATGAAACCCGAACCAATCCGGCGAACCTTTCAGGCACTGGCGTCGAAGGCGGACTAACGCGGACTGTCTCGAAGGGAGATTTCATCGTCGTTCCCGAGGGTACGCCGCACTTTTTTAGCGCGATCGGCGGGAACGGAGTTCTGGTCGATATGTCGATTCACCTGCCGCGGCCGGTTCCGTCATTCGCCGAGTTGGAAAAACTGGTGCCTGCAAAATAACCTTGGTGTGATGTCCGGTGACGAGCCGCTGTTAAATATTTGAGTTACCCAGCAGTGCGAACAGCTCGCGCGCCGATATTTCCAAATCCTGAGTTTAAATCTTGTGGGAGGGATATCCCGTATGAAAAGGATCGTGACGCATCGTGAAATTTTTGTACTTGCCTTGGGCATTCTTGTTGGTTTCGCACTGGCCTATGGAATGCACTCATTCACGCATTCCGGAACGGTGATGGCGCAGACTCCCGCGCCCGATCTCGCCGCCATGCAAGCGGACATCACCCATTTGAAGGAAGTGCTGCCTTCGCAGTCCCACTCGATGACGGACGTGGGCTTCCAGTTTGCCAATCTGTGGTTCGCTGGGAAGGAAAAAAACTGGCCGCTCGCCGATTTTTATCTGAACGAAGCGCGCCAGCATATCGTCTGGACGATCCGTATCCGCCCCGTCCGCAAGGATGCCGCCGGAAATCCAGTGGACTTGAAAGCCATCTTTGACGTAATCAGCGATGGTCCTCTGAAGAAACTGACGACGGCGATCCAGAGCAAGGACGAAGATCAATTCACCTCGTCCTACAAGCAGATGCTGAACGGGTGTTATGGCTGCCACGTTGCATCGGGAAAACCGTTCCTGCGGCCTGTGGTTCCGCAGACTCCGCCGCAACCCCTAATGAGCTTTACGCCGGCAGCGGATAATTAGCCCGAATTTCTTTCGGCGTTCCGCCGGTAGGGGCACGGCATGCCGTGCCCCTGCGGCCAACCCCGCGACGAACATCTCCCCGAACAGCCACTCTCTCCACCTGGAACAGCGCCGGCTATCTCTGAGGAATACGGGTTAAGAAGATCGCTACTTCCCTGCCATATCCAATCGGCTCGCGACAATTTCCGCGAGATCGAGTATCGCGATATCGTCCCTCTTGGCATGCCCTGCCGCATCGCGCAGCATAATCGGACAGTACGGACACGCGACCGCAATCGTGGAAGCCTTGGTTTCCGCCAGTTGAGCAAATCGCTTCTGATTCACGCGCCCGGCTGTCTGCTCGCGGCGATCGTCGGCGATAAAAAGCTGCGCGCCGCCCGCTCCGCAACAATACGTATTCTGGCCATGATGCGATGCTTCCGAGATCGAAATGCCGCAGCTTTCCAGTACCTTGCGCGGCTGTTCGGTAATTCCCCGCCCTCGCGCCAGATAGCACGGATCGTGATACGTCGCCGACTCGGCGGATCGTTTAAGCTGAAGTCTCGGCAAAAGCTCCTCGATCAATTCCGAATGATGAACGACTCGGGTTCCCTTCTGCGCGTATGAAGCGATCTGCCGGTAATCGACATCCAGCATCGTCGTGCAGTGCGGATCGCACGAGACAATCTTCTTCACCCTGTTCTGCGAAAACGTTTCCGCCAGTTCTTCCGCCAATTGCAGGTACAGGTATTCGTTGCCGGCCCGGCGTGCGGGCTCACCGCAGCAGGATTCGCGCGCCAAGACGCCCCAGGAGACGCCCGCTGCATCCAAAATCTGCTGCATCGCGCCAGCCACTTCCTGGCCATGCGGATCGAAACTCAGGCCGCAGCCCAGCCAAAAGAGCCAATCCTGCGTCCCGTCAAAGATCGGGAATTTCCTGGCGTCGATGAATTTCTTTCGCGTGTCCTGGGAGATTCCCCATGGGTTGTGCGGCGCGCGCTCCATCGTCGTGAAGAGCGTTACCACCTTTTCATTCGAGACGCGGCCCTCGCTCACCAGGCCTCTGCGCAGGTCCAGGATTTTCCGGCCAACGTGCTCAATTCCAACCGGACACACATACTCGCAGGCGCCGCACGATAGGCACTGAAACAAGTCCTCTTCCTGAATCCAGACCGAGCCCGCTTGTTTTTCCTCCGCCGTTCCGGCAATCAGATCGCCGCCGTGGAGCAGCCCTCTTTGCATATCGAGAATAATTTCCTTGGGACTGAGCGATCCGCCGATCTGGTTTGCCGGACAGGTAAAGAACGAAAGCGTGTGAACCCACCAGTTCACTTTCCACTCGGAGCTCGCAACGGCCAGCACCTTCCATCCCAGCAGGTACGTCACCATGAGGAGCGAAATCAAAGCAGCCACAATGCCCGAAGTCATCGAGACTGCCCCGAGTTCCTTGGGCCTTAAAACAAATCGGCGGAAAGACAGCGACAAAATCCCAACCAGCACGGCAGCAGCCCAAACCGCGGCAAATGTCCCGTAGAAATCCGATCTCTCACGCACATGATCGAATCCGAGGATCCCGAGCGACAGATGGTTTAATGTCACCCATCCGAACACAATAAATCCCCAAACCACCAAAGCATGCAGGAATCCCGCGACAGGACGGTCACGCACAACACGTGACTGCAAAATGACTTCCGAAAACACGTTCCAAAGCCTCTTCCTCGTCTGTCCGGGAGGAATATCCCAGGGCTTCGGGAAGTGCTTAAAGAGCCGTTCATCGATCCTTTTGTAAAAAAACCAGCAACTTACAAAGGCGATCGCGAGAAAAAAAGCAATTCTCGCGATATCGGCGGCAACGATGACGATTACGGCTGGCTCCGGCAAGTGCGCGATCACGTATTTCTCCCAAGCGACCCGATAAAGACGGATTCGATTACTTAGGTTATCAATTCATCGCCGGATTTGTTGCTGTTACTTCGCGGCGATGTGCACTAATAAAGCCTGTTTTCGGCCACGCCCGTCCCCGAAAAACCTACGACGCCGGGGGGCGATCCATTGCCGACACCTTTGCGATGGCCGGCTTAGGTCCCTTTTGCATCGAACCTTATAACGCACTGTTTCAGGATGGCATCATCCAACGGAGTCACGATCGTGCGGCATGGCGAGCCGAGGGTGACGGCAGCGACAATCTCCAACGAAAATCGTTTTGCAGTATCACGAATCGTCGGGACTGGTGTACTATGTCGAGGTTAAAATCGATTGAATTTTCCATATCATTGCAGGTTCCGCAATTATCCATGCGGAAGTATGCTCTCTGTAAGGAGACGTGGATGGGCTTGGCAAATTTGAAATTTTCGCAGCGATACAGAAATCTCTCATCTTTCCGGCCGAAGGCCGTGCTGAGGGCTGCATCGTTACTGCTGCTCGCGGTGGTCTGGAATTGCTCTCCGACCCTATGGGCTCAGGCCCAAGCACCCTCGGTAACACTGAAGCCCACCAGCCTGACTTTCGGAACGCAGGTTGTGGGAACTACCGGCGGCAGCGAACCTGTCGTTGAGTCGGTGGTGCTGAAAAATAACGGTACAGCGCCTCTAAGCATTTCGAATATCTCAATCAAGGGAAATTACTCGCAGACAAACAATTGCCCGCCGACGCTTGCCGCAGGTTCCAGTTGCTCGGTGGACGTCACCTTCAGGCCCGACAAGAACGGCGTAAGCAACGGAACGCTGGAGTTCACAGATAGCGCCCCTGACAGCCCCCAGCAGGTCTCTGTCATCGGCACTGGCTCTGTCTTCAACGTCGTGCACATTCACCTGTTGCTGAATCACTTTCCGATCATCGGCACGATCATCGGATTGGGTCTATTTTTGATCGCTCTGATTGGGAAAAGTGAAGACCTGCAGAGAGCCAGTCTCGTCGTTTTCCTCGGCATGGCTCTGATTACCATGCCCACGTTCATGAGCGGCAGTGCTGCCCAGGATGCGATCAAGTTTCTTCCTGGCGTACCCTTGGCTTTGATTACCGCACACCTAAACGCTTCCCTGCTGGCATATGTGTTCATTGAGATCACCGGCGCCTTCGCATGGTTCGGACTCTGGGAATATCGCCGGAACGGACGACTGGGTCGCGCGACTTTGACCACCGTGCTGCTTCTCTCCATCGTAACGATTGTCCTCATGAGCAACGCCGGGAATCTGGGCGGCAAGATTCGGCATGAGGAGATCATGTACGGCCCGGAACTCGCCCCGACATCGGATCTGGGAATTCCCGCGTTGGGTCTCAACGCTGCTGCGATTGGCGCGTTTGTCCGGGAAACCAAATGGGTGTGGCCGACGTTACAGACTCTGCATTTCATGGGTCTGTCGCTCTTGCTGGGCGTCGTATTTTTGGTGGACCTGCGAGTGCTGGGCATGATGCGGGGCGTGTCGTTCGCCACTGTGCACCGCTTGCTGCCGTGGGGAGTGCTGGGATTCGCGCTCAATGTCTTCACGGGCATGTGTTACTGGGTGGCGGCTCCGTACCAATACACGCTCAATACCGTCTTCTACTGGAAGGTCGTTTTCATGATGGTTGCGGGAATCAATGCGATTTACTTGACCCTGTTCGAAGAACCGTGGGCTTTGCAGGCTGGAGACGAAGCCCCACTACGAGGCAAACTGATCGCCGCCTCCGTCGTGGCATTGTGGATTGGCGTGATTTTCTGCGGAATTATGCTGCCCTTCCTGGGAAGCGCGTTCTGACGGTCCGGTAGAAGAGCCGGTATCAGGACGAGAGAGTCGTTGTGGGTCGTGGCTTTAGCCACGACGTAACACCTGCAAGTTCGGACCGGCTTTAGCCGCTGACTCTCTGGCCTATCGGTTCGAGCAGAGGCTAGGAATGGGGTCCCGTAGCAAGGTTTCTTGCAATTTCGAGCGGTTTTTGCTTTGCATAAATTTTATACATTCGGTTTTTTATTCGAGGTGAAGGATGGTTTTGGCTCTGACGGACGCGGCTGTTGTGCTTGTCGCCTTTGCGCTCATTGCGCTGCTCGGCTATTTGATGGATCGGCAGGTGGACTCCAACGGACACAAGTGAAGCCACTCCAATTTATGGTGTCCGGTTGCATCTTTAAATCAAATTTAAAGTCGTAACTCAGGGTGATCAGGATGCATTTTCTTGAATGGATTGAAAGCTGGAGTTTCTGCACGTGGATCCGCGAGAGCAGTTCCGTCTGGGCCGATCCCATGTTTCTGTTCCTCCATACCCTCGGCATGAGCATGATCGCGGGCGTCAGCGCTGTGATCGACCTTGCGTTTTTGGGCTTCTGGCCCAAGGTCTCCATCAAGCCGCTCGAACGGCTCTATCCTCTGATGTGGGCAGGCTTTTGGATCAACGCCGTTACCGGTACCGTCCTGATGCTCGCCGATGCAACCACTAGAATCCCCAGCATAGTTTTTTGGACCAAAATGGTTTTCGTGTTCGTGGGAGTATGGCTCCTCATCGTGATCCGCAAAAAGATATTTGGCGATCCCGACCTGGAACAGGGACGAATCCCCGCAGGCGCGAGAGGGTTGGCAATGGCGTCGATATTTTGCTGGCTCGCCGCAATTGAAGCGGGGCGGCTGTTGGCGTATCTGGGGCCGGTTTCGGGACTCACCGGGATCAGCAATCGCTAAACTGCCGAATCACCAACCTTTTTGGGGCTTCAAAGAGTGGGGGATTAGCTTCCTGAAATAGCGGGTCGTGACGAGATCAGTCGGAAGGAAGGCCCGACAATCCCCACCGTTGCCGGGTGCGCCACCCTTTAAATGATTTTATGTTTAGAGTCCGGCGGCCTTGGAGTTTAAGCGATTTGAAGTTTGGGTGCCCCGTCGCTGACGCTTTTCAAGGGCGGTTTTCTGTTTCATCCCAGAATGCCGGACTGCGTTTGGGGATTTCGAAGCACGTGGTTTCCGGTTTCCCCGCCGTTGAGTTTCTTCACCCATTCTAAGCAGCAACGCAGGTTTTTCTTTCGCAATGGCGAGCAATCGCAACGCGGACCTGTGCGGAGAGCGAAATCCCTGTTCCCAGCTCCGGACCGTGCCAATACTGGTGCAGAGAAACTCGGCGAACTCGGGTTGGCTCAGCCTTAGACGATTTCTAACGCCGCGGATTTGTGCGGGGTTCATTTCAACAGGCTCAAAGGCCATGCGGGAGACACGCAGTTTCGTTTTCTGTCCAGCACGGTATTTCCTTGCCTCAACCAACCCGGAAAGCATCTCATCGAACAAATTCGCCCTCATTTTGTCTCCCTCAACTCACGGACGGCATTCGCCAGCTTCTTCTTCTGCTCAGCCGTCAAATCGTCCTGCTCATCCTTACTGAAAATCATAAGCAGAAAAATCTGCCCGTCTTGCTCAATGTAGAAGTACAAATACCTAAAACCGCCGCTCTTTCCCTTGCCCCTTGCCGGATTGGCGACTCTAGCCTTCCGAACGCCTGCCGTGCCCTCCATAACTTTCCCGCGCTTGGGATTCGC
>JBEKCU010000234.1:0-7539 GCA_050014735.1 Candidatus Acidiferrales bacterium | reverse complement strand
GCCAAACGGAACTCCTCGCCGCCACCTGGACCGGCTCTCCAACCGGCTTACCAAAATCGTTACCGAAGCGCGCAAGCTCGCTACGCCCTGAGAATGGGCAGAGATTGGCCGGTTAAGCCCGTGATCCAGGCGTAATCCGTTTCTTGATCGGCCAAAGCTAGCTAAACCTCAACTGTGTCGCTCTTTGCCGACGACAAACTCGGGTCTTGTGCCTTGCCTATCCAAAAACAGAGCTAATGCAGAGACCCGCGCAGAAAGCATCTTCACTTACGATTTTTCCTTGACCGAGGAGATAGGTTAAAGCCGAGCATTCCCGCCTTCCCTCGAAAATGATGGACTTAGTTGTAAAGCGGTAACTAAAAGCGGTAGCTAAGGCTGTCTGCTATTGTTGGGTACCGGAAACTTACTCTAAGTCCATTATTTGTAATCGGTCAGGGCAATTCTATCCCTGATAAAAACAGGTGGGGGCGGGTACCTTTCATACCCGCCTTGCTTTTCGGCGGGGTGGGCCCACTGCAAATACCTGCGTGGTTTTCATTGCTCGGTCCGTACATTAATTTGCCATTGGGTTATACGCACATCATCCTATTGTTCCGACCCGGTTTTGGATGCGAAATAACGGACAAGGCCGATAGACTCCTGTCCAAGGACGGCCGGTATAAACAAGGAGGATCCAATGAATTTCCGCGTAAAGTTAAATCTGATGATGCTGTCGCTGTTCCTTGCTGTCAGCATGGCAGCGATCTACGTCCATGCGGACGGATTCGACCAGGCGATAAGGCTAACTTTCGGTCAGCCCGTTTTAATTCCCCAAAAGGTACTTCCCGCCGGATCTTACTGGTTCGTGCTTGCGGATCACGGCAATATATCGGAAAACGTAATACAAGTTCTTGACGGCGATCGCAAGAATGTAATTGCCACGGTCTCGGTCGGATCCGCGCAAGTCGTGAAACCGAGCGGCCATATTATGCTCACTTTGGCCGACCGGTCCCCAAAACCGCAGGCATTGCTGGATCTGACGTATCCAGGCAGAGAGGATGGCCACTTTTTTGAGATTGCATACTCAAAGCAGGAGCGCGCTGCTCTCGCCGAATATCCAAAAGTCTCAATGAAGGTTGGACAAAATGGAGTCATAGAAACCACTGAAGACACAAAATAAGCGCGGTTGGACAGTCTGAAGCGATTCGTTCGTCCCCACACCTTGAGCCGGATGAGGTTCGAGGTGTGGGCCTTCGATCCGCTGCTCGGTTTGAATGTGCAAATCTCTTGCGTAGAGGAGGCGCGATGGCGAGGTACGGAAAACCGGCAGCAAAGACAGTGAAAAGAGCATTGCATCGTAGAAAACTCGGTACATTGCGTTCGGGAAAGGGCGGGAAAGGCGGTGTCGTAACAAGCAGAAAACAGGCAATCGCGATTGGCCTCTCCGAGGCGCGAAAAAAGGGCGGCAAAGTTCCGAGAAAAAGGTCGGGTTGAGTCGTAGACTTCTGATTGTCTAGGCTTCGTAAGTGGCAGAGACGGCGTATCTCAAACACGCCCGCGGATTTCCGCTGGTGTTTCCCTCAGATCGGATAACTGATAAAGACACAAAGAAATCCCTATGAAACGAACCCCTTAATTAGACAAGTGTTAACTCGCATGAAATGGAGGAAGAGGGCCTATAGCTGAAAGCAAGGAAACTGGAAGCGTTCGATGTGTTGCGACAATCTCATCGGGTCAAGGATAGAGAGGGACTGGTTATCTCCGCCCTTCGGGACGAAAAATATCTTATCGCTGCGGGCGCACCGCTGATTGCAGACATGGCGGATGAAGGTCTCCGACAAATCTCCACAGTGATTATGAAACTTGGGTGGGACCGCTGAGGATTCCCGCGATCGTGGTTAAAAGCGCCCTACTCATTTCCGCCTTGGAGATCACATGTTTCACACCGTACTTCATTGCTTCCCGTTCAAGTTCACGCGAGGGGAACAGTGTGCAAAGCAAAATGAGAACAGTGGGCTGGGATTTGTAGATCTCTTGAGCGACTTGCAATCCGTCCATTCCGGGCATTGAATAATCCAGGATGATCATGTCCGGATTGAGTTCAATCGCCTTCAAGACAGCTTGCTTGCCATTACTGGCTTCGCCACAAATCTCACAATCGGGACGACCACCAAGCAACACTTTTAGCCCGGTTAGCGCATATTCGCTATCGTCGACGATCAGTATCCGCATAATCTCAAGGCTT
This sequence comes from Candidatus Acidiferrales bacterium, assembly GCA_050014735.1. Lineage (GTDB taxonomy): Bacteria > Acidobacteriota > Terriglobia > Acidiferrales > UBA7541 > Palsa-360. Next base: position 5,315 of record JBEKCU010000234.1, on the reverse strand, counting down.
CTGAATCGAGCAAACTGCGCCCGCTCCGAACTACGCTAATCCTCGTCTGCCTGTTTGCAAATACAGTAAACACGGTAGATTGCGTTAAACGTTAGCTGGCTTGCGGCACGAATTATGACGCGGCTTCACGGCGTGCAAACCGCCTATCCGAAGTGACAGGCGGAACTTGGGAATGGAGTCCCACAGGCTCCACGGGAACGGTGACTTCGACGATTGTGCCAGGGTCTGCATTTCGAATGCGTAAATGCCCGCCGAATTCTTTGACCCGTTGTCTCATTCCTCCAATACCGATTCCTATGCGATCCGGACGGCCTTCCATGACTTCGTCGGCAATCCCCTTGCCATTATCGCGCACGCTTCCAACCACTTGATTTTCTTCCTTTGCCAAGGAAATCCACGCTTCACGGGCCTCGGAATGGCGAAAGACGTTAGTAAGGGCTTCCTGGATTATCCGGAAGATTGCCGTCTCCATTTCCAGCGCAAGCCGCGGGAAGTTGGACGGTTGGACGTCCAGAGAAATCACTATTCCGCTGCGTTTTGTGAAGCCTTCGAGGTAAAACTGAAGCGCTGAGTGGAGGCCGATTTCATCCAGCAATGGCGGGTGCAGGAGATACGAGATGCTCCGCACTTGTTGAATTGCATGATCGATGAGTTCACTTATTTCCGAGGCTTCTTTTGCCGATTCCGCCGACCGATTCTCCATAACGATCTTGTCAATCATCATCTTGGCCGCGCTAAGCTCCTGGCCCAGGCTGTCGTGCAATTCGCGCGCGATCCTGCGTCGCTCTTCATCTTGCGAAGCAATGAGGTTGCTCGAAAGAGACCGTAGTTCACGGTTTAGAAGTTCCAACTGGTGCGTCTTACGGTGCAGGTCGGCAAATACGCTGACCTTGGCGCGCAATAACTCGGGATTAACCGGCACCGAAATGTAATCCACCGCTCCTCGTTCATACCCCTTAAGACGGTCGAGGTCTGTCAGATGGACTCCGGAAATGAAAATGATAGCCGTCTTTTGGAAACGCGGGTGCTCCCGAATCATATCCGCCAATTCGAAGCCGTCAATCTCAGGCATGCTGACATCCATCAGGACAACCGCAATATCCCCTTTGAGAAGATATTCGAGCGCCTCTCTGCCGGAATTGGCCTTGATCAGATTCTCTCCAAGCTCCTCGAGTATGACTTCATAACTGAGTAGCTTGGAAGGCTGATCGTCCACCATAAGGATGTTGACCTTGTCTCGCGTGATCATGTTCTTCTTTCACCTCGAGTGACGTTTTCCACCCGGACGGCAAAGTTTCAGCCGTGTCGAGATCGTCGAGATAAAGGATGGGTTAGCGGTGCAACCACATCCGCAGTGCCGAAAGGAGTTGTTCGGTATTCACCGGTTTTGCCAAATACTCCGATGCGCCCGCTTCCAGGCACTTCTCGCGATCGCCCTTCATTGCTTTGGCGGTTAACGCAATAATGGGGAGACGCCGGAAGGACGGATTCTGTCGTATCACCTGCATGGTCTCGTACCCATCCATCTCCGGCATCATGATGTCCATCAGCACGATTGCCAGGTCATCTGTCGATTCGAGAATCGCGATCGCTTCGTTACCAGTCCCTGCCGTAAGTACCGTCATTCCGCGACGTTCCAACACGCTGCTTAGCGCGAATATGTTTCGAACATCGTCATCCACGACGAGTACCTTTTTCCCAACCAAAGCGTCATCGGAACGGTGCAGTCGCTCGAGCATCTTCTGTTTCCCGACGGGAAGGTCGGCGACCACGCGGTGTAGGAATAGCGCAGTCTCATCCAGTAGGCGCTCTGGCGATTCGACGCCCTTAACCACCACGCTGCGCGCCAGCACGCGCAGGCGGGCATCTTCTTCGAGCGACAACTCCTTCCCGGTGAAGACCACCACCGGCATATCGCGCAGAGCCGGCGTGTTGCCAAACTTCTCCAGCACGTCGAACCCTGACATGTCCGGCAGGCGGAGGTCCAGCACAACGCAATCGAAAGGTTGATCGTTGATAATTTCAAGCGCCTCGGAGCCCGTAGCGGCGACCGAAACATCGATATCTTCGTGGCCGAGCAATTCTTTTATGCTTAACTGCTCGGCGGGGTTATCTTCGACAATCAACAATCGCTTGCGACGCGGCATTGCATACTCCTTGATGCGCGTCAACACTCCGCCGAGTTCCTCGGACGTAGTCGGCTTGGTCACGAAGGCGAACGCCCCGCGCGACAAACCGTGGTGCCGATCTTCATCCAGTGTCAGCATTTGAACAGGAATGTGTCGAGTGGCTGGATCCTGTTTCAAATGGTTAAGCACTGTCCAACCCAGCATGTCGGGCAGGAAAACGTCCAGCGATATCGCCGTTGGATGGAATTCGCGAGCGAGCGCAAGCGCCTCGGCGCCGCGCGTGGCGACCAAAACCTTGAACCCGCTATCCCTGGACAGGTCGCACAGGACTCGGGCATAGTGCGGGTCATCCTCGACGATCAGCAAGACGGCCTCATCCGGCTGCAAACTGTCGCGGTCATCGGCAATCTGCTCCACCAATCTTTCGGAGACAAATCCGGCCGACGCCTGGACCAAGGAAGCCGGAGGCAGGGCTTTCTTCTCCGGTATGCCCACGCCAGTCGAGGGACCGACATAGGTTTGAGGCAAGTATAGCGTGAACACGCTCCCTTCACCGGGAGTGCTGCGCAATTGAATTTCACCGCCGAGAAGGCTCGCAAGCTCGCGGCTGATCGCAAGGCCAAGACCTGTGCCTCCGTACTTGCGGCTCGTGCCCGCGTCCGCTTGTTGGAACGCCTCGAAAATAATTCTCTGTTTTTCGGACGGGATACCAATTCCTGTATCGGAGACTTCGAAGGCAACGACGGATGCGGCCCCAGCAAGAACAGGGTGCGATTCACTCCAACCGCCGTCCGCGACAGATATGGAGAGACTGACGCCGCCGTGCTCCGTGAATTTGAAAGCGTTGGAGAGCAGGTTCTTGAGCACCTGCTGCAAGCGCTTCGAGTCGGTGACCATGCTGCGTGTAAGCCGCAGGTCGGTCGTGACTTCGAATACAAGTTGGCGGTTTTCAGCTTCGTGGCGGAACGGCCGCGCGACCATGTCGACGAGGCTGGCGAAAAAGACTTCTTCGGCTTCCACCGAGACTGTCCCGGATTCAATTTTCGAAAGGTCAAGAATATCCGTGATCAGGTTCAGCAAGTCCGTCCCGGCACCGTGAATCGTTCGCGAGAATTCAACCTGCTTCGGAGTCAGATTGCCGTCAGGGTTGTCGCTCAACTGCTGGCCCAAAACCAGAATGCTATTCAGTGGCGTGCGCAACTCGTGAGACATGTTGGCCAGGAATTCGGACTTGTACTTGGAGGTAAGCGCGAGTTCTTTCGCCTTTTCCTCCAGGGCGCGGCGCGCCTGCTCGATTTCCTGGTTTTTGCGTTCCACTTCCACGTTCTGCTCGGCGAGTTGCTGCGCCTTTTGCGCGAGCTGCTCGTTGGTTTGCTGCAATTCCTTTTGCTGAGTCTGGAGCTCGATAGCCAATTGCTGAGATTGTTTCAGCAATCCTTCCGTCTGCATCGTCGCCTCAATGCTATTGAGCACGATACCGATGCTAGCGGTCAGTTGTTCAAGAAACGCCAGGTGGGAAGCAGTGAAGGCGCTTAAGGAGGCTAGCTCGATGACGGCCTTCACGCGATCTTCGAACAGCACGGGCAACACGATGATGTTTCGGGGGATCGCTTCAAACAGGCCCGAACGAATTGGGATCGTGTTTGACGGCATTTCCGTGATCAGCATACGCCGCTTTTCAGCCGCGCATTGCCCGATCAAACCTTCGCCCACCCGCGCCCGCTCGGAGTGTCCTCTTTGTCCACTGTCCGCGAATGCTGAGAGCAGGACGAGACCAGCCGATTCCTCCGATTCCATTTGGTAGAGAACACCCTGCTGCGCGCCCACAAGCGGCGCGAGTTCCGACAGTAGCATTCTGCCAACGGTGGTCAGTTCGCGCTGCCCCTGCAACATTCCGGTAAACCGCGCCAGATTCGTCTTGAGCCAGTCCTGCTCCGTATTGCGGTCGGTTGTGAGCCGCAGATTGTCGATCATTGTGTTGATGTTGTCCTTCAGATCAGCAACCTCGCCGCTGGCCTCGACTTGAATTGAGCGCGTCAGGTCGCCCTTGGTCACGGCGGTAGCAACTTCGGCGATCGCGCGCACCTGGTTGGTCAGGTTGTCTGCAAGCAAGTTCACGTTCCCGGTAAGGTCCTTCCAGGTCCCGGCAGCGCCCGGTACGTTCGCCTGACCTCCCAACCGGCCTTCCACGCCGACTTCACGCGCGACGGTGGTTACCTGATCGGCGAACGTTGCCAGCGTGTCCGTCATGTTGTTGATCGTGTCGGCGAGCGCCGCCACTTCGCCCTTGGCTTGGACGGTGAGTTTCTTGGTGAGTTCCCCGTTGGCCACGGCGGTCACGACCTTAACGATACCGCGCACCTGTTCAGTAAGGTTTGCAGCCATGACGTTAACGTTATCGGTGAGGTCCTTCCAAGTTCCGGCGACGCCGGGCACTTTCGCTTGGCCACCAAGTTTGCCGTCTGTCCCTACCTCGCGCGCGACGCGCGTCACCTCGGCGGCGAATGCGTTGAGTTGGTCGACCATCGTGTTGATCGTGTCCTTCAATTCCAGAATTTCACCCTTCACGTCGACGGTAATCTTGCGCGACAGGTCGCCGCGCGCCACGGCCGTGGTTACTTGCGCAATGTTGCGTACCTGAGCCGTCAGGTTTCGCGCCATTGCGTTCACGGAGTCGGTCAAGTCTTTCCACGTGCCGGCCACTCCAGGCACGTTGGCTTCCCCACCCAAGCGGCCTTCGCTGCCGACTTCGCGAGCGACCCGCGTAACTTCCGCGGCAAAGGATCGCAACTGCTCAACCATTGTGTTGAGCGTTTCCTTGAGCTGCAGAATTTCGCCTCGCACGTCCACCGTGATCTTCTTTGAGAGGTCGCCAGTGGCGATGGCCGTGGCCACTTCGGCGATGTTTCGAACTTGTCCGGTCAGGTTGCTAGCCATGAAGTTCACGTTGTCAGTCAGGTCCTTCCACGTTCCTGCAACGCCGGGAACCTCCGCTTGGCCACCAAGTTTGCCGTCGGTGCCAACTTCACGCGCCACGCGGGTCACCTCGCCCGCGAACGCGTTCAGCTGGTCCACCATCGTGTTGATCGTGTTCTTCAGCTCGAGAATTTCGCCCTTCACGTCCACCGTGATCTTGCGCGACAAGTCGCCGCGCGCCACGGCGGTCGTGACTTCGGCAATGTTTCG
>JBEKCU010000233.1:0-7569 GCA_050014735.1 Candidatus Acidiferrales bacterium | reverse complement strand
AACCACTTCTCATCGCGATTTCCGATAACAGAAAGCTCTCTCACTACGCCCGGAATGACGGGCTCCGCACGTTTTTCAGCGAACTCTTTCGCAAACTCGCAAGTTCGGAACCTCTGAGTATCGGGAATGGATGGCCCGATCAACTGTGTAGACGCTTCTATATACAACTGCTTACTAAGATTGTCTTCCCCCAAATTAGGGAGAACTCATTATTAACGCAACTAAATAAAAAAAGGCACGATCGCGGTCATTCCAAATGTAAGTAGATGTACAATCAGGAACTGTGGCTTTGCCATCGCTTCCCTCTTGCGTTAACGACGATTGACTAAACGCGGAAGCTTAACTGCGGAGTTATTTTGAATGAAACGCGGTCGATCTTGCACGAGCAAAAGTATTGAGCAGTCTTGGGGACCGTTCGAGCGACTAGCGGCGGAGAAGTCCGCGCTCGATCTGCTCACCGTCGGCGTCATCATACTCGATACCGAGGCTAACGTAATTTTTGTGAACAAGGAAGCCCGGACCATTCTGGACATGAATGACGGGCTTTCAATAGATCACGGACATCTAGCTCTAACTGACGCCGTCGGCACGTGCAGGTTTTTGAGCGCTCTGATAGATCCCGGTCGAAACCACGCCGACAGCGCATTTCGCGTCTCGCGGCCTTCCGGAAGGCGAGCATATCACTGTATTGTCAGCCAATTGGACGGCAGGCCGCTCCTTCAGTATTCAAAGAATGCGGTGGTGGTGATGTTTCTGACCGATCCAGAGAGAATTGGGAGTTACCGTAAACAATTTGAAACCCTTTACGATTTAACGCCCCAAGAAGCCATACTCGCGGAATTTATAGCGCGAGGCGAATCGCTTCAAGAAGCTGGTTCCAGCATGGGAATCAAGAGTTCCACAGCGCGCTCACACCTGAAGCACCTGATGCAAAAAGTCGGTGTTCAACGCCAAGGCGAACTCGTTTCCGCCCTCTTGAAGGCCCCGCACATTCAACACTCCAGCTGAGCACTGACCAGCGAAAATATTCCAGGCTGGGCCGGGAAAGGCAAGCCTGCGACACGGACGGATCTCGCATCGAACTTTCGCGCACCACGAAAGCGACAGCCTTTGTCGGACTGGCTCGCGGCGATGACGCTGCGCTCGTTGGAATTTAGCGAATCACTTCCAGCCTAGCGGCACTTTACATTGAAGAACCAAAACGGCCCATCGATATCCGTAAACCAATGGGGCATGCCGGCCGGAATGACGACCACATCGCCGACAGAGAGACGCCGCGATTCGCCGCCGATTATGCTGGTGCCCATTTTGGTTTCGTTGAACGGTTTGCCGTCGGGAAATGTCTTGGGAGTTACATCGTCGGCCAGTTTTCCGCCCGTTACAAGCGTCGCCGATCCCTTCGTGATGTAGATTACGTCCGTCCATTCCAGGTGAATTTCCGCGTCCAGGACTTTTACACGGCGGCTTGCCTTGACCCTGAAACTCTCCCCGCCATAATCGCTATCGAACAGCGTCTCGCTTTCCTTCTCGTGATTGAAGGTCGCTTCTACTTCCGTCCTGGAGAAGTACCTCACCGGCGGAACTGGCGTGGTCACCACGGAAGCGGTCGGAGAGCTTTTAGCCGCATCGGTGTGCGATTGAGCCCAAACCATGGCCGCGCAGCCAAGCGATAATACGGCCGTCATGAAAAGTGCTTTTGCTGTTCGTCCGATCATCTCTATCCTCCATTTATTTCGTTTCGGATGCGGCGCCTGCATCCGCCTCCTTTTCCATGGCGGTGACTGCCTCGGGCGGAACAATCTTCCAGTTCTCAGCTGCTTCGGTGGGCAACTGCTTTGTGCGACCCAAGTAGTCGGTCAGAAGCTCTCGCATGTCACCCGTCCGAGTTACAACCGGTAATCCCTCGTAAATCGTATAGCCGTCGCCGCCCATTCTGTGCGCGGCGGAAACCGCCACTCGCAATTTCCGAGCGGGATCGAGCGGCTTGCCTCGATACTTCAAGCTGCGGATTCGATCCCCTGCGGGTTCGGTGAGGTCGAGTTCGTACGACACACCTGCTGCTTGATCCGGCCTGGTCGAAGGCAAGTGTATGCTTGCTCCTGGCGGCGGGGGCCACTGAGAATAGAAGCTTGCCGAGTGTTCAAGCGCTTCCTTCAGTTGCGCTCCAGTCATCTCCACAACGACGATGCCACTCGAGTTGGGATAGATCCATCCGGCCTGCCGCACGGTTACAGGTCCCGCGGGGATTTTCACTCCGTCGTTCAATAAGCTCGCCATGGATACATCGGCGTGCCCCGCATCCAGCTGGGTATCCTGGACCACGTCCAGAAGCGGGTTATCTTCGAAGAGGGAATGTTTTCCCGAGAGGTCCTTAGCTGAAGTGGCGATGGGTGTATCCAGGTAGTGTTCGAGTTCTTGCCGGTACGGCTGCACTACCTTGACAATTTCAGGATCGGCCGCCACATCCGCTGTTACTGGAATCGTTCGTGAATGCTTGGAAGCGACCTCCCAGCGCCCGCCGGCGTTTTTCGTCATCGTCACATCCGCTCGCGCCAGCGACATTCCCCAATATTTCGCCTCCGTCAAGAGCACGCCGTTTATGAATTTCTCCGGCAACTCGCTATGCGTATGGCCATACATAATCAGATCGATACTCGGAAACTGTTCCGCGAGATCGGGAGCCACATTCTCGCCTTCCACCTGTATCCGCACCGACTGCTCGCCTACGGGGTCTCGAACGAAACCTGAATGCAGAAGCACGACAAGAAGATCCACCTGCGGACGCAGTTCAGGAATCACGCGCTTGGCGGCTTGCAGAATAGGTTCGAACTCATAACCCTTAGTTGGGGGCGCTACCGGTGCCACAAATGCGACAATGCCAACCCGTACGCCTTTCACGTTCTTGATGATATACGGCTGAAAATACGGAACACCCTCCGTGTACGCCTGCTTAAGGTTGGCGCACAGCCAGGGAAACGTGGATTCGCCTTTGATCTTCCACATCGGCTGCGGCGCGAAGTTGAACTCGTGATTGCCAACGGCCATCGCGTCATAGTGGAGCTGATTCATGACTGCAATCGTGGGGCTAAGTTTTGCGGTGTCCTTTGCCAGAAAATAATTCGTAAGAAGCGACTCGGGATCCTGAATCATGTCTCCGGAGTCGACTAAGAGGGCGTCGGGAGCCTCGGCGCGAGCCTGCTTGATCAGCGTGGCAATCTTCACGAGTCCGAGATCGGCGGGTTTATCCGCGAAATAATCCCAGGGTTCAATACGGCCGTGGAGGTCCGTGGTGCCAAGAAACGTAATCGAAACGCTCTCGGACTTCGGCGTCACCGTTTGTTGGGCAACCGACGTTTGCACGAGCGATGCAGCCGCAGTCAGGAAACCTATCGAGAAAAACACACGGCTTAGAGATTGCCAACCCATTCTCATATCCGAACTCCTTATGTGCTATCCGTGGGCGCGGATCGGAAGACAAGTAACAAGTTCAGTTCTTCCCGTGCCAGCGGCGAATAAATATTCGTTCAGCGAAAAAACGCCAGGCATTCTTATCGCCCTCGAATCCGCGGCCGTCGCTCTGCTCGGCCCTGGCATGGCTCGCCCCGTTCACTCCATCAGAAGAGCCTGGCGCAGCTCTGCCATCGTCGTGGTGCGCGGTCCGTGAAGCGGGACGAGCGTTCGGACGTCCAGATTCAGGCGCACGATGTTGTCGTACAGATTCAACATGTACGGGTTCACGTACTCTCCGCCGATTGTGTCTATCCTGGGCGCGGTAAGAGCCTCTGTGTTCCACGCGTCGACTTGAACTAGCATCTTCTCCACCGGCAGATAGACCATCACAATCGCGTCGCTGTGCGCGGTGCCCACTTGCTCATGAATCTCGATAGGACGCTTGCTGTCGCTCAACACCAGCTTGCCATTGGTGACCGTCAGAAATTTTGGCGTTTTCTTGGACAGCGCAAGCCGGTCCGGGTTCAGCGTGTGCGGATACCGCCAAATACGCTCGAAGAAGGCTCGATTCATGGGTAGGGTTACAATTGTAGCGCCTTCATCCACGTAGGTGCGGACGCCGCCGGCATGGTCGAAGTGCGCGTGCGTATTGATCAGGTACGTGATCGGTTTGTTGGGAATCGTCTCTTTGATTTTCGCAATGACGGCCAGCGAACGCTTCTCGTCCAATGGGGCATCGATCATGACGATGTGGTCCCCTTGATCGACAGCGACACTGTGCCACTGAAATCCCCGCATCCAATACACTCCGTCGGACAGCTTGTCCGCCGTGACCTTTACCGGCGCCATCATGGCCTCGCGCATCCCCTCTGGGACAGGAATGACCACCGGTGGGTTGACCTTAACCGCTGAGATCATAAGTTCCAACCGCATTTTTCCGCCTTGAGTGCGGACGATATGGGCCGGAAACAATATGCCGCCAAAATCGCGATATTCGGTGAACCCGGCTTCACAGAGCATGTCGCCCAGTACTGGGTTATCGATCCAGTAGTGGACGCTGTAGACCTCGTTTCGAGCGTTGATTTTGCCGACAACTTTGTGATCCCCAAGCATGAAAGTCACTTCAGAGCCGCCACCATTGGTCGGCTTGGACGCGGCGTGATTGGCTGCGGCCGCCCTTAGAAAACCTTGAGGAGTCGCCCAGATTTCCATCGTGCGTTCTTCGGCGTTCCCCGCGTCCGAAATGGCCGTCGCAGCCAAGCCGGTTGCGGGTCCGCCGGGCGCTCCTAAGATCCAGGCGATGCCGCCTGCCACGAACTCCTGGGCTCCTTCTCCTCCCTCTCGGCCCCCCGCCATCTGTGGAACGGGGCGCCAGCGGGTCGGATCGGCCAACTCTCGGGCTGCTCTCTGGATGTGCGAGGAGGCCGAATTATAGTCAATCGACGTGGTGTAGTTGGTGACTTCAAACTCCGGGGCAGGAACATTCGGATTCGGCTCCTGGCCAAACTGGTACCAGTATCCGGTCGCTGAAAATTCGAGCGATCGAATATGATCGGCTCCTAGAGCGTTGGTGGCCGACTCCAACGTTCCAGCCGGCTTATCGGCCGCCGCGAGTGTGGTGGCTGCGGCTGCCAGAAGTAGAAGAATGATCCAACCGCGCATGAATCCTCCAAAGGAACGCTGAATTACTTCGATCGAGTGGCGCGTCTCAATTGAATATTGCCGCGCTGCCGATTGACAGGACCTCTAGCGGACACAGAATGTCGATCACCGCTCAGATACCCCCAGAGCGAACCCAGAAGCTTTCGACCCACTTGGCGCCGGGTGCCAACATTTGCAGGTCAGGATATTTTCCCTCGTGGTTCAGATTGACGGCGTTGCTGATGCCCGCCATCGGCTCAAGGCACGCCGCCTGACTGTTGGGAGGCGTGTACACCATGGCAGTCGGATATCTGGCGCCGATGATGCCCTCGATTTTTTCACTCCCGAAGTCGATCGAGAAATGCGCGCGGCCCGCCGAGTCCCGCACGAGGTCCACATAACCGGTGTCCAGGGCCTGACCCTTGAGCGGCAGTGGGTTCGGCAAATCGAACGGTTTGTATTCGCCGGTGGCAACTTGGCGCTCGTCCGTCAGGACCACTTTGCGTGCGGGAATCGACATCGTCCAATCGTCGCGCTTGCCATCAGGGAGCTGGAAACACGGGTGGAATCCGATCGAGACCGGCATGGGGTCGGCGCTCAGGTTAATCACCGCAAGCCGCACTTCCAGGACGCCTCCCGAAAGCTCGTACGTCATCTCATATTCGTGCGCAAAGGGCCACTGCGCCATCATGTCGGGATATTTCCAGAATTGCAGGCGGCTCGTTACATGCGCGGATTTCTTATCCGCTTTCACCTCGATCACTTCCCAGTACGGAGAGTTCAGCAGGACGCCATGAATCGGAACAGGCAGGCGGATATTGCCGAGCGTTGTATTGAATATATATTTCTTCCCGTTGGCCCAGAAATCGAGTTCGCCCAGGCGGTTTGACCAGGGCGCCAGAAAGGGGTTGCCGCCCGCCGCGCGCGTTTTTTTCAGTTCGCTGACGTCCGCCAGCGGGAAAAATAGAATATTTTTCCCGTGAACTTTCATCTCGTACGCCAGATTCCCGTAGGTTGGCGCGATCGCAACTTCGACGCCACTGACGGCATCGGTAAGATGCACGACGTCGATACCGTGGTCAGTCGTTTTTTCGGCAGTGTAGTTCTGCGCGAAGGATGCAACAGCCAGTGATGGAATAGCGAGAACAAGCACAACGATGATTTTTATACGCATGATTTGTTTCAAGACAATAACCCCACATTCGCTCAGATTCAATAACCGGGACCCGTAGATGCCGGTCGGCCATTTTTGTGAACGATGGACATTTCCGTTCCATGGACTTTACTACGTTCTTGCTGTGCCATTCTTAACAATTCCGCACCGCTCTCCGTACCGCTGAAGCTCCCGATTCGGTTTCGGCTAGACATCCCCGGGGCCGACCACCGGATGGCTGACAAGGTATGAGAAGTTGAATGTTTGTCGCCCTCGGACAACTGAGGCGAATGTATTGACTACACGGAAATTGAATATATACTCCAGGCCACGGTCGCCTAAACGCGAAATCTAGGGCTGAAATCTCATGTGCGCTCAGTCTGAGTCGCCTATTGAATTATTTCCGTCCTCAACTGGGAGACTAAGAAAAGAAGAATGTCCGCCTCACAAATATCGTGACAAATTATGCGGCAACAGACGCTGGGCGTTCGTTAGCGGTTAGTCGAGCTCAATAAGGAATACCGGCTATGACTGTTTCAGAGAGGAGATAGGTATGAACCTGTCGAAAACCATCGGAGCTGTCTTGCTTGCAGCTGTTGTGGGTATGCTGTTGGGCGGCAGTATCCAGGCGCAGAATCCGGCGAGCAGCGCGGATTCAACCGAGGCCACGCTGCCCAAGGACATCTATCCTGATTCCCGAAACCGTCTGCCCTTGCCCGCGCCGAAGTCCGAGTATCAAAAGGCTCGATTGCCCGTGGGAATCGAGCAACCCAGCGTCCGCGGCTGGGATCCGCAACTCACAAAACTCTTGAACGATGCCGGACTTAAATATGAAGTCGAATTGACGGATCGGCTGCTCGAGATTGCTGTCTTGGTCGCGGCACGCGAGATGGATTGCCAGTACGAATGGACGCAATGGGAAACACACGGGCGGGATCCAAAGGATCCTCGCCTGATAGAACCTTCTCTCATCGACATCATCAAATACGAAAAGCCCGTGGTGGGCATTGGCGATAAGGAAGCCGCCATTATTCAGTTCGGCCGCGAAGCGTTTGGCCAAAGGAAAGTGTCTCCCGCGACCTTCGCCGAGGTCATGCGTTTATTCGGCCCCAAAGGAACCGTGGATTTGTTCTGGCTTATGGCCAGTTATTCGGAAGCTTCGGCCGAGCTGACTGCTTTTGACAATCACTTGAGAGCGGACCAAAAACCGTTGCTTCCTCCCCGGGAACAATCGCTGGATCCGGCGCGCAAAGCAAACCTAGCCGCCGCGATCGCCGCAGCTGCCGGACCGCTTCCCAAGGGCGTCGATCCCGAATCCAGGAATC
>JBEKCU010000232.1:0-7570 GCA_050014735.1 Candidatus Acidiferrales bacterium | reverse complement strand
GCTACTGTATGGCGCGCTGACAGCAGCATCCAAACCCACTTGGGAAAACTTCGGGCCCGTAACGAAGATCTCGAACATCTCATCCATGCTCTTGGCGGCCTGAAACCTCTTCAGTTCCTTTACGTTGGCGGAATTACGGTTTTGGCGTGTCGCGAGGAAGGGGCTCGTTGCGAACGGCTTGAAGAATCGCGAAACACCGCTGAGAATTGAAGCTACAGAGCATTCGATCCGGAACTTCCCATGCCGGATTTTTGAAAAGTTAAGAGTATCCACCCGTGCCAAACCGATTCTTCGCGCTTTCAGCCAGAGGGGTTGCGGCGATTAGGTAAATGGCCGTCAAGACGATTTAGATGTGAAACGCTCGCTCCGCTAACTCTCGTCACTTTGAAGCGTTTTCCGCTTTACCATCTTCTGCGCCATGTGAAACACCAATCCTCGATCATCTTCTTTCAAACGGCTGAACAGGCGGCAGAATTTGGCAAGTACGCGTGCGTCTTTACCGGAACTGCCCCACACGCTATCGCCGGCAGACTCGCGCTTCGGGAGATTTAGCAGCTTGGGCGGCTCCTCGCTGTCATAGAACAGTTGATACATCGGGACTTCGAGGGCGCGGGCGAACTTCTCAAGCGTCTCGACGGCTGGAACCGTGTGGCCGTTCTCGACGCGAGAAACGTAACAACGAAGCAGACCTGTTTTGCGTTCAATGTCACCTTGCGAAAGGTTTTTCTGTTCCCTGATCTGACGTAGCCGCTCTCCAATAATCATTCCAGCCTCTCTCCATGAGTTTGAACTTCCCGCGCCGTTTCGTCTAGTTTCATTTTCTCCACGAGCGGCTTGAGCCGCTCCTGGTTCTCTCGCAATAACCTTTTGGTTCGAGCGTGACCCGCAGCCTCCACATTAAGTGCCTCAACCGTCACGGCAAGCTCTTGATCCTTTCCTTCAACCGCCGCTTGCAATAGGCTTTGCACCCCTAGCAATTCCTCTTCGATCCGCCTTCGTTCCACGACCATGGCGGCAACAACCAAGGTCATCGTGCCGATAACGCCAACGAAGGTGTCCAGAAGGGCCAAAGAAATCGTCCTGTTATTCGACATAAACGAACCATATCCATGCACCGTGCCCCAAATCGCACTCCCAAACAGGATGAGCGTGGTCCCTGCGGCCTCGAGCGGACAGAACCGAAAGCCGGCCCAAAGTAAGAAAGGGACGCAAAGCCATGCCCGCACGATCTGATCCTTGTTCAGAGAGAGAGAAAGAGGACCGAACACGAGCAAACAAACAAAAATCAATCCGAAGAGTAAGAGGGTCAACTCACCGAGTTCCAGCAGGTCCATTCGGTGATGAGAACCGCGAAACAACAAGATCAAGAAGGGCGCCACCACCAAAACGCCGATACCGTGCGAGAGCCACCACGTGAGCACCGCAAGTGCGGAATCCATTAAATTGGCGCGGCCGCTGAAATAGTTTACCGAGATTCCGACGGCAACGTTAATCGACGGAGCGCAGATACAAGCGAACAACACAAACAGAAATACGTCTTTCGTTGAATCGAAAGCTTTCACACCGTGAGCGAATTTGTTGACCAGGTAAGCGCCTGCCAGTCCTTCGAGTGTAGCTCCGACTGGGATCAGGAAAGACGTGCTCACCAAGCCCAACGTAGATATGTGGCCGAGAAACGATCCGACCAATACCGCAGGCCACACGCGATACCCAAAAAGAAGAAGCGCAACAATCGCGCCACCCGCTGGAAGCCAGACAGGCGTAGCATACGGTTGGACCAATGCCAGCCTCAACCCCACTCTCGCCGAGATGAAATAACAAAGCGTCAGAAAGGCTAATAATGCTAGGTTTTTGGGCGAGAACCAATCGACGGCGCTCTTAGCCACGTAGGGGCCTGACGGATCATGTTTCATATTCATGCTGCGCCTGTGTTCGCTGCCTAAAAAAGTTCGGTCCCGCTGGGCTGTTAGTATCGTAACCTTCTCCCGGCCGTCACACAATGAACTTACCGGCAAACCTCGGAGTAGCCATTGTCAAGACAAGCAACCATCGGATAGTCGGTCAGATTGAGGAGAACGCCACTTGTATCGACAGGGTTGCCTTCGTAGAGGCCGCCCGCATTGTGGGGCGGGCATCCGCACTCCACGGTCGAAACCAAACTGACGCGCTACCTACCATCGATGAGCCTCGTCAGTATCGTCCCCTATTTACCTCGGTTGAAATGTCCGCTAATGGGCGGCCATGGAGGAATGCCGGATGGGGGGCGGGAGTAGATATTCCCGCGGGTGCTCGCTTTGGGCTGTCGCCGATAGCAGATCTCTGGAAACAAACTCACTCGCTTTTCATCTTTCGGTACAAAACGTGTCTTCTCAGAGGGTGATTCTGGTCCAAATTCGGATGGTCGAAATCACCCTGAGAATCATAGGCCATGCCGATTCGTTCCATGACCCGGCGAGAACGGAAATTGTTTACTGTTGTAAATGAAACGATTTCCCCGAGGCTCAGTTTTTCAAAACCGAAGGCCAGAACTGCGCGAGCACCTTCTTGAGCGTATCCTCTGCCCCAATACTCGAACGCGAGCCTCCAAGCAATTTCCGTGCATGGAGAAAATGGAAGCGGATATCCTGGAACGTTAAGCCCGATAAATCCGATGAAGGTCTTTGGGTCTTTCAGTTCGGCAGCCCAAACACCAAATCCCTGTCGTTCAAACTTTTCTTCGATTTTTGCGATCATGGCTTCCGTCTCGACGCGGTCGAGTGTCGCTGGAAAAAACTCCATGACGCGGGGATCGGCGTTCAATCTCGCAAACGGCTCGATGTCGCTGGAATTCCACCGGCGGAGAGTTAGGCGATCTGTCTCAATGACCATGGCCTTCCCCAAAAGCGATTTGTGCGGTTGGGATCGCGTCCCTTCGGCTGTCGCAGGCCTGACAGTCCTATCTGCCGGGAGCGGGCGTTTGATCCGCTTCGTCCCGGTAGAATTTCATTTGTTCCTCGGGAATGCAGAAGGATTCCTGAAGCTCCCAGGTCGGTTGCAATTTGTAGGCGGCGTTCATAGTCCAGGGTTTGGTGTAATACTTCGGATCGTCGATCGTCACTTCCAGCGTCATGTTCCTGCCATCGACGCGGTGGAAGCGCTCCGTTACGTGCAACGCGTCGCTGTGAGGGTGGCCGAACATATCGAGCCACGTTTTATCGTTGAAGCGGCCTGTTTCCACCACCAGGTCGTTTCCGTCCCAGTGACCGATCGAATATCCCAGCCACGCCGGGTCCACGTCGACATCGTTCGGCATTTGCCGGCCGTCCATGTAAATTGTGCGGAAGGAGTGAATGTTCTCGTAAAAGAGAAAGATGCGCTTGCCAGTTTGGACGAATTCAATTGCAAACAGGCCGTACGCGGAGATTTGCGGCATTCCCGGAGGCCGGCACTGAAACACCGGGTCCTTGCTGATCGGCTTGCCCGCCCTGGTCTCGGCGCTGTTGCTATCGAACTTTGCCTGCGCTTCAGGCGTCATGGGGGAAATATTCGTGGAGCGCAAAGTCGTGCTGATGCTCCAGACTCCCTCGAAGTTACGCGAGGGAATTTCCGTTTTAGTCTTTGCAGCTTCCGATTGTCCGGGCGTTTGTGCAAGCAAGAGAGGGCAAAAGGCCAGAGCGATTACACTGGCAGCAACCGATTCAACAAGGCGATTTCGGGTCATGCGTTCCCCTCCCCCCGCGCAAGACCATTCACGCAGGCCAGCGGCGCAGGCGAGTGTACCGGCGAGGCGTGCGAATACACCACGACCGGGACTATTGGCCATTTGAGCTGAGCTTGAGTTCCTGACCTTTAAATATGATTTTGCCGTCGTCTTCGCGAACGTATCCCAACGTATTGCCGTTTTTTGCCGGATGAAACGTGATCGTAATTTCATCTCCGGCCTTCAGAATGTCCTGATTCCAACCTGCGCGCCGCATGGTCAGCGGATTGTACATCTCGATGGCCCAACTCCGCGCGGCAACCTTGTCATCCTTGATATCGACATGCAGGATCACGTGAGGATTCCTCCACTCCAATTCCGTGACCTTGCCTGTTCCCGTGATGCTTTTCGTCAGGTCGAACGCCGATGGACCGTGGTGCGCCAACAATGATTGTGAAATCATAAAAAAGACAAACACTACGCTCAACAAGTATGTGGGCTTGAATTTCACGCGTCACCTCTTTGCGCAGGATCATGCCACACCACGCAAAGCCTAGCAAGCGGATCGAAACCGAGAGACTTAAAGAGTAAATTCAACATCGAAAATGAACTGGTTTATTGGCAAGAAATTTCTCCGGCGCTATACAAATCGAAAAAGAGACGCCGTGGGGTTAAAGCCCGGCTCCTCCCGTCAATCGGCATGATGCTTGTATTTCGCCATGTGGGCTTCGCAAATGCAATCGAGCTATTCCGATGCACCATCAACGATCGAAATCGCGAGACAAGAAATCTTCCAAAACCTCCGCCCCTTCGAAAACAGCGAAGGAGCGGCCGCCCGAACGTTCGAGATCGTTTAAAGTCCGGCCGACTCGCACCGGACGCTAGAAACCATGAAGGCTGCGCCACCCGCGACGCCTCGGTTCTCGGGAAAACCCCGGAGACTGGCTTCGAGAACTTGGGCTCGAACTGTTCAATAGTGCACACGTCGCGTCTCTTGTGAGGTCCATACTTGGTTCTATGCCATCCGCGACATTTTAGGGAGGTTTCATGAATTTCAGGGGCGGCTTGCAACTACGTAGGAATTTGGTAAACGCTGATAGTTTTCTGAGCGACATGTCTGCCGGGTTGACTAGACAACACGCCGTCGACCTGGCAGCGGAAATTCTTCCCGTCTATCACACCAAAGGTGGCATTTTCTTCTTCGAAGGGCAAGCGGCAACGGGAGTTTTCCTTCTGCGAACTGGCCGCGCCAAGGAGTCTGTGACTTCGAATACAGGAAAGACCGCTATCACAAGGGTGGTTGGCCCCGGTGTGATGCTGGGTCTCTCGGCGATCTTGACGGATGCGCCGTATGAGGCCACGGTTGAGACTCTCGAAACCACGCGTGCAGATTACATTCGGAAATCCGCCTTTCTTAATTTTCTGAAAATCTCTAGCCAGCTCAACCAAATGGTAGCGAAGCAGCTTAGCCGCAGTTGTAAAGAGGCGTACGGCACCATACGCTGCCTCGGGGCTTCCGACTCTGTGGCAGAACGGATTGCTCGGCTTCTTATTCAGTGGTCGGAATGCCCGCTTCCGAAGCAGAATCGGAATACGGTGGGAACACGAATTCTTGTGACCCTGACCCACGAGGAGATAGGCCAATCTGTTGGGAGCACACGGGAAACAACAACCAGAATTTTGGGCGAACTTCGGAAAAAGGAATGGATCACCGTGAACGGGAGCATCTGGACCATTACCAATGAGGACGCGATACGGCGGTTGGCCGCAGTTTGAAAGCAGCGTACTCTGCAATCTTTTTTGAAGCATAGAGACGCTCCAGTCGGGATGAGTGTCACGCGGATGCGCCAGCCTTTGAGGCGGGTTCGAATTTCTCGGCGGCCCATCCCTTATGTCGTTTGAAAGAGTCGAGTCTTGGATTCCTGAAATGACGGGCAGTCACAAGACGAGCCGGAATGCAGGCCAGAGCCCTCACCCCCTGCACACTCCGCAAGGATGGCGGACCCGGCATCGGGAAAATCAAATGCACCTCAAAAGCGGTCCACCAGTCCGAGCGAGTTCGCAAATAGCAAACTGCGGAAGAATGGGCCGCCCGCGTGAATCGTATAGTTAAGTAGGACAGGCTTCAGCCTGTCTTCTTTTGATTTTTTCGGGGCTCGTGGAAGTCACAACCAGACAGGCTGAAGCCTGTCCTACTCGATCTTGAAAACCACGAGAAGCGAACCTTCAAAAGCGGCCTCAAAGGCCGGCCCCTCCCACCGCAATCAACTTCAACCAGGACAAATTGCCAACCGGGTGGCAAGCCCTTTAACCGGTTTTGAATTTTCGGGTGCCGGACCCTTTGATTTGCAAGGGGCCGGGTTTAGATTCAACTTCGTGCAAACAGAAACTTTGCTCACTGCTCAGAATACGGCGCGAAGAACCTCACGTGGTGAATTTTTAAGCGGCGGATGACTCGATGCTCGGACAATCTAAACCCAGCCCCTTCGAATACCGCGAAGGAGCTGCCACCCGAGAAAGCTGGTCCACCCGCCCTTCCTGCTTTACAAATGGGGTCGGTCGAGTTAGAAGAGTGTTCTAATGCAAGAAGATAAATACCGCATACCGTTGCCGCCCGAGCCGGAAGAAACCCAACTCGAACAGCATCCGCGTGAGCAGAAGCGGGCGACCATCGCGATCCTGATCGCGATCATAGCTTCGAGCTTTACGGGTTGGCAAGCATGGGAGGCACGTCAAGCGCGAATAGATTCTCGCACGGCTGCGACCCAAGCTCGGGACGAAGCCAAGAGAACGTTTGACCTACAAGTGCAGCAGGTAAGGAGTTCTGAAGACGCAGCTAAACATAGCGCTGACCTCGCCGCGCAGAGTGTCGCGGCCTTCCGGGACCTTGTTGCGACAGGAAGGGCGCAGCTAAAGCAATCTGCCGAAATGTTCCAAGCAGACCAACGGCCGCGCTTGTACCCAGATCCGAACCCAAAATTCGGCGATGGATCAGATTATGTTAGACCAGGTAATCCAGTCACCGTACAGCTCACAATACGAAATCAAGGTAAAACGGATGCCATCGAGACACAAATTGATACTGCGGGGGCTGTGGCCACGACGACTCCGAAGTTTGAGTACGGAAAGAATACGCGGTTTCCAGGAATTTTAGATCTCGGCGCAAATGCTACAGTCTCATTCAACGTCGTGATAACACCGCCATCGCCTCTTCCCGACGACATCAGTAAGCTGCGGCTATACCTCTACGGCATTGTAAGGAATAAGGACACCTTGCCTTCAAGAAATTCATATCAACAGACGTGGTGCATGTTCTATCCGATCGCGATCGATGGACGTATACGATTAGATGATGTTCATGGCTGTACAGAGGGTGATCCCACTAAACTTCACCAATAGTTTGTTTGATGGTTCGCCGTCTAAAATTGTCGGGTGTCCCACCCTTTGTGGGGGGACTAAACGGTGGGGTTTAGATTCCTGAAATAACGGATCGTGAATCGAGGGGGATTCAAGCGCGAGAAGCCCCACCCTCGCACAGATCGCAAGGATGAGGCACCCTCAAGAAATCAGGTCCTTACTTCCTATAGCTCACCGCGGCTTCGCCGCATCAATCCGAATCCCCCTCAACGCTTGTGTATCGCCAGCCAAGTCTGCTGAGCCGGCCGGGTACTGATTCACGCTGAGGATGTAGGCGGTGATGTCGGCGACCTGCTCGCGGGCGAGGCTGCCGGGTTTGTTTTTGGGCATTGTGGTGCGAATGCGTTCAAATAGGTCGCCGAGCGACTGGCCCGTCCATTTGTCGATGAAATCGGGACCGGCTAGGGGCGGGGCGATTTCGATGCCCTCGAGGCTCTGTCCGTGGCACGAGGCGCATTGCTGTGTGTACTGGCC
>JBEKCU010000231.1:0-8720 GCA_050014735.1 Candidatus Acidiferrales bacterium | reverse complement strand
TGAGTAGGAGAAGCGATGGCACCCGGAAAAGGGAAAAATGGTCGGGACGACTGGATTTGAACCAGCGACCTCACGCACCCCAAGCGTGCGCGCTACCAGGCTGCGCTACGTCCCGACTGCTTGTATTGCACTTGCGGACTGAAGCAATGCCAGCGTATCACTCGGATTCCAGAGCCGTCAACAATGAGCGAAGCGAGTCGCGCAGTTCAAGCAACGTCTTTCGGCTGATCGCCGCACTGGCCTGCTGCCCGGGAGACACACCTTGGGTTTGTGGGTCTGCGTGGCTCTCAGCGGACTCGGGCGCGCCGTTCGATCCATTCGAGCCCGCAGCCTGATCGCGCAAGTGCCGCCGGGCTCCG
The DNA here is from genome assembly GCA_050014735.1 of Candidatus Acidiferrales bacterium. Classification (GTDB taxonomy): domain Bacteria; phylum Acidobacteriota; class Terriglobia; order Acidiferrales; family UBA7541; genus Palsa-360. The sequence continues at coordinate 8,361 of JBEKCU010000231.1, read as the reverse complement.
GCAATCGTGAAGCCTTCATCGTAAAGCAATCGCTTGATCACGAAAACGGTATCGATGTCCTCGCGACGGTACAGGCGGTGGCCTTTCGGACTCTTGACGGGCTGAAGCATTGGGAACTCCGTCTCCCAGTAGCGCAGCACGAAGGCCTTCGTAGCGGTCAGGCGACTGACCTCGCCGATCCGGAACAGGCTCTTTTCCGGGATGGCCGACTCGGAATGTCCGTTGCCTTCCATTTATCAGTATCCTAGTCCGATTCTGGCGCGTGTCAACGGTTTCGCACTTAGTAGGACAGGTTTCAGCCTGTCTGGGTTTGAAATGGGTTTAGATTCCCGCCGGGCGAAAGTCAAAACCAGACAGGCTGAAGCCTGTCCTACGAAATTCACTCCCGCATTTTTGAATGCTTGGGCGCGCGTGCTCGCTCGCGGTCTCGCTTTTCCTTGATGCGCTGCAAGAAACGGATCGGGGCTCCGAGGAAATCGAAAGTCTTGCGCAGCTCGTTTTCGAGAAAGCGCTCGTAACTAAAATGGAGGCGCTTGGATTGGTTGGTGAACAGAATGAAGGTCGGCGGCGAAGCGGCTGCCTGCGTGACATAGTAAATCTTCACCCTGCGCGCGGATGGCGAAGTGCCGCGGTCCAGGTCCACTCCCTCGAGCCAGCGGTTCAGCTCGCCAGTCGAAATACGTCGGCGGCGCGCCTCGGCGACGCGATCGATCAAATCGAATAATTTTTCGGTGCGCTCGCCGGTCTGGGCCGAAACAAAAATAATCGGCGCGTAATCCAGAAATTTAAAACGGGAGCGGACGATTTTTTCGTAATCCTCCATCAACTGCTGGGGATCCACTCTGCCCGTCACGGCTTTCTTTCGCACCACCGAGGAGTGTTTCCGGCTGCGAGTCTCCACCACGTGCGGCTTGGTTTCCTGACTCTTCAATTCGCGCGCGGCCTTTTCGGCGGCGGCTTCCAGGGCAAGATCCCACTTGTTCATCACAATGATCACCGAGCGTCCAGATTCCTCGGCGTAGCCCGCGATATTGGCGTCGGCCGCAGTCACGCCCAGGCTTGCATCCACGATCAGCAGCGCAACGTCCGCCTGTTCGAGGTGACGCCGCGCCATGATCACGCTCAGTTTTTCCGCCACGAGTTTCGTCTTGCCCTTGCGGCGAATCCCGGCCGTATCCACAAAGCGATACGTGCGGCCGCCGCGTTCCACGATCGTGTCCACGGCGTCGCGCGTGGTTCCCGGAATGTCGGAGACGATCGAACGCTCCGCGCCCGCAAGGCGATTCAGCATCGTGGATTTGCCCACATTCGGACGGCCAATAATCGCGACATTGACTTGGCTTGGCGTTTCGGTCTCGAGTTCGCTGCCCTCTTCCCTCTGCTCTGGCGAAAACACTGCCGATTCGATGTGCTTAGTGATGGCCTCCATCAGTTCGTCGATGCCGTAGCCGTGTTCCGCCGAAACAGGAAACACATCGTTCGAAAGCTCGTAAAACGGCGCGGCGAGCGATTCCTGCATCTGCGTGTCGACTTTATTCGCCACAATCGCCAGTGGCTTGCCAGTGCGGCGCAGCAGGCTCGCCAACTCAGCGTCCAGGCCCGTGAGGCCCGCGCGCACGTCCACGACCAGCAAGAGTTGCGATGCGCCCTCAATAGCCATCTTTGCCTGGCGAAGGATTTCGCGAGGAATCGCGGCCTTATCGTCCGGCACAATCCCACCGGTATCGACAATTTCGAACGAGCGGCCCTGCCACGTTGCCGTGCCGTAGATGCGGTCGCGCGTGATTCCCGGCTCGTCAGTCACGATCGAGCGGCGCGTGCCGGTCAATCGGTTAAAAATCGTGGACTTGCCGACATTAGGCCGGCCGATGATCACTACAGAAGGCAATTTTTCAGTCATTTTTCAGTCACGGGGACAAAACGAACCTGGATGGGAGGCTCGGAAACATTAAGTGTATCCCACCGACCGCTGAAACAGAAGCGGCAAGAGCTGTGGGTGGTGGCACAGTTCACGAAAATGAGAAGTGGCTGATTCGGTAGCTGGTCCAGCGGAATCAAAGCACTGTCAGAAAAAGCGGCTACATGGCCGCTTGCGGGGCTCATGCTGAGACGGCAACAGCAATCCGCCGGAATCCTGCGAGCTCCATCCATCCGCTCGATCCACAAATTGCCTGTTTCGGGGATGGAAGAAGAATCTAGAACGCGACGGAGCGAGACAGCAATGCTGGCGTGACAAGAATCGCTCTCAGGAACTGGAGATTCCGCGACGATGAGACGAAAAACTTCATTCCCTACCGTGTCCCAAGCAATTGGCGAGCGCCGTCAAGTTCAGTTCGATTGAAGTGCTGTGCCATCCGCCATCGCCTCGGTTACAACTTCCTTTGGGTTAGGACCGTATTCGTTCGTCCCCGGCTCGCTATCTTGTACAGCGTAAACTAATATTATAATCGGGCCAATCAGTGGGATTAAGTTCATGAGGACATACCACCCGCTGCGATTCGTGTCGTGGAGTCTGCGGACCAATGCTCCAAGAGCCGGCAGGAACGTCGCTAAAACGAATAACCCACTGAATAACCCCAGGGCATTGTTTCCTGTCACGAATTTTGTTATACCGTGATCGACACCAATAAGTCCTAATGTAATTAATGAATTAAATAATATAAAATACCAATATTCTTTTCGCCGGGCACGGCCGCTAAACACAGCGTACCTTTTTAGGGCGCTAATATACCAGTTCATGGGGATCTCCTTTTTGTCGTCAGGTCCGCTTTGCGTTGAAAGCCCTTTCCAGAGAAGCTTGTCGCGTGTGCGGGAGCCCGGCTTGGCCGCGGGAATAGGCGGATTTATACACCCTACGCAGGAGCAGCGCACTAACTTTTTTCAGTCCAATAGTTATATTTAGGTTAATTACCTGGCGTTCATACTCCAGAGATCGGTGATCTAAGCAGGGCTCGTGATTACCGCTGAGCCGACATGGACGTTTTCGATTCCCCGGTGTCGAGGACTCCAATTCGGCCGGTCGTAAAGTCCGTGAACCAAATCCTACTCTGCGCGTCCTCTCCGAAAAATCGGACCATCTGAATTCGCGACGGCAGAGGGAATTCGGTGAACTTTGCCGTGACCGGATCGAATCGCGTCACATTGGAGCCTAGATAATCGGTCGTCCAGATCTTTCCAGTCTTCTTGTCGATCACGATCCCGTAGATGCTGTAATTCGTGGTCGGCGGCTGGAAGTATGTCATCTGACCCGTCTTCTGGTCGAGTTTGCCGAGCCTGTGGCTGGTGCAATCGCCGAACCAAACATTGTTCTGCGCGTCGACCTCTATTCCTCGAATAAAGGTCGCGTTGGGAACCGGATAAAGCTTTACGTCTCCGGTCTTGGAATCGACCTTCACAAGGCCGCCCTTTGCTCCGGAACCGCCCCATGCGTTATCGTTCAGGTCCACTGCCAAGTCATAGACATTCGGCGTGTCGTACAGCGTAAATTTCTTTGTCTGCACATCGAACTTCGTGATGTGGCTGCCCGACGCCCAGATATTGCCCTTCGAATCTTCCCTCAGCGTGTGCGTGCCAGCGCCTTCGGGCGGAGTATATTCGGTGATCTTGCCCGTATTCGGATTCAGAACAGCAAGCTTATGAGCGCCATTCTCGGAAATCCAGATCATTCCGTTTCTGGCAACCCACGGATTGTGCGGCCCCGCTTTTGGCGTCGGCATTTCGTATTCCTGAAATTCCGCGGTGCGGGGATCGAACGAGGAGATCTTGTTGGAGAAATCGTCGAATTCAGTGAACCAGGCAAGCCCGTTCGGCGCCACGGTCAGGCTGTGCGCGATGTTGCGAGTGGGAGGCGAGTACATGCGGATTGTCGAATTCAGGGCTTCGTCGCTGATCTCCACATGATGTACCTGCGCCTTCGTCGGAAGCGGGGAATCGGGGCCGAAATATTTCTCGAGGCTGACGCTGATATCTTTGATCTGATCCGGCGATAAATTCGGAGTCACGAACAAATGCCGGGGAGACATTGCGGGAATGAAATCGGCCCACTCATCGGCGGTCTGGCCTCTCCGCCTCATGATCCATGTGAGATTGTGGCAAGCAGTGCAAGTTGCCTCGATTTTATGAATATCCTTATCGTTACCGAACGCCGAGATATACTCCGCCGACGAGATGATCGAGGGATTCCAGCGCGGCTTTAGGCTGAACGCCGCACTGGTCGCGGCCCCGCCTATCTCTTTGTCGACCGATTTCGACTCGTATCCTTAGGCTGTCGCCGAAATGCTGTAGTTGCCGGGCTTCAGCCCCGCAAGCTCGTATTTCCCTGACGCGTCGGAGAACCGCGAGATACTCATGTTCTCGACCTTGGCCGTCACCGCAGCTCCGCGCAAGGGTTTGCCGGCATCATCAGTCACGATTCCCGCGATACTTCCCTCAGTAGCGGCGGCGACCGTTCCGCTCGGCAATGCAGCGAACCATAATGCCAAGCCGAAACTCGCGACTCCCAACAGCGCAGCGCAAATATTCCGTTTTTGTTCGGTCATCGAGATTCTCCTTATTTCCTTGCACTCGTGCGGCCCCGCTCTTGTGCGCGAGTATCTCCGCCCACTTTCAACTGCTCCGATGGCCACCGGAAGGCTACTCTCATCTCCCTTCATAACACCACTTGCCGATAAAGTCATGCTTTAACGTCGAAAGGGATAATCTGTATGACTCCCATGAAACATTTCACCCCTTCCCCGCGTATGAACAAATGGATGCGAGGAGACATCCCCAGGGGATGAGTCCCGCGGAGCAGGCCGATATCCGGGAACGGATCGCCCTTGCAAAGGCCGGGAGCGCGGAGGCCTGGGGCGGGCTGTACCGCGAGCATGCGCCTGCGATTTTTCGGTTTTGCCGCCGGGCGATGCCTACTCGGGAGGATGCCGAAGACGCCACCATGGATATTTTTATCAAGGTCCGGCAGAAGCTCTCGCAATACGATTCCAGCCGTCCGTTCAGCGCCTGGCTTTACACCGTTGCCGCGAATCATTGCTGGGACTTGTTGCGGCGAAGAAAATCTCGGCAGGACCTGGAGACGGGCGATGTCGAAATTATGCCGCTTGAGCATCCCGATCCCGGACAACTTGAGCAATTGATCGAGCGCCGCACGAGCCAGGAAGTGCGCCGTGCGCTCGACAAATTGCCAGTCCGCTCCCACATGGCGCTGGTGCTGCGTTATTACTCGGACATGAGTTACGACGATATTGCAGAGACGCTGGGCGTGCGCCGGACGTTCGTGGGCGTCGTCCTCCTGCGCGCGAGGCACCAGTTGCGTGAGGTTCTGGAAGGGCGCGGCTCTCCGGACCTTGCCGAAGGAGGCACAACGTGAATCACTTTGACGAAATAGCGTGCCTGCTTTATCTCGATGGGCAGTTGAATGCGTCACGCTCGCGCGAACTGGCCGCGCATGCCATCGAATGCGCTCCGTGCCGCGATCTGCTGCGTGCGCTGGAACGCGAGGCGCTGCTGCTTACAGATGCGCTCACCGAAGACAACGAACCGATGCCCGCGCGACTGTTCGATTTGCCGGGTTGGACGATCCCAGCATGGGTTTGGACGCTGGCCTTTGGAATGTTTGTGGCGGGCGCTTACTGGCTGTGGACCGACGGAATCAGTCCCTGGCTGGACCAGTTGAGCAATGCAGGATTCGGCGGAACGGACCTGGTGAGTATAGCTGTATTTACCGGAGCGTTCTGGGAAGGATGGAGCGACATGATTGACGTCATCGAGATTGCGGCTTTGATTATATTGGCGATCGTTGCGATCGGATTGATCCGGCACCATCTGCGGCATGGCGTGGCCGTGGGCGTGGTCCTGTCAGCGCTGATGCTGGCGGTGGCGCTGCCTCAACAGGCCGCCGCGGCGGACGTGCGGCGAGCACGGTCGATTTATATTCCCGCCGGTGAAATCGTCCACAACGATTTGATAGCCACCGGAACGTCGGTGCGCATTGACGGCACAGTGGAAGGCGACCTGATCGCATTTACCAGAGACCTGACGGTGACGGGGCACGTCACGGGGGACATCATCGCCTTTGCCGCAAAAGCACGGATTGACGGCGCTGTGGACGGGAACCTGCGCGTGTTTTCGCGCGATGTAATGGTGGAAGGATCCGTTGGGAAAAATGCTTCGACGATTGCCAACTCGGTGGATTTGTCGCCGAAGGCAGACGTCGGCGGCGGAATGATCGTGATCGCGGGAAACGCGGACCTCGACGGCAAGATTCGCCGCGACCTGCTCGGAATTATTCGCACGACAAATCTCGATGGCTTCATCGGCGGCCAGGCGTGGGTTCGCGGTGGAAACCTCTCGGTGGACCCGGCGGCGGAAATTCGCGGGCCGGTCACGTTCCGGGGCCGCCAGCAACCGGTCGTCGCGACGGGAGCCAAGCTGGCAGGTCCCATCCAAACAGAAATCGTACAGGAGGCTCGGCAGTCGAGGCGGTCTGGTGCTCGCGTTGTGATTCACGAAATCTTCAGCATTGCAGCGGCAATCGGTGTGGGGATTTTGATCGTGACTATTTTCCCCGGATTCTTCCGTGCGACGCTGCGCGAGGCCGGTAGAATTGGCCTGCCGATGGGAATCGGCGCGCTGGCGCTGATCGTGGGAATATTTCTGATAATTCTCGGAGTCTTGCTGCTGCTTGGACTCGGCGTGGGTGCGGGAATCGCGGCTGCGTTTGCCTATGCGCCCATTCTGTATCTCGCACAAGTTTTTGTCGGGGCCTGGCTCGGGAACAAAATTCTGGGCGACGCTTCGAGCGTTCAAAACGCAGTCTTCGGCCGCATCGCGCTGGGAGTGCTGATCCTGCATGTGGTGGGACTTATCCCTGTTCTGGGAGGGCTCATGTGGTTGGTCGTCCTGCTGTGGGGAACGGGAGCAGTGCTGATGGGATTTCATCGGGTGTCTGGCGTGGAGAGCGCGATTGTTCCGGCGGGATGACCATGAAGGCGAGGAATCGGTTCTAGTGGCGCAGGCGTCTCGCCGGCGGTTTTTTGCCCGCTCATGAAACTCAAAGCCCGCCGGCGAGACGCCGGCGCTACTAAGCACACCCTACGGCTTGATGGCAACTTTCGTTGCAATCAAGGTTGTGGTCGCACCACTAAACAAAGGGCCGCGCACGGTCGGAAATAATTGTCGATGCGGAAGTCTGGACTTGAATCTGGGAGATTCCTCCGTGGCCGAAGAAGAAAGACGGCAGGTTATATAAATAAAAATTCGGCGCTCCGATCGATTGGACCGTTGCAGTAACGCGGGTGGATCGCAGTCGCACGCGATCCGCAACGAGCGTGGTTCCGGACGAACTGCTGTTTCGCCGAATCGAAACTTCCTGGCCTACCGACAGTTGGGCAGGCCCCGTGAAACTGAAGCCCGTCGGACTCAAGACGACGTTGTCCACATGGATCAGATCGACGTCAAACGGAGTCTGGGGCGAATTGGAATATTGAACCGTCGCAGTGTTTCCGATATTTAAGCCCGTGGTTGCAGCCGAGACGGCCAGCGTCACCATCGTGAATTGCTGCGACCCCAAATTCGTGCTGACGATCATCCCTTCCACTTCGGTGTCGGTGCTGTCAGCGTCCTCAAAAACGATGTTACGGGCCAGAAGCGAGCCGTCCGAGAGGATGCCCATATCCACACTAAGAATCTGATTGGCTTGCACGCAAGCGATGCCAGGCGTCGCACACGAAGGAAATTGAAAGAAGGAGGACGTGCTTTCCACCTGCAACACATACGTTCCCATTACGTTCTGCAGTGTAAACGTACCGGCGGCAGCGTTGACGGATGTGACATGACCCAAGACGTCTTCGGCTCCAACTTGCGGAGCACCGGCACCGGCAGGCGTGAAGGGAGTCACCGTCGTCCCAGCGCTGAAGTCGGCTCCCATCGCGGCATTCAGCAGATTGTCCAGATTGACGTCCATCAGAAGTCCGGTGGTGGTGCTGGAGGCAACAGTAAACGCCGACAAGGCAACAGTCGTCGACAGATTCGCGGTAGTTACTGGAGGAATTGAACAAATCGCGCCCACGGCGCAAGTCGTTGTTCCCGACACGATCGGGCTTGCCGTGTCGTTCTCAATCGTGAACAACGGATTCGCGAACGTGAGGGTCACGCTCGTATAGCTGCCCGCTGGAATATTGGGGGCGGTGGCCAGGTACGCAATGTCAGTTTGAAGTCGCGTCAGTTCAATTGTCGTGGAGCCGGAAAATAAAGAGACGTTTCCGGGATTCAAGGTCGCGCCAGTGAGAATAACTTCGGCGGAAAGAATGCTCACATTCGATGGAGGAGTATCGGTGATGGCCAGAACGACAGACGAGTTCCCCG
>JBEKCU010000230.1:0-7612 GCA_050014735.1 Candidatus Acidiferrales bacterium | reverse complement strand
TGACGATCGTGCACGGATGCTGCCGCGGCCACTTTGGCCATTTGCATGAGCGAGAACATGCCTTCCTGAACGCGCGCGCCACCGCTGGCCGCCACGCTCACCAGTGGAATGCGGCGCTGGGTGGCTTCCTCGAAAGCGTGGGCGATTTTCTCGCCCACTACAGATCCCATCGTGCCGCCCAGGAACGAGAAATCGAAAACGACGATGACGGCTTGATTTCCTCCAATCCGGCAAAAACCGGTCGTCACGGCTTCCCTGACTCCCGTTTCTCGCCGGGCCTCCTGCAAGCGAACGCGATAGGATTTTAGATCGGCAAATTCGAGAGGGTCGACGGACACCAAATCGCGGTCAAGTTCGCGAAACGTCCCTGCGTCGGCGAGCATTGCGATCCGGGCACGGGATGGCATGGAAAGATAATGTTGGCACGCCGGGCAAATGTAGTGGTGCTGCTCAAGCTCAGACTTCGGGTGAATCGTGCCGCAACTGGGACACTTTGAGGTCGTTAGGGTGGAAGCCTTATTTTTTAACATGCTTCCTTTCGCCAGAGAGATATTTGTGACTTGAGCACCGGATCGCGAAGCGCAATATCCAATTATCGCAGGTCCTGCGCGGCAGCTGAATGAAAGATTCGTGAATGTGATGATTGAATTATCGATCATGCAACGAAGCCAGACAGGACTCCCGTTATGATAGTTATGTCATTGAAATCAAGCTGCTTATCTATTGAATTGGAAGCCTCTAAGGGAGGAGGGCCGAATGTGGGTGTTCATTCGGCCCCGGGGTGGTCAGGATTACTATCTGCTCGAAAAGAAGAATACGGCGAGGCATGAATTCTGTCCAATTCATCGTTTCGATGGGAACGATCAGGTTTCAATGTTCCGAATTGAATTGGCTGGGGGCGGGGAGCAAATCAGGGCGGGAAGAACGAAGGAACTTACTACCTAGATATCATTATCGGGTTAGTGCATTCCCGCGATTCGGGCTGGCGAATCGGAGCAAGCCGTGCTGTGGTAGTTTCGGCTGATCCATTTGCGTCGCTGTCATACTCCGGGACGATTTCCTTCATCTTTTCGCGAATGGCCGCGGGATTATTTGCGGCAATCGCCGCCCGCAGCCGATCGAGACGCCAATTGAGATCGAGCCACATGCTGGGAGTACCGCGAATTTGCCTGATCTTAGGCGATGACGTCGCATGAATTTTCTCGGTGGGATAAGAGAGCTCCTCGAAAAGTTTTTCACCGGGCCGCAACCCGGTAAACCTGATTTCAACGTCTTGCTCGCACCTTCCTGAAAGACGAATCAATGTTTTGGCGAGATCGAGAATACGTATCGGAGTGCCCATGTCGAGCACCAAAGTGTCGCCATGTTTTCCAATGGAAAAAGCCTGGAGGACCAGAGACACCGCTTCGTGCGTGGTCATGAAAAATCGAGTGACTTCCGGATGAGTGATGGTGAGCTGCTGGTTTTCTCGTAGTTGCTTCTGGAGGACCGGAATCACGCTTCCGTTGGATCCCAGCACATTTCCAAACCGCACCGAGACACACCTCATCGAACGCCGCGGCCGGCAAGAGATGATCAGTTCACCGGCCCTTTTTGTGGCGCCCATGATGTTGGCGGGCCTCACTGCCTTATCCGAGGAAATCAGAACAAAGCTCGGACAGCCGCTTTCCTCCGCTATATCGAGTAATCCCAGCAAAGCGAGAACGTTGTTTTTCACCGCGTTGTAAACATTCATTTCCATGATAGGTACATGTTTATAGGCTCCCGCATGAAAGATGACGGCGGGCCGATGTTCGGAAAGGATGCCTTTCATCCTGCCGCGGTCGCCGAAATCGGTCACGCAAGAAACCATCTGGGATGTCTCCTTGTACTGGGATAGCTCCATATCGAGGTAGAACATTCCGGTTTCGTTCTGATCGACACACACCAATTTGCCGGGCCTATGCTGCACGAGTTGGCGGCACAATTCCGATCCGATTGTTCCCGCGGCGCCAGTTACCATCACGATTTGCCCCTTGATCTGTTTGCACACGGATTCCATATCGATTTCAACCGGATCACGTCCGAGAAGATCTTCCAGCCGAACCTCGCGGAATTCAGCCAGGCTCGTGCGGCGATCGAGAATTTCACGCAAGGAAGGCACCGTTTTGAACCGCGTGTTCGCTTTGCCGCAGATGTCCACAAATCTTTGCGTTTGCTTTCCCGTCGCGGATGGAACGCAGATCAAAATGTCTTTAGCGCCAAACTTGGGTGCGAGTTGCAGGAGATCGTCCACTGTGCCAAGCACCGGAACGCCATGAATCTTGACGCCGGTTTTAGAACGGTCGTCATCAACACAGGCGACTGCTCGGTATCCGCTCTCGCTGCGTCCCATCTCCCTAAGGATCATTTCCGCCGCAGCGCCCGCGCCGATCAAAATTACCTTCTTGCATGTGTCTCTATTCTCTCTGCCAACCTCCACGATGATTCTGAAAAATACTCGGACACCCGCGAGGAACAACATGCTCAGTAATGGCTCTAAAACATAGATTGCACGTGGGAAAGCGGCGATTCCCAGCACCAGCCGCATGCAAATTATAAAAACGACCGAACCGGAAGCAATGGCTTTGACGATCGCAATGGCGTCGTCGATGTCCGTGTACCGCCACCAACCGTGCAGAAGCCCGCATCGCGCCATTGCGGTCAACCGGATCGAGATTAGAATCGGCGCGGCCAACAACAGAAGCGCGCGATCCGGCAAGGAAAAATTGAATCGCAGCAACCATGCAACCAGGAGCGCAAGAAAAATAAGCTGCGCCTGAAAAATGCCAACGAGCCAGGAACGGTACCTCAAGACGACTCGTATCCACGGCGCCTTTTGCGTCTTGTCCAAGACGGATAACGCTACCAGAAAAAGATGTCCTTTAAGTCCGGCGATCAGAGCGGAAATACTTTGAACGTTCATTTTAAGTTTGCCGAAAGACTCTGGAATTGAAATCTATCTGCTGGAGCGGATACCGATCCAATGGTCTCTGTATGTATGAATCCTAGGAGACTTAAATCCCAAAACGGTTCGGAACAGAATATTCATGTCGGACAAGAACGTGCGGCCCTGGTGGTATTTCAGCGAAAGCTGCAATTTGCTGGGCAGGATCCGAGTCAGGTATTGCTCTTCGATCGAGCCTTCATGGAACATTTCTTCTTCGTTACGGTAGCTCAGGGACGCCGGGTCGGTGATTCCCGGCGGAACTTGCAGAAGCACCTTGTATTCGCGAGGAAACTTTTCCACATATCGCACCACTTGAGGCCGTACCCCCACTAAACGCATTTCGCCCTTCAACACGTTTATCAACTGGGGCAGCTCATCTAGTTTGTATTTTCGCAAAAATCGGCCGGCGCGCGTGACGCGAGGGTCCGCTGGCGCAGTTAACGGGCTCTTTTCGACCGGATCAAGAATCATGCTGCGGAACTTTAGAAGACGAAATCTGCCAAGACCTTTTCCAACACGGAATTGCGAGTAAAAGACCGGCCCGCCATCGTCCAGCTTAATTGCGAGCGCAATCATCGCAAAGAGAGGGGCCAGGAGGACGAGACCCACAGTCGCGCAAACGCGGTCAAATCCGCCTCTTAGAACAGAACGAAGGTTAATCGATGCTGCCTGCGCCGGCGCAGGACCGTCTTCCATGTTCTCGATTGCCGTTCGCTGTAATGTCCGGCAAGGGCTGTGCTTTTCAACCACATCGATTACGGTTTCGATTACATCGTCCGCGTCCCGATCGCTCATCCCAGCGTATAGCGGCAACGAGATCATCCTCCCGTACTCACGGCAGGCGATCGGGAAATCCTCGGCTTTATATCCATATTTGTCGCGGTAGTAAGGGTGCAAATGGATTGGAATAAAATGAACGGAGCTGGAGATATTGCGAGCACCGAGTTCCTCGATGAATTGGTTCCGTGAAATATTCAACCGACCACCGTTTAGACGAAGAACGTACAAATGCCAGGCGTGCCCAACATGCGCGCGACGAGAAGGGACTTGCAGCGCCTCGATGCGCGAAAATGCCTCGTCATATTTTCGGGCTATTTCCCGGCGCCGCGCATGGAATCGTGACAGCTTCGCCAACTGGTGCAGTCCAATCGATGACTGGATGTCAGTCATGTTGTACTTGAAGCCCGGCCGATCGACTTCGTAATGCCACGCACCTTCGCGGGAATGCCGTTTCCAGGCATCGCGACTCATCCCGTGCAGGCTCCAGTCGCGGGCTATTTCGACGGCTTCCACCGAACCGGTCAGCATGCCTCCTTCTCCAGTGGTCATATTTTTTGTGGCGTAGAAGGAAAAACAGGTCACGCTTGGGACGTCGCAGGATGCATCCTGCGAACCGACAAGGCGACCCTTGTAGCGCGCTGGCAAGGCGTGAGCCGCGTCTTCAATGACCGCAAGACGATGCCGCCGCGCGATTTCCAAAAGGGGATCCATCTCGCATGGATGTCCGTGGAGATGTACCGGAATAAGCGCTTTCGGTTGACGATAGCGGGTTGAGCGAAGGCTCAGATCCAAAATGGCATCCTCCACTTTCGCCGGATCCATATTTAGAGTGTCGGGCTCCACGTCGATGAGAACAGGAATGGCGCCCACCTGCTCAATCACGTGAACGCCCGAACAAAATGTCATTGCCGTCGTCAGCACAAAATCACCAGGGCCGACCCCCAGGATAACCAATCCCAAGTGCATGGCCGCGGTGCATGAACTCAGCGCCAAAGCCGCCTGAGCGTTCACGGCGGCAGCGAATTCTTTCTCAAAGCGCAACGTCTTCGGACCCGTGCTGATCCAGTTCGAGCGCAAAGTGTCCGCCACTTCGGCGATTTCTTCTTCGCCGATGCTCGGAGGTGAAAATGGAAGGAAATCTTTTCGCATGGATCGCTCCTGATAGAGCAGCATTACCTGGTGACTACGGTTAAAGCCTTTTGCAGGGAAGTGGGACGAAGCCACGTCGAAGGGTGGTAGGAGAAGCCCAAAAGCGAACCGAGACCGTAGGAAAGGTGATAAGTCGCAAATACAATGGGCAAGAGCGGAAGGAACTCCCACCCGTATTTCTTAGCGGACAGAAACGAAACAATTATCGATGCGGTGAAATACAAACTTGCCAGGGCAGCCCAATCGCAGAGAAACTCATCTCGCAAATGAACGTGGCCGCTCAGCGCTGCAGCGGCGGCCGCGAACAGCAAGGCGATCGCCGCAAATAGAGAGGCGCCAGGCACCAGATTTCGCCACGAGGGAGGCCTTCGATGCTTCCGAATCACCAAAACTTTCCAGAAGCCATATTGAAAATATTGGCGAAACAGCCTCGATAATGTGGTCCTTGGCCGGTACCAGGAAGTGATTCTTGGCGACTGCCAAATTTTCCCACCCGAAGCAGCGATGCGAACATTCAGTTCGTCGTCCTGGCTGCGCACCAGAGTTTCGTCGAACAAACCCAAGCCTTCCAAAGTGGACTTTCGCCAGCAACCGTAGGGAACTGTATCGACGTAGCCTTCATAACGTGGATTGCGAAATCTCGCCCCTCCGCAGGCAAAGCGCGAGTGAAAACCGAGTGCAATGGCTCGAGCCAGATATCCATCCGCGCGCGTCAAGGCCGGCCCGCCCACATTGTCCGCGCTTGTTTCGTTTAGTATCTCCACGCAATTCCGCACATAGTCCGGCGCGTACTCAGTATGCACATCCATTCGAATAATAATTTCACCCTGGGCGGCACGGATGGCGGTGTTAAGGCCTGAGGATGCGGTCTGTTTGACGTTGTCGATGACAAAGAAGGCAGGGAGTTTCTGATCGAGCCGGCGTAGGCAAAGATTTTCTGGCACCTCGGACTCACTCTCGTATCGGTAAACGTTTCGATCGGAATGTCGGCGAAGGTATCGATCGAGGACCTGGCGAGTTCCATCGTCGCTCATGCCGTCCGCGATTATGACTTCGACACTCATTCCCGGTGTCTCCTGCGCGGAAACGGAATTGAGAAAACAGCGAATATGACGGACTTCGTTCCGGCATGGAACCACAACCGACACATCCACAGTTTCACGATTTTTCATAGTTAACCCCTTTGTGTTTGAATCACGCGGCGTTGTGTCTTCAGAAAAAAAGAATTTCAGAAGCGTTGCGGAACAGATTCCATACCGAGCGGGCGAACGTCCGTGGTCACAGCCTCCGATTGATTTCGCTCGCAAATCCCGGCGAGCGCCACCGCAATCGAAAGCGCGATCACCGGCAACTTTTCCCAGTAGAGCGTTGGAAGCCCGAGACTATCGAGGCATGCGGCCAGAACCAGCGCCAGAATCAGCGCTCCGCATAGTTGCGAATGTGGATTTCGATACAGCGACAGCCCGACCGAAACGAGTCGATAAATCACGAACAGAAACAGCGCGAGCCCTCCGAGTCCCAGTTCAACCCACACGGAAAGATATGCGTTGTGGGAGCGGCCCCCATTTCCGGCACTGCTTAGATTCACCGCTTCCTGACTAAATCCCTGGCCGAGAACGGGCTGCGTGCGAATCGATTCCGCCGACGCCGCCCAGTGGTCGAATCTGTGACTGAAGCCTTCGCCGGTCGCCGGGTCAACCTGCGTGGCGCTAATCAGTGCCGCGCCATCAGCCAAATGCAAGAACATAAACACGGAAAAACATGCGGCGGCAAATAACAAGATCCATTTCCGGCGGCGCGTCAAACAAAGGAACAAAATAAGTCCGGCAATGACACTCAGGCTCGTGGTTCGGACAAATACCACCATTGGGATCATCGCGAAAGCCATCGCCAGGCAGGGCCAGAGCACTGTGGACCGGATCGAGTTGCGGAAAATAATTCCACCCAATCCGGCCGCGAACACTAGGAGAATCGAAGCCTGCCCGATTGTGTTCGCATTCCATGTCGCGAATGTGGCGGCGTTCTTGAGTTCCTGAAAATTTGCATAGCTATTCAATGAGCCTGTGCCAAGATGCCGCGAAATTTGAACCACGAGAGCAATCCCCGCGCACACCAAGCCCGCGATGAGAAATCGAAGACGTCTTTCCGATTGCAGGAGCCGCGGGAGCGCCAGGGCGATCGCGGCGCACCCGATCATCTTTGCGGTATCGTACGATGCTGGAGGATTGCCGCGCACGATTCCGGCGACGGCAGACAAAATACAGGCAAAAAGGAAAAGCGCCTGCGCACCAAGTATCTTCCGTTGTTCCGAAGTCAGCGGAGCCGGCGTCCACAACAATGACCGGACGAGAAACAAAAGAATCAGCCCATCGTCCAGCCGAAGGTTGATCGCGGCTCCGATGGGAATGGCGATATCGGGAAAGCCCAACGCAAAACCATAGAGGAACAAACCACACTCGGGCATTGCACACAACAAGCCGAGCGCTAACAATACCGCTATGCCGATTTCAAGGAGAAGCGTCACGGGCAGAAGGTTTCCTTGGAACGCTTGCTAATCGTTGTTTAAGGAAATTTATACAGCGATTGTAATTCGATGATCTTGTTTCAGGATTCGAGCGGGTACTCCGCCCGCGACCGAGCATCCCGGAATGTCACGCGTCGCCACGGAGTTCGCGGCAAGCAGAGCGCCGCAACCGACGGTCACGCCTTTCGTGA
>JBEKCU010000229.1:0-7715 GCA_050014735.1 Candidatus Acidiferrales bacterium | reverse complement strand
TTGTGCTTGGACAGCACCTTGGTGATCGCCGCCGTCAGCGTCGTCTTGCCGTGATCGATGTGCCCGATCGTCCCGATATTCAGATGCGGCTTGTTCCGCTCGAATTTTTCCTTCGCCATCGCTCTGTCAGCTCCTCAACAGTTACGTTCGCTTGAATCCAGCACTGAAAAAATTTCAACCCCAACTAGCGAGTCGACCTGCCGGTCGATTTTGCAATTACTTCCTCGGCGACCGACGACGGCGCCTCGGCATAGTGCGAGAAATGCATGCTAAAGCTGGCGCGGCCCTGCGTGCGGCTCCGCACGTCGGTGGCATATCCGAACATCTCAGCCAGTGGCACCTCGACGCGTATTACGTTCGCGCCGCCTCGGCTTTCCGTGCCCTGAATCTGGCATCGCCGCGAATTCAAGTCGCCGAATACCTGCGCCATGTATTCTTCCGGTGTAACCACTTCCACCTTCATGATCGGCTCAAGCAGCACCGGATGCGCCTTGCCGCAGGCCGCCTTAAATGCCATCGAGCCCGCAATCTTAAACGCCATTTCCGAGCTGTCCACGTCGTGATAACTGCCATCGATCAGCAGGACCGCGATGTCCACCATTTCGTAGCCGGCCAGGATGCCGTTTTCCATGGCTTCGCGAATGCCCGCATCGATGGGTGCAATGAATTCCTTGGGAATCGAGCCGCCCACCGTCTTATCGATGAACAGCATGCGGTGCTCCTTATCGAAGCGCCACTTGCCTCCGGAACCACCTACTTCTTTCGCGAGAACATCAAGCTCGTCGGTGGACATGTCGTGCATGTTTTCGTGCGAGGATGAAGGCAGCGGCTGCACAATGATTTCGCAGTGTCCGTATTGGCCGCGGCCGCCGGTCTGGCGAATGTACTTGCCTTCGGCTTCCGCCTTCTTGCGAATCGTTTCGCGATAGGCAACTTGCGGTCGCCCCACCGTGGCCTGCACGCCGAATTCACGCATCATGCGGTCGACAATGATTTCCAAATGCAATTCGCCCATGCCGGAAATAATGGTCTGTCCGGTATCTTCGTCGCTATGCACTCGGAATGTCGGATCTTCCTGCGCCAGCCTCTGCATGGCGTTGCCAAGCTTGTCCTGATCGGCCTTGGTCTTGGGCTCAATCGCAACCGAAATGACCGGAGCGGGAAATTCAATACTTTCGAGAACCACCGACTTACCTTCATCGCACAACGTGTCGCCGGTCGTCACGCTCTTCAGGCCCACGCACGCGGCGATATCGCCCGCGTAAATCGCGTCGATTTCCTCGCGCTTGTTGGCGTGCATCCGGAGCAGCCGGCCAACGCGCTCACGCGTCGCCTTGGTCGAGTTGTACACGTAGCTGCCGGCCTTCAGAACGCCGGAATAAACGCGAATGTAGGTTACGTGTCCGACAAATGGGTCGGACATAATCTTGAACGCCAGCGCCGAAAACGGGTCGTCGTCGCTCGCGCGCCGCAGTTCCACCTCGTCGTTAGGATTGGTGCCCTCGACCGGAGGAACATCCAGAGGCGAGGGAAGGTAATCCACCACGGCATCGAGTAGCGGCTGGATCCCCTTATTCTTAAACGCCGAACCCGCCAGCACAGGAACCAGCTTTAGGGCGATTGTCGAGCGGCGAATGGACGCACGAAGCTCGTCGGCTGAAATCTTTTCGCCGTTCAAGTATTTTTCCACCAGGGAATCGTCGTGCTCGGCAATGTATTCCACCGACTTTTCCCGGCGCTCTTTGTAATACGCCTCATCTAGGGCTGAAAACTTGAGCGCGGAAGCCACGTCCGGACGCCCAGCCAGAAACTCCGGGTCCCAAAGCTTGGCCACATCGAAAACCTCGAATTTCGCCCCCAGGGTTTCCTCGAGCCAGATAATTGCCTTTTCTTCCAGGAAATCGATGACGCCGATAAACTGATCTTCCTTGCCAATGGGGCATTGCAGCGGCACGGGATGAGCGGCCAAGCGGACCCGCATGGTCTTGATGGCGTTCTCGAAATCCGCGCCCGTGCTATCCATCTTATTAATGAACGCGAGGCGCGGCACATGATATTTGTCCGCCTGACGCCAGACTGTTTCCGATTGCGGCTGGACACCGCGGGCGGCGTCAAAAATCGCCACCGCACCATCCAAAACGCGCAGCGAGCGCTCAACTTCCACGGTGAAATCCACGTGGCCGGGCGTATCGATAATATTGATCAGAAAATCCTTGCCGTTGCGCTTCCAGGATGCGGTGGTCGCGGCCGAAGTGATCGTGATGCCGCGTTCGCGCTCCTGCTCCATCCAGTCCATCGTGGCGGTGCCTTCGTCGACCGACCCAATCTTGTACGTCACACCCGTATAGAACAGGATGCGCTCGGTCGAAGTGGTCTTGCCGGCGTCGATATGCGCCATGATGCCGATATTGCGTGTTTCCGCGAGTTGTGCTTTTCGTCCCATTTCTGAATTACCGCGACATTCTCCCCTGAATCTTTACAGCCGTCCTGAAACCACCCAAATCCTGCACCGACTTCACGTCGAGAAGTCCTTTAGCCAGCCCCGGTTACCAGCGGTAATGCGCGAATGCCTTGTTCGCCTCGGCCATGCGATGAACGTCTTCCTTCTTCTTCATCGCGCCGCCGCGAGCATTCGCGGCATCCATCAATTCCTCGGCGAGCTTGTCCGTCATCGTCTTGCCGCCACGCGTCCGCGCGTATAGCAGCAGCCAGCGAATCGCGAGCGATTGCTTGCGGAAGGGATTCACTTCCACCGGAACCTGATAGTTCGCGCCGCCCACGCGACGGGTCTTCACTTCCAGCATCGGCTTGACGTTTTCCACAGCCTTCTTGAACACCGCCAGCGCATCGCCATTCGTCTTCGCCGCGATCTGATCCATTGCGCCATAGAAGATGCGTTGCGCGTTCGAGCGCTTGCCGTCCCACATCATCGAATTGATAAACTTCTGCACCAGGTCGCTGCCGTAGACCGAATCGGCCGGCACTTCGCGCCGTGGAACGAATCCTTTGCGTGGCATTCGCTATATCCTCTTTCGGCGGACCCGAAGTCCGCCTCCTGCATCGGTTACTTGCTTTGCGCGGCCTTGGGCCGCTTGGCGCCGTATTTCGACCGCCCCTGCTTGCGGTTCTCAACACCGGCGGCGTCGAGCGTCCCGCGAATAATGTGGTAGCGCACTCCCGGCAAATCCTTCACGCGGCCGCCGCGCACAAGCACAATCGAGTGCTCCTGCAGGTTGTGGCCGATACCGGGAATGTACGTTGTGACCTCGATACTGTTTGTCAGGCGGGCGCGAGCGACCTTGCGTAAAGCGGAGTTGGGTTTCTTCGGCGTCTGTGTGTATACACGAATACAGACACCGCGCTTTTCAGGACATCCCTGCAGCGCAGGCGACTTCGTTTTGGTCCGGATTTGATCGCGCCCGGATCGAACTAGTTGTGCAAACGTCGGCACGGCTCTCCCTCAAACGAGCTAGTAATTCACTTCACATTCCGCACCGCGGAATTCCGCAATGCAGCGTGTCGTGGAGTTCACGCAATGAAAGGCACAGGAGCGTTTCCGGAGTACCCAACAACAATCACCGCACTCGTACCAGTGAGCAGATCCTACTTCTGTCTGGTCCACGCGGAGAGGGTTACTCGGCTTTGCGGGACTGGCGTCCCATTCCGGCCGCTCTTCTTACCCCGATCCGTCCTGCTTTGTTCCGGGGCTTGAAGACCTTCCCTTTCACCTACAGGGCAAAACTATCCCTGACGAAGCCGTTAGTATAGGTAAAACGTTTCGGTATGTCAAATCAAAATCTGAAGGTTCCTGTAATCGTCATATGCAGGCGAGGATATCATCCGCGCACCGACGTTCGGAATTAGGGTTGGTCGGCTGGGTTCGATCGCAGGGTTCGGTCGTGGGACTTGGAATTAATTTCTTAACGTAGGAGACTGGGGTGCCGCACCCTTGTGGACTTCAAGGGTGCGGGTTTTCGTCCATGCGCAACCCACTTCAGCGCCGCTATGGAGATGGCGATCTTCACTTCGTTACCTTCAGTTGTTTCGGCTGGCGTCCGCTGCTTGGAACGCCAGACACCCGCAATTGTTTCGTACACGTTCTTGCTGAAGTTCGTACCCGGCACGCCTTCTCTCTGATCGGTTACGTCGTGATGCCGGAGCACGTGCACCTCCTCATCACGGAACCGAGCAGAGGAGATCCTTCAAAGCCCCTTCAAGTCTTGAAACAACGAGCATCCAGGAATCTTCTTCCAAAACGACGAGACGGCGATTCGTGCGCGGAGCAACACTTCTGGCAGAGACGCTTCCACGACTTCAACGTCTGGAGCGGAAAGAAGATTACGGAGAAGCTGAATTACATGCATCTGAATCCAGTGAAGCGAGGGCTTGTGGTCCATCCGAACGATTGGCCCTGGAGCAGTTAGTCGCATTACGCCAACGGCGAAAGAGGATTAATTTCGATCGATCGGTGGAATGAGTCGGCGGACGAGAATCTAAACCCGCACCCTTGAAACGCGCAAGGGTGCGGCACCCGAAAAGTCAAAACCTAAACTCTACTTCACTTCCAGAATCTCTCTTTCCTTCACGGCGCTGAGGTCCTCGATCTTCTTGGTTTCCGAGTGCGTTATCTTTTCAAGTTCCTCGAGAGTCCGCTTCTGTTCGTCCTGGCTGATCTTTTTCTCTTTTTCGAGCTTATCGACCGCTTCCTTCACGTCGCGGCGGATGTTGCGCACAGCGGTGCGGTGATTTTCCAGGATTTTGTGCATGTGCTTGACCATGTCCTTGCGCCGGTCCGCGGTCAAGGGCGGAATCGGCACGCGCACGACTTTTCCGTCGTTCGTGGGATTGAGGCCCAGATCGGCCGTCCGGATCGCTTTATCGATCAGCGGCACAGCTCCGGGATCCCAAGGAGAAATTACGATCATCGTGGCTTCTGGTACCGACAGGGACCCGAGCTGGTTTACCGGCATGGACGTACCGTGGTAATCGACACGCACATGATCGAGCAGCGTGACGTTTGCCCGGCCCGTGCGCATCCCGGCGAGCTCCTTGCGAAAATCCTCCACGGCCTTTTCCATCCGAGTACGCGCCTGTGCCATCGCTTCCTTCGTCGTGTTCATCGTGCTCATCGCATCGAGCTCCCGTTCACTTTCATTCCGCGGTCACCGTCGAGCCAACTTTGTGGCCCATGACTGCCCGCCTGATATTGCCTGGAATATTCATATTAAAAATAATGATCGGCATCCGGTTATCCATGCACAGGGAAATCGCGGTGGAATCCATCACGGTGAGGCCTTTCTGGATCACGTCCAGGTAGGTAATGCGGTCGAACATTCTCGCCTCGGGAAATTTTTCCGGGTCGGCGTCGTAGATGCCATCGACACGCGTCGCCTTCAGAATTACGTGCGCCTTAATTTCCATGGCCCGCAGAGCGGCGGCAGTGTCGGTCGAAAAATAGGGATTGCCGGTGCCCGCCGCAAAGATCACGACGCGCCCTTTTTCAAGATGGCGCATGGCCCTGCGGCGGATAAAAGGTTCGGCGACCTCGTGCATTTCGATCGCGCTCAACAGGCGCGTCAGGACGCCCTGTTTTTCGAGCGCATCCTGAAGGGCAAGGCCGTTGATGACGGTGGCCAGCATGCCCATGTAGTCGCCCGTGGCGCGGTCGATCGAAAGGGATTTTTGGCGCGTCCCGCGGAAGATGTTTCCTCCGCCAACGATGATAGCCATTTGGACGCCCAAGTCGTTCACTTCCTTCACTTCGCGGGCGATGCTGTGGACGGTTTCGGCGTCGATGCCCATTCCCTGCGAACCCTGAAAGGATTCTCCGGAAAGTTTCAGAACAATGCGGCTATAGGCTGGCGCCGGTGTGGTCTTGCCTGATTGGGAAGTTCGGTCGTCGTTGCTCATGCTGTCGGCGGGCATTCTAGCAAAGATTTTCCCTCGCCGCACGGTTCAAGCAAAAGAATTTGTGTCGAACTAGTCGGCTTGAGCGGTGGCAACAGCGGGCGGCTCTGCCGATGCGCCGACGCTTTCGCCTACTTTGAATCGCACGTAGCGGCGAATCGAGATATTTTCGCCCAGCTTATGGATCATCTGGCTGACGAGTTCGCCGACGGTGACCGACTCATCCTTAATGAAGTGCTGTTCGTACAGGCAATTTTCCTCGTAGAACTTTTCCATCTTGCCGTTGACGATCTTTTCGATGACCGGCTCGGGCTTTCCCGTGGCGCGAGCTTGCGCTTTGTAGATCTCGCGCTCGCGATCCAGAATTTCCTGCGTGACTTCCTCGCGGCGGACATACCGCGTATCGAGGGCTGCGATATGCATGGCCGCGTCGTGGCATAGGCGCTGAAAATCCTCGGTGCGCGCGACGAAATCGGATTCGCAATTCACTTCGATGATGACCCCAATCTTTCCGCCGGCGTGAATGTAATGACCGATAAGGCCCTCAGTCGCCTGCCGCGACGCCTTCTTCTGCGCCGCAGCCTGTCCCTTTTTCCGAAGGACATCGATCGCGCCTTCGATGTTTCCCTTCGATTCGACTAGCGCGGAACGGCAATCGGAAAATCCCGCGCCCGTGCGCTCCCTCAGCTCCTTCACGAGTTGTGCGGAAATATTGACCGGTTCAGATGGATTCGTCATGATCCTATATATTCCTTCGATTGCAATTTTATGAATTTGGTTAGAATCGCCCACGCGCGGCCCAAGACAGGGGGCTGCAGTCGCCGCCTATTCGGCGGCGCCTTTTACGGAAGTGGCGTCGGGTTCGGGTTCAGCTTCGGCGACAGATTCCAAGCTTGGATCGACGAAGTCGCCTTCCTGTTTTTCATAGGACTCGTAGGCGCTAGTGTCCACGTACTCGACTTTTTCGCCGCTGTCCGCTGCATCCGTTGCTGCCTTCTGATCGGCGATCTGCGACCGCTCGTACGCGTGGCGGCCCTCGATTACTGCATCGGAAATTTTAGAGGTAAATAATTTGATAGCGCGCAGTGCGTCGTCGTTGCCCGGAATCACCCAGTCCACCTGATCCGGATCGCAATTCGTATCCACGATGGAAACCACGGGGACGCCCATGCGGCGCGCCTCCCGGACGGCGATCGCTTCGGCGTGGGAATCGATGACAAACATCGCGTCCGGCAGCGCCGACATATTTTCAACGCCGGACAGGTTCTGCTTGAGATGCTTCATTTCGCGGTCCAGCCGCGCGGCCTCTTTTTTCGAGAGTTGCGCCATGCGGCCGTCCTCGGTCATGGCCTTCAGCGTCTTCAGCCGCTTGATGGATTTCTGCAGGGTGGTCCAGTTGGTAAGAGTGCCGCCCAGCCAGCGGTGATTCACGTAGAACATGCCGCAGCGATTGGCTTCCTCGGCGATGGATTCCTGCGCCTGGCGCTTGGTGCCGATGAACAAAACGGTCTTGCCGTTGCTGCTTAGCTCGCCTACAAAGCGCGCTGCTTCGCGAAACAATTTCAGTGTTTTTTGCAGATCGATAATGTGGATTCCATTGCGTTCACCGAAGATGTATTCCTTCATCTTCGGATTCCAACGGCGGGTCTGGTGGCCAAAATGAACCCCAGCCTCCAGCAATTCTTTCATCGTAATTTCAACTGCCAACTTTCCTCCTCAGGAGATAGATGTTTGCGCGTCCCAGAACTTGGTGGCCACGGTTAAGCGACACCCATAGAGCGAGGACCGAACATCCTATTGCCGGCTCC
>JBEKCU010000228.1:0-10767 GCA_050014735.1 Candidatus Acidiferrales bacterium | reverse complement strand
ATCGGCAACCGGGAATCCAGAAGGCGTGACCTCCCTATCGGAATTCGAGGTTCGGCGTGGGAAAATGAAGGTTCAGCTTATAGCAAACGAAGAGAATCAGGATCGCGCCCAACGTGGAAAAAATGAGGCCGGCGGGATGATATCTTTCGCTGGCCGGGCGCGAAAACATGTGGGTGACGGCCCCGCCGATGATCGATCCGATGATGCCAAGCACGATCGTCCAGAAGATCGTCATGTGCACGTGCATTACAGATTTCGCGATAACTCCCGAAATCAATCCAATCAGAATATACCAGAGTAAGTAAAACATATTTTTTCTCCGCCGGTCGGCTTCAGAACGTTGTCGAGTCTAGACCAGGCCGAAATTTTGCCGCGACTGCCTCGTGTACGATGACCCAAACGCCGTGGCGGCGATCCGGCGACGGCATTAAGTTC
Source organism: Candidatus Acidiferrales bacterium (assembly GCA_050014735.1). Classification (GTDB taxonomy): domain Bacteria; phylum Acidobacteriota; class Terriglobia; order Acidiferrales; family UBA7541; genus Palsa-360. The sequence goes on along the minus strand of JBEKCU010000228.1, from coordinate 10,332 downwards.
GCAATCTGAATGGGGCGGTTTGGAGCGTCTTGCAGGTAAACTAGCTCCGGGTCCACATGCGCAATATCGACTAATCCACGAGAGTGGGTCGATACAAATTCCCCGATGCGTGGCGCGTGATCTTCCATTTCTCCTCCTGGCTGACCTGTATGGATTCTAATAAAAATGGGGCGGCCTTACTGTTCGCTTTTGGACACCAGTCAAGCCCTGCCAACCGACGAGGGCAATGCGACTTTTTGGGAAATGAAAACGTCAGTGCGAGGCGGTGGCGTCAGGCGTAGAGATCGATGCCATTCAGGGTCAGATCCTTCGACGGGCTCATTTCCGGAATAATCACGGCATTCTGTTTCGCGGGGGGGTGGAACGAAATGAGTCTCACTCCCACGCCGCAGCGTTTTAAATCGAGAGGCATTGTCCTCACAACCTCGACGACACATTCAGGATTCGCCGCACTCGGATCGCCGAGGTAGGGAAATCTCAGAAGCAGCTTCATTCTTAGCGCGACGTCACGGTCAAGGGCGAGAAAATACAGGCCGTCGTGCGAAAAATCCTTGGTCACACAAAGCCGTTCGAAGTCATACGGTCCCGCATCCAGCGTGCGGAAGCGAGCGAAGCAACTGAAGCTGTTGCGCGGATTGTTTCGCCGCTGCAGGGGATCGGGCATATTAGTGTTTCCTCGAATTCTATTTTGACGCGAGAGCCTCCCTTAGGCCATGGTCCTCGAGTAACAATTGTGGGGCCTACGCGATTCCCATCGAGACTAGTACCGATGGACTACTTGTGCTGTCCACGGACGCGCGGGCTGAAGATCCTGTATGGCACCTTCGATTTCCACAGTTTATATCTTCTCGATGCTGTCCCAAGTAAGTTAAGCAACTACATTCCGATGACCTCGGAACGCCGGACATTGCTCGGCTACCTTAAGACCGGCTGTCAGGCGCGGGCGGCTGCGGTGCGCACATGATCGCCGACATACGAACGGCCGCGAGCGGTGAGGGGCAGCTCCACATAGCGAGCAATTCTATCTCCCTCCTAGGCCAAGTCCAGATAAGCGTTAGTGCGTTATCGGACGTGCGCTGTCAAAAGAACGGTGCACACAGGCACGGTGCTCCGGCGCGAGTTCGATAAAACAGAATTGTCGGAAGGCGGCAAGTGGCGCAATAACCTGTCAGCCCGGATTTCTCACACACTCGCCCGAGATCGCTCGCGAATGCAATGGATCTCGATAAATTTCGGGGGTATCGCGGTTATACGAGCACGGCATGTCGTGCCCTTTCGGCCGACCCGCTGAATGCCGCCTTGTCCTGTCAGGCTTCTGATTTTATTGGCCGCCCTGAGCGGGGTCGTAAACGTAGCGGATCACAACTGGAGAATAAATTTTGCCTTTGTCCACTTGGGTCGTTTCAATGAGCTGCCGCGCATCTCGCGCCAGTTGAAATGTGACGGTGATCTTTTCGTTCCGCGGCCCTTTTTCATCGAAGCTCAGACGTCCAGCGCTCCAAAGCGCGGCCATCTCCTTATAGCTGTCATCCTTGGATTTCTGCAGTTTCCTTCCGTCCGTGAAAAAGGCGCGTTTTCGGTTGTTTTCATCGGTGAGATCGAACTCGCTGTCTTTCGCTTCCACGGTCAGCGACGAGGCGGGCCGCAATAATTCCAGCATCTTTTGGTTGGCTTTGGCGTCTGCTCCAACTGGGAGGGGCCCTCCCAAGGGGCCATTTCCACCTGGCCGTCCGTATGGCGCCCCAGTTCGTCTGCTGCCGCCCGACGGAGTGCTCTGGCTCGCGGACGGAACGTTCCCCGGGTCGATCGGGATATCCTGTTCGGGGGTCCCCCTCAGTTTCTCTTCCGCATCGTCGCTCTTGTCTGGATTCAGCTTCCATTCTCCTTTCAGGGCTTGCGGAGGAGATGGCTGTTCCGTTTTCTGGACTTGGCCGGAGGGCGCGGGTTGGCCGCCCGTCGAAGTTGCCGGATTCATTTGCGCGTTTAGAAGCGCCGCACCAATCACACCTGTTGCAGCCGCTATGGCGACGTTGAACATAGCTCTTTCAAATTTTGCCCTCATTGGCGCAGCACCCCAGAGTGGGTAGAGTATGAACCGAAGTCGAACCGCTGTACAAGTCCCGAGAAGGGACTAACGTTAATATCAGGACTTGGCTCGTCGTTCGGCCGGGAATGGGATTTTCCGTACACGCAAAATACGAACGTTTGAGGTAAAACCGGCCAATTCCGCCCACAGTTGTGCAAAATACTGCGCTCTTGCGAATATAAGAATACGGATAAGTTATCTATTTGCATCACTTCCGTCAAAGGCCGGTGATGGAATCTAGATTGCTTCGTCTCCGATGTCCCCCGCGCAAGTCCTGTCTTCTCATTTAAGAAAACGGAGCTTGCCTCCGAAAGATGGCGAAGTGTTGTACATCACATAGGATTAATTTCACGTAAGTCGCATATTGGCGTCGCCTCCCGTAACGGAGGCTGGAATGCTCCGTGATTCAAGTGAGTGAAACTCCCGACTGAAGGCCCTAGGCAAGGCTTTTGCGAGGCGACGATGCAAATCCCAGGCAAATTAACCGGAGTGCAGCCAGGGTGTACCTGGGACGGACACCGCCCGTTTGGGCCGACGTCACCATCGCGATGGTGCTCTCTGCCATCATGTTGTGCGGAATTTATTTCCGAAGACGAAAACGAAGGCAGGAATTAATCCTGCGGAACGAAAGCCAGCCCGAACTGATCGGTTTCACCGATCAAGGTATTCAGTACGAATGGCAGCGCGGGCCGGCAAGTCTGGTCCAATGGATAACGCTTCAAGGTTGGAAGGAGGGACGACGAGTCATAGTAGTTAAATCAAGCAAAGGCGGCCGATCCCTTATTTTGCCGGTGGCGTCGCTGTCCGAAATCCAGCGTGCAACCGTTCGACAACTCCTGCGAGCAAACCTCCGGACTCTGGAAGATCGCTCGAACAGCCGGCTGAGCTCCCCGGACGCAGCAACAATATCGAAGAGAAAGTCTCGGCTCCTGGTATTGAGTAAGATCTTGTTAGGCATGTTTGGGCTTTCGTTTTTTTTTGCAGGAGACCTCATCCACTTCCTACATCCCCAGACGGACCGAATTCGCGCCGAAATCGAAGGGCAGCTCACAACCGTATTGTTTCTAGTGTTGCACGTTACAGCCATTGTTGTCGCAGATCGTACCGGGTGGGGGAAGTTCGACCCCAAAGGCCCCAAGTCGTTGAGCGACGCTCTCAGAAAATAGCCGGGACTCACCCGCATCCAGTTGAGCTGGCGCGTCTTTTCGGAATGTGGCAGGGGCTGAAAGCTAGTCACTAATCAGATCCTCATATTCAGCATGTGATCTGTATCGATTCGTCTTAATTTCTGCGTTTCAGCGTGATTTCCGCCGTATAGCCTTTCAGCACTACTGTCGTTCCGAAGGGCCGTGAAGCTTCCGCCAAGCGCTGAAGGATATAAGACGCTTGTTCGCCTGTCGCGGGCGTTGGCAAACCGCGAGTTTGGAGGAAGAAATTATTCGTGTGCTCGTCCTGGGTGTCGGGCCGTTCTCGGCCAATCTTTTTTATTGCGAGCACTTATTCGAGTCTTTCCCTCATAAGAGCGTTTCCGACGTAGAAGCAGTCTGGCCCCACAATTCCTAGAATGAGTTCGGATACTCTCCAGAGGTCATTGGTCGCGCTAAATTCGTTTCGTCGCGAATTTCACATTCAGAACGTGACTATTGACGGTGAAAACGCCACGGTTAATGGTAGTTATTCAGGATATTTTGTGGCCGGGCCAACGCGCACTCCTTCAAATGGCATCTTTCAAGCGTCACTAAGAAAGATGGGAATACAGTGGTTTGTTTATACGTTAACGATGTAGATTTCGAAGCACTGCGACATATTCACTCTCCGTCTCGAAGTCCACTTATCGTCTTGCGGCATTTTTCCGACTTCCCAGTTCCTGTGAACACCGTCTCTGGAATGGAATCCATCGCAGTTCCTGCTAGCGCTTGTGAATCGTTACATGGAAGGACCTCCTGTTCAGGCCTTTAGTGAATGTCTTCCGAGAACGTAGTAATCCGGGCATAATCTGCATGATCGAAGAATTAAATTAGGCTATCGATCAAGGCGCGGAGAGACTGCACGACGTGTTGCGGATGGTGACAAATCCTGGAGTTGCGCCGAACAGGGCTACTGAATCCGGATCGATCGCGGCTGATTGCGCAGTCGATCCGAAGAGGAGAACCAGAATGCAAACTTCATCCGATCTGCTCGCTCACAGCGCCATGTTTTCACCGGCCACCCAAACCCAGCCAGCGCCTGCGCGCAAGAAAAAATTAATCTACGACCAGGACCACCGCGGTCCGCTTTCCACCGATACGGTCGCGACCCTGATGCTCTTGCAGGCCGATAATATCGATTTGCTTGGCATCTGCACCGTGACTTGCGATATGTGGGCCAAACAGGAAACCGCGTACGCGCTGCGTCTGCTCGAAATTATGGGCCGACCGGAAGTGCCGGTGTACATGGGAGCCCAGGAACCGTTGCTCAACACGAAGGCCGAGGCGCAGATGCGCTACCGGATGTTCGGTTCAAGGACGCTCGGGAACGAAGGATATCTGGGGTGCTTCGCTAAAGATGCCGGAAGCCGTGATGAAGTCACGTCGCTTCCGCCACCGTACAGCCGGTTCGCTCAGATCAAGGCCCAGCCCGAACCCGCGGCGGACTTCATCATCCGCACTATTCGTGCGAACCCGAACGAAATAACCATGTTTTGTGGCGGCCCAATGACGAACCTGGCGCTCGCGGCCATGCTCGCGCCGGACATTGTACCCATCACAAAGGAAGTCATTTTTATGGGCGGAGGCAGTCATCACTCGACCAGTTCGGTCAATGTTTATTTCGACGCGGAAGCCGCCAAGATCGGTTTGCGCGCGGGCTGGCCAAAATTCACTCTGGTCACCACGGATCTTGCCGAGCAAGTCCACATGGCGGATGACGGCAAGGTGGATTACATCGTGGATCGCGCCCACACGCCGATCGCCGATCTGTTCCGGAGATACGAACAAGCCCCGCAGCGCGAAAATCCGCGAAGGCAATCCTTTCGGATGCCGGATGAAATGATGGCCGCCCACGTGATCGATTCCTCGATTTTTAGCGGCTTCGATGAAATGTATATCGATATTGTGACGCACAACGACGGCCACTATGGCGACACCTCGTTCTGGGACGCCCGCTGGAAGGATGCCGGCGCAGGCACGGAACTTTCAGGCCAAAACGATCCTTCGCTCAAAGCTGGTCGCGTTCAGGTGCTGAAGGGGATCGACAAAAAGAGATTTCGGGAACTCTTTATCGATTTGATGACTCGTCCCATCAAACGTTCGAAGGCATAGGTACTGTCGTAATTTGGAAGGTTGGTTGTTTAGGAGGTCCGAGCTTCAGCTCGGACATTCGGGTGGCTTTTGCTTCTGGGCTTTTAGCCCCTGAAGCTTCAGCGGCTAAAGCCCGAAATCGAACCGCCTGAGCGTCCGAGCTGAAGCTCGGACCTCCTAAACGGCCAAACTCCAGAGATTGTTTCCAAATCAGGACAGGACCACGGCGTTAGAAGATTTGCTAAAACTCACGAAGGGGGCGCAAATGACCACGACGCGCCGTGAATTCATCAAAACAGTGGGAGTCGCTATTGCCTCGTCGCAGATTCCGCCCGAACCGGCCGCGATCAGAGCGGCGTCCGATCCGGCTGTGAGGTCGGCCCCGATGCTGGCTGAAGTCTCGCCGCAGGCGGCAGGGAAGCGAAAAGTAATTTACGACCAGGACAACTCCGGTCCGTTCGGCACTGACATCCTTGGAACTCTTATGATGTTGCAGGCCGACAACATCGACCTGCTTGGCATCACGCTTGTTACCGGCGACGCCTGGATGAAGCAAGAGATGGCGTTCACACTGCGCTTGCTGGAAATGATGGGACGCACGGAAATCCCGGTTTACCCTGGCGCTGAATTCCCCATGCTTAATACAAAGGAAGAGTGGCTGCTCCGGCTTCAACTCTACGGCGGCCATCGAACGGACCCATGGCTCGGCGCCTTCAATCGCACCAATGGGGGGCCGGATGAAATCAAGCCCCTGCCCCCGCCGTACGATCGCTTCGCGAACATTAGGCCACAGCAGGACCACGCGGCTCGGTTCATCGTTAAAACTGTCCGCCAATATCCTGGCCAAGTGACCATCTATACCGGAGGACCGCTGACGAATTTGGCGCTCGCGATTGCTCTTGCACCCGATATCGTTCCGCTGGTGCCCGAAGTGGTCATCATGGGAACTGGCTTCCACGTCTTCACCAACACGTTCAATATCTTCTTCGACCCGGAGGCTGCCCGAAAAGTTCTTCGCGCGATGTGGCCGAAACTCAATATCGTCCCTGTCGATCTTGCCGAAGAGAGTCACGAAAGCGATGAGATCGCGCCCGGCCGCCGGATGATCGATGAAATTGCCAGCCGTGCTCAGAGCCCAATTTCCGATCTTTTCCAAAAGTATGCCGTTGAACCGCTGAGAAGTAATCCCAGCTTGCGCTTATTCCGCATGGCGGACGAAATGATTGCCGCGCAGGTGATCGATTCGAGCGTCTTCACGAAATCGGAACAGATGTACGTGGATATTTGCTGCACGCCCGGTCCGCGTTACGGCGATTCGATGTTCTGGTCAAAAAATTGGCAAGCTCCGCCCGATACAGGAGGCCACCCTGTGAGCCTGTCCGATCGTCGGGTCTTCGTTGACCCGCGACAGTTCTATTTGGGCCCGCCGCCGTCCGCGGGATTAGTAAACGTCCTTCAGGAGATCGACCACGATCGCTTTAAGGAACTTTTTGTCGATCTGATGACGAAGCCGATCCGCGGAGCCTGAGCCTCGCTTCATCGGAACTCGGCTATTTACAGTTTGGGAGAAAACCGGCGACTTGCGTATATCCCGGTTTATCGAGGGGTAACTAAACAGACCTTTGATTTTGAAGTGGAAATTCGCGAGGCGAACGGAGCTGCGTCATCAGATCACGGCCGATCCATAGCAAGCCCCGCGAACGATTCCGCCAGCTCGACAGCGCAGGAGACACTCGCGGAGTACTTAGTGTGCCGTCTCAAAAGCTCGTTACATTTCTTTTTTGTGGGTCAGGGCTTCAGCCCTGACATAGAGCCCGTATATTGAATGGGGCTTTAGCCCCTGGCAGCGGTGCAGATCCTCCGTGTATGTATGGGACAGCACACTAGCCCCGTTTGGCAATTCCTCGGAAAACAAGCCAGGCAATCAGGATAAGCCACGCCACGACTAGCCAGAAAGCTATGTTAAACATCCACTCGAACAACTTCAGGCCCCGCACGATGATCCTTGCGATCGTCGATTCTTTCGGCATGGCCGCGCGGTCGATGCCGCTCGATTTTGAAGAAGCTGAAATCTGACCGGCTGTTATCGCGCCGCGGGAATCGAGAAATGTCTTCGCGATTGAAGATGACTGCTCTAGGAACACCCGGAAGTCGCGCGTTCGGACGATCGACGGTCCATGTAGGATGAGGTGAACTCCGTCATTTTCGATGCTCCATAGCTCCTGGGGCGGGAGCCCAGCGAGAAACGCGAGCAATGCTGGGGAGAATAGCGCGCGTAATTCGGCTTCATCCTCGGGCGCGCCAATCAGCAAGAAACGACGAGAGAAATCGGGATGAGAGTCGAACACGATGGCGTGGACTTTGGCACCGGTTTCTCGCAAGAGAGTTGGAAGAAAAGGATGATTGGGCAGCAATTGGAACATCGGTAGTCGCAGGCCATGCGAGAACGCAACGACAGTCAAAGGAAAGCTCTGGCGTCCGAAGCTGTAACGATAATCGAAGAGACTGACGGGAAGCCCGGCGAACGAGCCGCTCATGATGTTGCTATAGAGCGGTTTGTTCGCTCGTTTGAAAAACAACCTCAGGAAGAGTGGCGGCTGGGAGGATACGGACGTCCACGTTCGCATCATGGGAGCCTGCGACGGCTCCGGCCACTCGTTTCCAAGAAAAATGAAGCCGAAGGATTCCGCGACGCTGGTTAGATCCCTGGCGCGCGTTTTCCGAAGTACCCTTGGAAGCAAGAGCATGAGGCCGACGAGTATGACGATGAAGATACCCATAATCCACGATACGTTGGACGAACGAACAGATTAATTGCGTCTTCAATCCACGATGCCGATGTCACGCAGGTTGTGAGGCCCAACCCGGGATTTCCCGTTTGCCTTCCCGGATAGCGGTTGAATCTATACCTGTCTTCCGCAGTTTGCAACGGTTCAGCCATCTTCTTGGCTGCGTGATCTTTCAAAGGTTGTGGAAAAATCTCAACGCCCAAACTTGGGCTTCTCCAACCCATTTCTCAGACGTTTTTCTTTCTCCAACCTCCCTCGGCGCCGAAATCCGTCGCTGCTGCTTCGATGGAAAATTCGTTGTGTCGGGGGAGGGGGAAGCGTAGGATGCGCGAGTCAGAGGTCCAAGTCGGAAACTCCGCCCGAAATAATCGCCGATGGATCGTGACGCTCTAATGTTGGATGGACAGCATCTTCGAAGCAAAGACGTAATTCTGAAAATGGTTGGTCTCCGGAAAGCCATTAACGCGTCGATTGAACTCGTTGAACCTGACGGCTTTTGGTTCGTCGGCGAAGACTTTGTAAAGGAACTTTCAAAGGATGGCCTGAACGTCGGAATGAAAACGCCTGTCGTTTACGTTCCCAACGCCCAGATTGAATATCTGATCGGTTCTCAAGAGTCGCGGGTGCGTGAATCTGTCTATGAGGTGTCGTACGGCTTGGGGATTATCTGCCCCAAACACCCCCCCGGCATCGGCGTTGACACTAAATGGAGTGCGGCTTACAGTATTTCGAGCGTCTTGGGCTTGCAATTAAAAGCCGTATTCAATTTATGTTTCACTGGTATTTCAGTACCAGGAGGCTACATGTCTGCCAGACGGAAAGCTGCCCTGGCTCTCTGCTTTGCTATCTTCATTGGCGGGTTGTTGTTGGACGGGTCGGCCGCTGGGTCCAGGACACCGACCGGCACGGTCAGCAATCCTGTACCGACAATCGCCTCTCTCTCTCCTTGGGTAGTGTTTACTGGTGCGGCAGCCCAAACCCTGACCATCAAAGGAACAAATTTCCTCGCTTCGTCCACTGTGACCTATAACGGCACGCCTCATGCCGCGACCTTCGTCAGCCCGACTTCCCTGACTATTTCTCTTACCGCTACGGATCTGGCGAAGGCGGGCACCTATCCGGTTGTAGTCGCGAATCCCAGCCCTGGTGGAGGCTCGTCCGCTGCGATGAATTTCACCGTCGTTGACGATGAGGCGCTTCTGCGTGGCGAGAACGAGCTTCTAACGGTTTCGCTGTTTAAGTAGGGCTGGCGGTCGATCTCTCGCCATGTGGCCGATTCCGTGTGGAAGTCCTCGATCTTGCCTATACTCTTTGAAAGCTCCTGTCGGAGAGCCGCATCGAACCATCAGCTTCGAATCCAATACCGCTTCAATTGACGAAATACGCGAGCCTCTGCCCCCGAAGTCGTCTCCCTGGAATGCGACCTCCGGCAGGGATGCCGGCTAGCGATCGGGCACGCTGTCGGACTAAGACGGGAAGTGGAAAAACTTGCCCGATCTAGCGCGCCTCCGCCTTATAATCCTGGAGGAAGGAAAGCTAATGCTCACACGCACCCCCGCGCGACTCCTGATTTCCTTGGTGTTGGTTGTCTTGTTTGTGGCTCACCACGATATTTATGGACAGCAAAGCCCGGGAATGGGCGAAGTGCGTTTCACTGCCGACGATCAAGCAGAAAGAGATTCTGGCGTGTGGATCGACGGGAAATATGCAGGCTATGTCAAAGAGCTCAAGGGCAACCGGAAAGTGATGCTTCCCGCCGGAGAACATGACATTTCCATTCGGCAAGCCGGATACAAGGATTTCACGCAGCACCTGGTGGTCGCGGCGGATCAAATCCAGACCGTGGCCGTTGTACTGGAAGAGAATACCAAGATGACGTATCCCGGCACCGATGCGGCCGAGCTACGCCTGGATATACGGCCCAAGCGCGCGGCCGTATTTGTAGACGACGGTTACATGGGACACGGCAGCGATTTTGGAGGCAGGTTTCATTCCATGCTCGTCAGCCCCGGCAAACATCGGCTCAAGATAACCCTCGAAGGCTACCGTACCTACGAGAGCGAAATCGACGCGGTTGCGAGCAGCAAGTCCCAGATAAAAGTAGTCCTCGATAAAGGCAGTGACGCGGCGCCGGCACAATAACGTGAGTTGTCTTAATTATAGCGCCTTGATCATCAGT
>JBEKCU010000227.1:0-7767 GCA_050014735.1 Candidatus Acidiferrales bacterium | reverse complement strand
CTGCCGTTGTCCCCCCGGGAGGTATCGACCACGGATATCGCATGCCGGACGCCAACTGGTTCGTCCAGGACGATATCAAGCTTTCCTCCCGACTCACCGTGAATCTAGGATTGCGTTGGGAATACGCCGGGATTACAGCCGATACGGAGGGCCGCGTGACGAATTTCTGGCCTCAATTGGCTACGGCGGCCCCGGGGCAGTCGCCCGCCACGGGAACTCTGCAAGGCGTCGTAGTGCCCTCGAACTTCAATTTTTCCCAGTGGCCCGCTGTTCCGGTCGGTGGGGTTTTCCAGAGCAACCATACAATTCCAACAGAGATTGATCCGTCGCTAAGACACTTTGCCCCTCGTATCGGGCTCGCGTGGCAGCCAACATCCAGTGACCGGCTGGTCGTTCGCGCAGGCTTTGGCTTTTTCTATGACCGTTCAGGTTCGCTCTATTACTTCACCTCGCTCAACCAGAATTTCCCTTACGCCTATACCGTTGCCGGATCAGGATCGTCCATCGGGTTTGCGACGTTTGCGCAGCCATTTGGCGGAGCTCCCGGGACAGGAACCGTAGTACCCACTTTGGGCTGGCCGGACCGTTGGGAAAATACTTCGCCAGCTTGCGTCACCGGGATGACGTCGGGGGCAACTCTCCCAAGCGTTTGCGGTTCGGAGCTGTCCGAAACGTTCATGCAGCCAAATTTCCAGATACCTACAGTCCAGGAATGGAATCTCAACATTCAGTACCAGATCTTTCCCCGGTGGATACTCGAGTTGGGCTATGTGGGGTCACACGGGATTCATGAGCCCAGCGGCACGATAGGGTTCGACGAAGCACAGATTGCAAGCGCCGCCAACCCCATCAATGGTGTTACCCAGAACTCCCCTCAGAATGTGGACCTTCGCGTCCCGTACCTGGGTTTCAAAGCCAGTGGCATATCAATGAACTCTGCCCTTGGTGACACCAAGTACAACAGCTTCCAGGCCACACTTCGGAAGCAGTTTTCCCACGGTTTCCAATTGCAGGGTGCCTACACCTTTAGCCGGGACTTTACGACAGCCGATTCGTCAACCGGCGCTCTGGCCATCGGCGACCCGCTAAACCACGCGGCGGATTACGGACTGAGTCCTTACTACCGCCCGCAACGATTGACTGTGACCTATAGCTGGAATCTTCCCCTCGGCACACATCAAGGATTCCTGGATAAGCTGACAAATGGCTGGAATGTTGCCGGTGTGACCACACTGCAAAGCGGAACCCCGATGACCATCACCGACACCAGGGGAGGGACCCTCTATGGACTCGGTGCACTTACTGCGTCCCCCGCCTTCTTCGCTTCGGGAATGGGCGCTGGAAACATTGCTACCTCCGGATCGATCCAGCAACGGCTCGGGGGAACTTACAGTGCGATCGGGTTTCTCAACAAGGCGGCATTTGCGACTCCGCCCGCAAGCCCGTTGGGAATTAACGGCGCGACAGGCTGGGGCAACGTCGGCCTGGGCATCATTCGTGGTCCGGACCAATCCAACTGGGACATAACGTTGCAGAAGACCACCAAGGTTGGAGGCATCCACGAAGATGCCAATCTTGTGTTCCGCGCGGAACTTTTCAACGCGTTCAATCATCCGCAGTTCAACAATCCGGGAACGAGCGTGACTGGCGCTTTCGGACAGATTACCAGCGCATCGGTGAACCCGCGGCTGATTCAGTTTGCGCTGAAGTACGTATTTTAGCGAGCGGTACAGCCATTTTGAGAGCTAGCCTCCCTGTCGAGACTAGCTCTCAGATTAGTACAGTTTCTCCGAAGAGATGCGCTGGCGTCCCCGATCTGTGCGACTCGGCGATACATGGCGCTCAAGCGCACCTGTCTTGACGTTTTGCTCTTGGTTGCATTAAATCTCGGTAGAAGAGATTACGATTTATCTAAGTCTAGGGAGGACAAAATAATGGTTCACAATGCACTGGAAAAGCTGCGGCAAAAGGGCTATGCCGCGCTGTTTGTTGTTGCGGCAGTCGTATTATGCTTCGGGCGCCCGTCCTTTGCTCAGCAGCCCGTGCGCGGCACGATCAGCGGCACCGTTACTGCCGATCAAGGGCAGGTGATTGGGTTCCGCGTGGCCGCTCACAATCTGGACAATCGGCTCTGGTACGTCGTGTTCACCTATAAGGGCCACTACACGGTCCCGCAGGCGCTGCCCGGCCGCTATGAATTGACGGTCAACGAGCCGGCTTACAAGTCACCCAGTATGCCTGTACAGCTAGGGCCCGGGGAGACCAAGAATGTAGACATTGCGGTGAGTAAGCAGACCGATCGAACGCCGCGAATGATTACAGGGGCGGGTGGAAACCCGCCTGGCCGCGGCGGCCCTGACAAAAACATCGTCTTCGTCAACAGCTTTGAGGAGGTCTACCCGCCGGGACCCGCGCGCGACATGATTAAGGCGAACTGCACAGGTTGCCACGAGGATAACTTGACCGGCTTTCACTACACCAAGGCACAATTTCTGGATGCCGTCAAAGCGATGACGGAAGAGGGCGTAACCACCTTCCATAACGTCCAGGCGCTGGGCAGGACGCCGTTTAGCGACAAGCAAAAGGAAATGATGGCGGACTACCTGGCCACGAATTTCGGCCCCGGAAAGCCGGACGTTGGGCTTCGCGTGGATCCGCTGGTGGTCGATGAGGAAGCCTCCTCGAAGTCAATTTATGTGCTCTACGACGTCCCAGCGGACTACAAGATTGTGTCGAGCCAGGGGATAAAACCCGGCGCGTCCATGATCGACGGGATGTTCGAACAACTCCCAGGGCTCACCCAGGCAAACATGCAGGCAGCGAGCATTTCGCCCCTGGATGGCACCATTTGGTTTTCTTCTAAATTCTCGAACTCCATCATGGGACTGAATTCCAAGGAATTAGACCCGATCAAGCGCTGGAGAAACTACCCAATCAAGGGTCCTAACCCTTTTGTCTCGGCGAGCGGTATCACCACTGACCGGGAGGGCCGAGTCTACTGGAGCGAATTGCAAGGCGGAATGCTGGGAGAGTTGGACCCGGTGACCGGCAAACAGATCCGGCATGTGATCCCGCAGGAGGGGGTTATGGTCGGGCTGATTGTCGACAAGAATGACAACATCGACTTCTCCCTCATCTGGGGAGCCATGTTCGGTCGGTTGGACGCAAAGACTCGAACCATTCACACATACCCCACGCCGACGCCGGACAACGGTATTTACGGCTTGGCGGTCGATCAGCAGGCCAACATGTGGGGCGCGGGCTGGCAGAAAGGGACCATCAACAAGTGGGACGCGGAAACCGGATCGATCACCGAATATCCGGTTCCGGAGTCGTGGGGCCAGATTCGCCGAATCGGCGTGGACTCGAAAGGCGTTGTGTATGCGTCCGCGCACAACACGGGCTACCTCGTCAGACTGGATCCGCCGACTGGAAAGATAACGCTTTTCAAAGTCCCCGTGAGTGGAGCCAATCCCTACGAGTCATGGCCGGATAAACAGGACATGGTCTGGACCGCCGATGACACGCACAGCTCGTTATGGAAATTAAACCCTAAAACCGGAACGTGGACTTCCTACCCGATGCCGCAACCGCACCAGAGTGTACCTAAGATGGAGGTGGACTCAGGCAACACGCTTTGGTTTGGCACCAGGAACAAGGCCCTGTGCGTCGGAGTGCACTTCTATCCCAATGGCTACACAGCGGACGCGCCGCCAATTCCGTGAGCCATTCTTAGTGGAGGCTGCCGAACAAGAAGTGAGAATCAACAGCGTCCCGCTGTGAAACCCGGGGGCTAAACGAAAACAAAGGGCACGGAGAAAGTGAGACTCTTCTCTGTGCCCTTTGTGTTTTCTGGGCGACCAATGCACGAACTCCTGTCATGGCGCAATGGTTTGTCACGTTGTGATGCCGGGCGAAGCAGGTCCGGCCCGCATCGCTTGTAGGGGCACGGCATGCCGTGCCTTCTGCGTGGCGTTCGTTGGGCAGGATATATACTATGCGCGCACAGATGCCAGCTTCGGGCGCCCCAGCCACGCATCCACCGAGAAAGGACCGGGGCCGTACACGAACATAAACAAGATCGCGCCAGTCAGGCTGTAATCCGTCAGAAATTGAATGAACTCGGCCTGGATGCCCCACTGAATGTGAAACAGTGACGCCGCGATGATCGTGAATCCAGACAAAGCGAGTGCGGCGTACCGCGTCTTATATCCCACTATAAGCATTGCACCGCCCAGCAGTTGCAGAGCAAGCGCCGGGAAAATCAGGAGGGTGGGCACATGGGAATTGTGATTCACCATGTACGCTTGCATTTGCGCGTTATGAATAACTTTATTATTCCCAAACACAAGGAAGATCACGGCGGCAAATAGCCGCCCTAGAAACAGAAGGGGACCCATGATCGAATTGTTGTTCAAGACAGACGCAAAAAATCCGCGATAAGAATTCGGTCCCGTCCCCACGGGCTGCGATTGACCCAGCAAAGCGTCGATCGAAATTGGCCCCGGGCCATTGGCAAACAAGAAAAACAGTCCGCCGGCGATACCGAAATCCTTCAGGAGGTTGATCCGGGAATGAAAATTGAATATCAAGGTTGCGACGATGCTGAAGCCAGCGAGCAGGAGCGCCGCGAATCTTGTCTTATATCCAACGACCATCAGGAGACAGCCGACCACCTGAACCGCAAGAGCCAGATATACGAGTTCGCCCGGCAGATTATGTTTTTCGACGTAGGCCTGCATGCGCGCATTCTGAAATGTTTCGAGAATGATGTAATAGACGAAAATGGTTGTCGTCAATAAGCGCGCGACCAACAGAATAGGCCCAGCAAGCGCATCATTGGCCAGGATTGGCGTAAACAAATCGCGTTGGGAATTTTCTTCCATCGTTTGGTTCTCCTAATCGAACCCCTGGTTGCTGCGTACCGTTCGACAACTACTGGGCGATCCTTATCGAAGTTATGCTGTCCTCTTAACGCCCCGATTCATACCATGAACTCTACTGGCTGACGGTTCCCGCATAACGCCATAGGTCCTTTAAAGCGGGGGGAAGCGGCCTTTCTGGAAGTCCTTCCAACGTTGTACCGACCAGCCCCCCGTCTTTGGGCTCCCAAAGAAGGTCGACAATCACCCACTTCCCATTCCACCTGGCCATTTGCATGTAATCAACCCAGGAGGCGGCTGTGACCCTTACCATTGCCGCATTTCTATAGACGTCGAGAACCACGATATCTTCCTGCTGTTTTGCGCCAGGCTTTCCTTTGTGTTCACCCGTCAGGCTAATGAAATCCCTCGAACCATCGAACATCAGGTAGGTCGTGCCGGTCTGCGGATCGATCCTCAGCGTCCGCCTGACCAGATCCGGATGCAGCACCTTTTCAATGCGTTGTGCATCGCCAGCGTACCAGCCCTCGATATATTCGAGTGCTGCCGCTTTGACGGCGGCTGTGTCGTCTGGATTTTGGGTAGACTGCAGGACTTCGCCACCCGGAATGCCCCCGTCCTTGCGCTCCCAAAGAAGATTGAAAATCATCCACTTCCCATCCCACTTGGCGAGTTGCATGTAATCGAACCACGCGGTAGCCGAGACCCTCGCCATCGCCGCGTTTTTATAAACGTCGAGAACGGTGATGTCTTTTTGCTGCTTCGCTCCGGGCTTTTCTTTGTGCGCGGCTGTCAGGTTAATGAAGTCCGACAAACTCTGGGTGATCAGATAGCTTTTCCCCGTCTGCGGATCTGTTTTTACAATCCGCTTTACCAGTTCTGCATGCAGCACATCCCGAACCTGAGTGGCATTACCCGCGTACCATCCCTCGATGTACCGGAGAGCTACCGCTTTGACGGTTCCCACATCGTCGAGATCTTGGCCATACGCCGAAGGCAACGAGAGCAGCATTGCCATCGAAGCAAGCGCAATTCGAATTCTCATGGCCGTTCTCTCCTTCGGCTTGCACGCTTGCGGCGGCATCGTGCCGCTGCAAGCGCGCCACTTCTCATCCAATCCCCTAGAAGATGACCTTCAACGCCAACTGAATTTGCCTCGACGGGGTTGCAGTCGTTGTAATTGCTCCCGCATTTCCCACCGGGGATTGTGAATAAGCCCCAACATTCGCGCAGGTCGTCGTGCAACCGGCAGGAGAAGCACCGATGGTGCCTATGGTGCCTGAGAAAACGGTGTTGGAAGGCGTGCCGAAATTCGCGCGGTTCAATAGATTGAAGAATTCAGCTCGGAACTGCATACTGCCGCCTTCACCCAGGAACCGCAATGCAGTGTCCTTCACCAGCGAGAAGTCCCAGTCTCCTAACCCCGGTCCCCGCAATAATCCTCGGCTCGCCGTGCCCAGCGTGCCGCAGGTTTGTGCCGGGATGTTGGGGCAAGGCACCATCGGTTGCATCGTAAACATGAGTGGATTGAACCACTGGTTCGGATTTCCCGTGATGACGGAGCTGCCATTAAATGGGATGAACGTCTTGGACGTTAAATTGACATTGCCGTCCGGTCCGATCCCCCCCGGAGCCACAGTCGCGGTACCCAGGTCCACTCTCTCATTTGGCGCGTTATAGAAGACGCCGGAATTGGAACGATTGATCCCATCGATGGGCGTAAAGGGATAGCCGCCTAGCACCGAGACGATATTCCCCACCCACCAGCCATTGGTCAACTTTGAAAGGACACCGGTCGAGCTCCTGTTCGGGAGATGATAAAGCAGGTTCAAACGAAGGTTGTTCCGGACATCGAAGCAGGAGGGAGCCTTATCGTTCTCCCTGTGCAGAGGGTCGCTGCTCTGATCCATGCCGACGCCACTGCAAGTGGTAACGCCGAGATTGCCCTCGGTCGTGTCCTCCGAATGTGACCAGGTATAACTACCCTGAAATTCCAAACCGTGTCCGAGCCTCTTGTCCACGTTCACTTGCAAAGCGTTGTACCAGGAGTCGCCCAACGTAGAAGTAAGCTGTATGTTGTCGTAGGCTGTATTGGCCCGGCAGGAAGGGACCACATTCTCGCAGCCCGTGGTAGTCGAAGACAAATTATTCGACCAATACTGGATTCCGGTGGGGGACACGTAGGTGGGTGTGGTGTTGTTTCCTTCTCCTGTGGACCACAGGTGCGCTCCGCGGGTGCTCACATAAGCTATTGTCAGCGCGGTGTTCCCGGGCAACTGCCGCTGGATGCTCAGGTTCATTTGCAGGAAGTGCGGTTGACTGTCGTTGTAATCCGATATCCCTTGAATGGTGGTGGCGGGAGTTGGCTGAGTATAAGGAAGGGGAACCGGGATGTTTGACGACGGATTCAGAAACTGCTGCACATTAACTTCCACGAGCCCGGCGAACGCGTTTAAGATAAACAAGTTGCCAAAATTCCCAACGTCGTAATACAGCCCCGCAGCGCCCCGGAGCGAGGTCTTGCCGTCGCCAAAGATATCCCAGGCGAAACCCACCCGCGGGCTAAAGTTCAAATAAGAGCGGTCAAGCATGATCGCCCCTTGCGTGGGGGTTGGATCCAGGGCGTGGTCGCGAAGCGTGTAGTCTCTCCCATTCAACTCGCGCGGGGTGGTATTGAATTCGTAGCGCAGACCCAAATTGAGCGTCAGCCTCGAGTTCACGCGCCAATCGTCCTGCGCATAAAATCCGAGGGTGAAATATCTAAAGTCGCGGTTCTCATTTGAGGTGGAAGTTGTAACGTTGATCCGGTTGGGTTCGGCCATCAGAAAATTGGCAAAGGTTGAAAAATATTCCTGTCCGTAACCGTTGGGAGAACTCACAGCCG
>JBEKCU010000226.1:0-7896 GCA_050014735.1 Candidatus Acidiferrales bacterium | reverse complement strand
AATCAGGACAGCAATTCCTGCCCAGACGAGGCGTTTACGATCGAGTTGTTCCCAACGATCGATCAGCGGAGGATGCCGGAAACCAATGGCCAGCAGCAGAACGGACCACAGAATCCATCCCCTCCAAAAGAAGATGCCGAGCGGAATCAAGAGCAACGCCACACCCAGAGTGATTTTGCGGTGATACTTGCTGGCGGCCGCGTACAGGATGTGCCCGCCATCCAATTGCCCGCCGGGGAGCAGATTCAGCGCCGTTGCAAACAGGCCCACCCACGCGGCTCGTCCGACCGGATGCAGCAGCAAATCGCCCGGATGGACTCCGGGCCGCAGAACGGCAGCGAGCAGGCGCTGCGCGAGCGGTTGTCCAAAGACAATCGAAGCGTGCGATTCCGAAAACGGAACCACTTTGGAGTAAAAGATCGCGATGGCCAGGGCCGGAATGGCAAACAGAAAGCCCACCACGGGCCCCGCAAGCCCCACATCGAAAAGCGCCTTGCGATTGTAAATCGCCGACCGTATACGGATGAATGCGCCGAGAGTTCCGATCAGCGTGGGCGCGGGAATGAAGTACGGATAGCTGGCGGAAATTTTGTAATAACGGCAGGCAAAATAATGCCCCAGTTCGTGCGCGAGGAGGATGCCGATCAGCGTGAACGCGAATGGCACTCCAGCCAGCAGGAGTTGCGGATGAGCGAGCAGCGTCGCATATGTCGAGAAAAATTCGTCGAAATCCGGTGTTTGTCCGGAGACGTACGCGGAAGCGAATTGGGCCCCCACCGCCAACGTCGAAATCAGGGTCAGCAGGAACAGCAGGATCGCGATCGCAAGGGATTTGTGTTGCCGCCGGCTCTCCCGAGCTTCCCAATATGTGTTTGTAGGCAGATCCCAGGTATCGACAGCCAAGGGCAAAGTTTCAATTGGTGCCGGATCGAAGCTGCTGGAGTCGCTCATGACTCATTGGATGCGCGGAGTGACGCACAGGAACAGCAATGAAGGGTAAGAGTAACCGCGGAAAAATGGCACAAATCGGGAACGCGAATCGAACATGAACTCAGAGCGATTGCAACTCCTTGCCCGGCTTGAATCGTACCGCCTTGCCGGGAGGGATGCTGACTTCCTGGCCGGTGCGCGGATTCCTGCCAATGCCTGTCTTGCGCGGGCGTACGTTGAAAACGCCGAAGCGGCGCAGTTCGATCCGTTCGCCCTTGCCGAGAGCGCTCTTCATGGCTTCGAAAACAGTCTCGACGGCTTGTTCGGCTTTGGTTCGGCTTACCCCGGTTTTGTTCACTACCGCATTCACAATATCCAGCTTAATCACACCAGCCTCCTGCTTTCCGACGGCAGCCTATGCTAGACATGCAGTTGCGGGTTGTCAAGCAAGACGCGCTCGGTTAAGATGCGCGTCTTTATCAGGCGAGTAACACATCTCCAGGAGGTTCGGATGTCGGTCAAGCCCGATCGTTGGATTCGTAAAATGGCGCTCGAGCACAAGATGATTGAGCCCTTTGAGGACCGCCAAGTACGGGAGGGCGTGATCAGTTACGGAGTTTCCAGCTACGGCTATGATCTCCGCGTCGCAGACGATTTTCGGATTTTCACCAATGTAAACACCACGATTGTCGACCCCAAAAATTTCGATCCCCGTTCCCTGGTCGAGTTCAAGGGAGATGTGTGCATCGTGCCGCCGAATTCGTTCGCACTGGGACGCTCGGTGGAATACTTCCGAATTCCGCGCAACGTCCTGACGATCTGCTTGGGCAAGTCCACCTATGCGCGCTGCGGAATCATCGTGAATGTGACGCCGTTTGAGCCCGAGTGGGAAGGCTTTGTCACACTCGAGATCAGCAATACCACTCCGCTCCCAGCGAAAATTTACGCCAATGAAGGACTCTGCCAGGTTCTGTTCTTCGAATCCGATGAAGCCTGCGAAGTTTCCTACAAGGACAAAAAAGGGAAGTACCAGGCGCAGCACGGAATCGTCCTGCCTCGGCTGTAGGGGCATTTTCGTGGTGTCGGCATCGTGCCGACGCTACATAGCTAGCGCGGAGGTGTTGGGCCGCTCCCCGGGTTGAAATACTTCGTCTTGTCGGTATCGGGCGATACGGCAATGTCGAAGAACCCTACCATCATTTCCTCGTAGGTTTGCTCGCCCCATCGCACTTCCTCATTGGGGTCGGGGTTATGCGGATTGTGGCTAGAATTGTCGTACCAGGCTACTGCCTGAAGCATTGTTCCAGCCTTCAAGAATCGTGGCTCGGCTAACTGATAGTTCAGTTGCCATTCGAAATCCCAGCGGACTTTGAGAAGCGGCTCGATACGGCCGTCGGGATGAATGACGTTGTATTCGAACCGCTTTCCGCGCCAATGCATGTGCGGAAAGAATCCCAGCAGCGTCGTATCGCTCGGCAAAATTCCTCGCGCTTCCACTCGGTAATCATCGACCCGGGGTGGAATTACAAAGTGATCGTTGGTCAATTGAAGGGTCAGTACCTGCTGCTTCGGCGGATGCTTTGCAAAGACCAAGCCGACACCCGAAAGGTCGCGAGCCGCGTGTCCCATCGCCATGTAGTGCATCTGGATCACCAGATCGGAGCCGGCCGGTATCAATTTTGCCATCCCCGGCTCATAGATTTCCGGCGCGCTTCCCGGCGCGTAAACCAGGAGCATGTCGCTTGTGGTCCACATCGCATCCCGGCGGTCTTGCTCGCGGGTCAAGGTTTCAGCCGTGAACGGAACGCCGACCGGCGCGCCCCGCAGCCACTTCGACTCGGGCGGCCGGATGTAGACAACAGCATGGTGCACGTGCTCGCCGCTCGAAGACCGGAACTCCGCCATTTGTACCCACCGGTTCTGCTGAAAACCTGTCGGGATAATCTCGTAGGTATAGTCGATGTCGCCGTGCGACGGGATCGAAATTGCTTGTGGCATATCGAGCACCGCGTCTGGCGCGGGAATGTTCCAACCCTTCGGCCAAGCTTTTGGCGGCTTTGCGTCGTGTGGATTACCGGCGTGCGCGCCCGTATCTGACCAAGCCACCAGAATTTTGATTTCATCGTTGGAAAGCGAAGGATCGTTGGCGAAGTGGCCCACGGTTGGATCCGCAAGCCATGGCGGCATCCTCCTCGATACCACGGATTC
Organism: Candidatus Acidiferrales bacterium; assembly: GCA_050014735.1. Classification (GTDB taxonomy): domain Bacteria; phylum Acidobacteriota; class Terriglobia; order Acidiferrales; family UBA7541; genus Palsa-360. Next base: position 4,758 of record JBEKCU010000226.1, on the reverse strand, counting down.
CCGGATGCCGCGAGCGCGGGACGCCGCCTGATCGGCGGTCATCAGCGGAAACGCCATCTCCCCTGGCCGGTGACAATTCTGGCAGCGCCTCTCAAGAATCGGCAACACGTCGCGGTAAAATGTGGGGGTAACTGGGCTTGCTTGCGACTGCGCCTGACTGCCTTGCGTCAGCAGCATGCCCAAGACACAAATCGCAATGGCCGGTGCCCTTCGTATATTTGCAATTGAAACCATTTTCCGAGTTTTGGATGCCAAGCCCCGAGTCACGGTTTGCTGAAGATGTGGGCTAGGGCACCTATGCCTTAGCCGTCTGCGCGGCACCAGGATCTTCTTTCAAAAGGCTCATCGGGAAACCTCGACTGCGCCATCCCTCATACCCTTCGGCAAGCGGCCTGATCCGCGTGATTCCCTTGCTGCGCAGCAGGAGCGCCAGCCGTGCAGCGGTAACCTCATTCGGACAAGCGCAAAACAGGATAATCTCGCGATCGCGGGGGATGACTTGGTAAGCTTCTTCGAGTTCGGCAGCGTCCATGTGCAGCGCGCCGGGAATCGATTGAGGCTGCGCGTTGAAATCGAGCGCGTGGCGCAGGTCGACGATCAGGACGTCCTCACCGGCATCCATTTTCTTCTTGAGCTCCTCCGGAGTAATTCGGGCAATCTTTAAATTGTCCAGGAACTTCTGGCGTTTATAGAATTTCCAGAAGATGTAGCCAGCGAAGGCCGCGATTACCAGAACTAGCGCCCATTCCCCCAAATAGGCCGCCCGAGAAGCGATTCGTTCCAATTGGCCGCTGAATGTATAGCCGGTCAGAGAAAGAGCTCCGATCCACAAGAAAGCCCCGAGCGCGTCGAATAGCAAAAACCTTCGCCACCCCATGCGGATCACACCCGCCAGTGGAGCGGCCATCGCATTGAGTCCCGGAATAAACTTGGCGACCAGAAGGACGCTCGCGCCGTTGCGCCCAAAGCTTACTTGCGTGCGCCGGACACATGAGTCAGGCTCCAGCGAGATTCTGCACAGCAACTGAAGAACGCGCACGCCTTTCAGCTTGCCCAGGTGATACCACATCGAGTCGCTAGTAACGGCGGCGATCACCGCGACTGCGATCGAAATCCCCAGGTTCATCTGACGCGTTCCGGCGAGTGCGCCAACCGCAAGCAGTAGCGGCGCTGACGGAATCGGCAGCCCTGCTTGTTCGATGAAGACCCAGGCGAAGACCATCGAATAACCGTGCCGGACCACAAATTGGAGCGTCTCGCTCAAATGCCCCGCTCTTTTCTCCCGCATTTCATCCTAGGGGCACGGCGTGCCGTTCGCGCAGAACGTTCACGGTGAACCGTTCACGGACCGCGTTCGCGGTGAACCATGCCCCTGCGGTGTGCGAGAATCCGCCAGGGTGTGAACTAGTTATCGGTGGATGTAGCCGGTTTTTGAACCAATTCGGCTTCGATCGTAACGGAAATCTCGTCGCCGATGACCAATCCTCCGGCTTCAGTCAATGCGTTCCAGACCAATCCGAAATCCTTCCGGTTAATTTTCGCATGTGCTGCAACGCCGGCTCTCACATTGCCCCAGGGATCTTTCACGGAAGCTGTGGGTCCTTCCACATCGAAAGTGACCTCCTTCGTGACGCCGCGAATGGTGAGATCGCCCGTCAGTTTGTAGCGGTCGCCGCCCGTCGCCACGATCTTCTTCGATTTAAACGAAATCGCGGGATGATTGGCAACATCGAAGAAATCGGCGCTGCGCAAGTGCTCGTCTCGTTGAGGTTCCCGTGTATTGATCGAGGAGGTCTCCATGTTGACCTCGACGGAGGAGCGCGCCGGATCGGCCGGGTCGATCGACACGTTGCCGCTGAGTTTGCTGAATTCGCCTCGCACATTGGAAATCATCAGGTGCCGTACGCTGAAATGCGCCGCCGAATGGGCCGGGTCGATCGTCCACTGAGTTGGTTTTGTGCCTTGAGATGTTGCCGTCACCGCCGTATTCATATTTCGTTCTCCTTTATATGCAGTCTGTTTCCAAAATCTTTCGTACTAGAATCATGGTTCGACAAAGTTCCTTACAACGTCATTACGGACAGCCCCCGGTATCCGCGTGGGCTTGGGATCGGGCGCGCTCCAGCAGGATCGACAACTGGCGCAGCTGTTTTTGCGGGATGTGATGCAATTGCCGGCGATGCAGCTCCCGCACCGGAGCATCCAACTCCGCCAGAATCCTGCGTCCTTCGTCAGTGATGCGTGTTTTAACGACTCGCCGGTCTTGTTGTTCCCGAGCGCGGGCGATCCAGCCACGCGACTCCATGCGGTCCAGCAGTCGGGTGATGTCCGGGTCGCGCGAAATGAGCCGCCCGCCAATCTCGCTGCACGCCAGGCCTAGTTCGCCAGCCGCGCTCAGAATGCGCAGAACATTGTACTGCGTTCCGGAAAGTCCGGCTGGCTTGAGGAGCGCTTCGGCCCCGCGGCTCAGGGCATCGGCGGTCCGGAGGACACCGACAAAGACCTCTGCTTCCAGGTCCGGTTTTATGAACCGTTTCGATTTCGGGGCACGATGTTTTGAAAGCACGTGATTACGATACTTGTTATAACGAATATTGTCAAGAGGGTTTTTCTCGGCGTCCCTCTGTTTCCCTATCCTTTGTGAGCGCTCACATCGCGGAACGGACACGCCGTGCCGGTGCGGCAGGCCCAAGACTCACGGCTTCCGCGTCGGGCGCATTTGTACTTCGCTGATGAAGCTTCCGGGGGCTTGCGTGACCAGCGCCGCGACGGCGTGCGCCACGTCATCCGCCTGAAGCATTTTGGACGGGTCCTTGGCACCCTGCCCTGAAAATTCCGTGGCCACGGAACCGGGGCACACGGCGCTCACGCGGACGCCGTGCGCGCGCAATTCCTCCGCCATGCATCCGGTCAGGCCCATGAGGCCCCATTTCGACGCGCAGTAAATCGCGCCATTCGCGAAAGTATTTTTTCCGGCTAGGGAACTGATATTGACGATATGGCCCGTTGCCCGGCGGATCATTTCCGGCGCGACCGCGCGGCTCATCATGAAAACGGATTTTAGATTTGTATTCAGGATGGCATCCCAGTCCGCCTGACTCTGATCCAGGAAAGGTCCGAAGATGCCGATGCCAGCGTTATTCACGAGAATGTCGATGGGTCCCAGTGTCTGCTGTGTCTTGCGAACCAAAAAACAAACCTGGTCCTCGTGGGTAACATCGGCTTGTGTCGCCAGAACTTCAATGCCGGAGTCGCGCAATTCCGACGCTGATTTTTCCAAAGCCGATTGATCCCTCGCGCACATCGATACTCTTGCTCCCATTTGGCCGAGCCGCCGGGAAATGGCCATGCCAATTCCCCGGCTGGCTCCCGTAACCAGAGCGACTTGTCCCGCAAGCAGAGTTTCGCGGTTCATCGGACCTCCACAGATTTGAAAAAGCGCTGATCCTAACGATCACGCTTCCTTAATTTAAGAAAATACATCATATCACCAGCGATTTTGGGATACTCTTGGCTGTCGGAGTCGCAGGTGACGTTACCTGGGAAGCTGGTTGTATTGAACTTGCGCCGTGGATTAAGATTCCCTATAATCCGAGAGCTTTTGAACCGACAGCAATTCCTGTTTGTTCTCACTGCAACCGGATTCGTGGAAATTTGCTGAGGAGGCTGGAAGCCGATGATGCGAAAGTGGATTTTGACGGGTGCGGGTTTGTTGTGGATAGCGCTGGGCTTGGGATCTGGCGCGGGGAAACTGTGGGCCGCACCGGCCGCGCCACAGGATCAGGCAAAGCCCGCGTACACGCTGGCGGAATACAACCAGTATAAGGCTGCCGATGCCGAGCAGAATCCTCAGGCAAAGATCAAGGCGCTGGATGCCTTCGTCATGATGTATCCCAACTCCACGCTGATGCCGTACATTTACCGCGCCTACTACCTGACGGACTACGCGCTGAAAAATTTCGCCGGCACGATCGACTACGCCGACAAGATGATTGCTCTTGGCGACAAAGTGGACACTCAGGGACACCTTGAGGCTGAAATCGCCCGAGCCCAAGCCTTTTATGTGGGCAACGGCGCCGATAAGTCGTTGCAAACACCGGACGCGCAGACCAAGGCGCGCGAAGCCGCCATTGCAGGTTTGAAGACGCTGGACGATTGGAAGAAGCCCGATCCGATGGCTGCGGCCGACTTCGATAAGACGGTAAAGACCTATAAGGCAATGTTCAATGGGATCGCGGCGATGACCTCGAACGCCTTGAAGGACTATCCTGCCGCAGCCGGTTACTACAAGACGGTTCTGGCGATGGATCCGACCGACGCCATCTCGCACTTCCGCCTCGGCGTGGTGTATCTGCAAATGACGCCACCGCAGGCCAGTGACGGCTTCTGGGAATTGGCGCGATCGATCGCTCTGAAGAGCCCACAGGGTCCGCCTGAGGCTCAGGTGAGGACATACATGAAGAACCAGTTGATTCGCTATCAGCAGCCTTCCTGCGACAAACTGGCGGATGACCAAATCAATGAGCTTCTTACGCTTGCAGCCGGCTCGGGGGACCGTCCTGCCACACTATCGATTCCCAGCACCGCCGACCTGCAGAAGGCTCGCGACGATACGGCGAATTTTCTTCCCGCGCTCATGATGGGTGGTGATGCGGGTAAAGTGATGTGGCTCGCGAGTTGCGGCCTCGAGTATCCAGACGTTGGCGTCCGCATCATGGAAGCGCCGGCGGTCGATGGCGACAACGTGACACTAAAGGT
>JBEKCU010000225.1:0-7912 GCA_050014735.1 Candidatus Acidiferrales bacterium | reverse complement strand
GTTTCTGGAAATTGACAGGACCAGGATTCACGCGCTCACTGGACCGATTTTCGTCGAAAATGCCGAACCGGGTGATGTTCTCCAGATCGACGTCCTTGAAGTCGAGCACAAAGGCTGGGGTTGGTCCAGCGTGCTTGGGGGCCTAGGCTTCCTCAAGGAACGTTTTGTGGACCCTTTTTTATTCCATTGGACGCTCGACGGCGAGGTGACTGAGTCGCTTGGTCCCGCGGTCGTGCCCTTGCGGCCGTTCTGCGGAGTGATGGGCGTAGCTCCGGCCGAAGATGGCGAATTTCGCACGCGGCCTCCCGGCAGGTTCGGCGGCAACATGGATGTGCGAGAACTTTGCAGTGGTGCAACTTTGTATCTGCCCGTATTAAATCGTGGCGCGCTTTTTTCCGCCGGCGACGCGCACGCGGCGCAAGGCGATGGCGAAGTATGCATCAATGGGATCGAATGTCCGGCGGAAGTCGTATTGCGCCTCCGGGTGCACAAACGCCAGCCGCTTGCGGGGCCGATGATTGAAACTGCCGCCCCGTTGAAACAGGACCTGGATGCCACTGGCGCATGGATCGTTGTCGAATCGTCGACCGATGCGGTCACGGCAGCTCGCTCGGCGACTTCGCGCATGATCGATTTGCTCGTGGACCGCTGGGGCTTCAGCGAAGTGCACGCCTATCTGCTGTGCAGCGTCGCGATGAATCTGCGTTTGAGCCAGGTTGTGAATGAGCCGATGTTCACGGTTTCCGCGGCGATTTCCAAGCAGGTCCTTCCCTCGAGGAGAATGTTCTGAGCCATGCGAATCCCTTATGCGAATCAATGACCCCGAAATTATCGCGGAGCTGCGAGAACTCTATCCAAAATACGAGGCCGCCCTGGTGACTAACGACGCGGAGACGTTGACCAGAATGTTCTGGGCCTCGCCGCACGCGATGCGTTTTGGAATTGCGGAGAATCTGCACGGCATCGACGAGATCGAAGCGTTCCGGAAAGCTCGCAGTCCCGCAAATCTAACTCGAACCGTGCGCCGCCTGGATATCGTGACGTTCGGCCGCGATTTCGGCAGCGTCACGCTGGAATTCGAGCGTCTTGTGAACGGGAAAACGATTTCGGGACGCCAGAGCCAGGTCTGGGTGCGTCTCCCCGAAGGATGGCGGATTGTTTCCGCGCACGTTTCAATTCTTTCGTGACCGCCAAGATGAGTTCAACCGCCCGGGTTTAAGTAGAACAGGCTTCAGCCTGTTTGCTTTTGACTTCCGAGAGTACGGCGGAATTCAAAACCAAACAGGCTGAAGCCTGTTCTACTAAAACCTATCCCTTCGTGACGGTGACCGAAAGCATTTCCACCGGCGCCACGGAGAATGCTTTCTGCAATTCCGCCGATGTAGAGAAACGTTTCCCCTCCACGTGCCGTGCAGGAAATTGAATCGTCACCGACGGCTCGGCAAACGGGTAAGGATCGAGGATAAAGTGCCGGGTGCCGATCGCAGCCGCCCGCACAGGAACCCGTTTGCCGTCACGCGCCGGCAGCGCGTGCAACAGATTCACCGGAGAGCGAAAATCCACGCACGTAAGTAGCGATAAGTAATCCGCGGCTTGTAGCAAACGGAAGTGATCCAGGATAGCGGCTTCGGACTTGTGCTCCGGCGCAAGGTTCGGATTGGCAGCAATCTGATTGCGCAGGGAATCCTGGAGCGCCCTTTGGCCTTCCAGAAACTTATCGAGCAAGGGCAACTGATCGGGAGCGATGGTCGAGCGATCCGCATGATCGGTCAGCAGGTTGTACGTATGCATTGAAATGAGAATCGCGGCGTAGGGATCTTCCTCCGCAATCAAACGGACCGCCCGGTCGCGCACCGCCAGATAATCCTCGAGATCGATTTCCTCGAAGGCGGAATATTTTCCGACGAGTTCCACCGAATAAGCGCTGGGCTTGCCCTGGCGCGTGATTTGCGGCGCGGCATCACGGGCGATCCAGCCATCGTCGTGGCGAAACACGCCGCGCAAGACGTGTTCCCGAGGCTCGGGCGAAAGAAAAAGCTCGTTGCCCCAGCGTTCGGCAAAATCTCCCGCCAATCGCGCGTGATCGGGATGCGTCACCAGCCACCATCCAGTTTCAGTTTCCAAACGCAGCATAATCGTTCACCTCGTGAGAATAAGTTCAAATCATCGCGCCCGTTGATTTTCGTCGGTGATGCGAATTCGAACTCCGAATAGGTTCGATACTCCTTCGCGCCGGCGCCACCAAGACCGATGCTCGCATTCCAGCGTCAACCGAGTCACTTGCTGATTTCGCGGAACGCAGATTGATCGGGCGCCATCATTGCGTCTCTGGGCTGCGAGCCGATTCGTGCCAGCGGTGCAGAAAATACCACTCCAAAAACATCACCAGAAAGAAAAAACTGAAACCCAGCACTGTCGCCGCAAAAACCAATGCAAACAAATAGTCGGTCTGTAATTGGGACGAGGCATAGAGAATAGAATAACCCAGGCCGCCTTCGCCAACGCGGCTCGATCCCGCGTATAGCTCTCCCGTGATCGCGCCGATCACCGCGATTCCACTGGCGATGCGGATTCCGACAAAGAGAGAAGGCACGGCATGGGGCAGGCGCAATTTAAACAGCAACTGGCGGCGCGAGGCATTGTGCATCAGGAAGAGATTCACCAGATTCTCGTCCACGCTGATCAGCCCCTGCGTGGTGTTCGCGATGATCGGCGCCAGGGAAATGATGAACGCGATGAGCGTCACCGACGCCGTGCCCGCTCCCACCCACATCAGGATCAGGGGCGCGATGGCGATAATGGGCACGGTTTGGAGAAGCAGCGTGTATGGATAAAACATTTGCCGTACCCAGCGGGATTGAGCGAATAGCAGGGCGATCGCCACGCCGAACACGACGCTGGCAAGAAGCCCGCCGGCGGATTCTTCCGCCGTGATCGCAAGAGAGTTCAGCAAGGAAGGGGAGCGAGCGCCGACCGCCCGCGCCACGGCCCACGGAGTGGGCAGCATGAAAGACTGCACATGAAAAATCCAGATGATGAGTTGCCAAAACACCAGCAGCGCCACGAAAACGGCGAGGGCATTGGCCGCTGCTTTGACGCCGTCTCTCACTGCGAGAGTGTCCCCCGCAAAGCGTGCGAAACGCGTCCGACAATCGCTTCAAATTCGGGAGTGGTGCGCATCGCGGAAGTCCGCGGCGCGGGTAACTCCACCGCAAATTCCGCATAGACACGTCCCGGATTCGGCGCCAGCACCAGAATACGGTCGGAAAGAAACACGGCTTCGGAAACCGAGTGCGTCACAAAAACGGCCGTCCAGTCCTGCTCCCCCCGCAAGCGCAGAATTTCTTCATTTAACCGATCACGCGACATTTCATCGAGCGCGGCGAACGGTTCATCCAGCAGTAACAAACGTGGATTCGTAGCCAATGCGCGCGCGATCGAGACACGCATCTTCATCCCGCCCGACAGTTCGCGCGGGTAGGAGTCAGCAACATGCTTGAGACCCACCAACTCGAGCAACGATGCAATTTTCTTTTCGCGGAGGTCGCTCGACACACGTTCCAGTTCCAGCGCCAGCGCGATATTATTTTTTACGGTTCGCCAGGGAAGAAGGGTAGCGTCCTGAAAGATGTAGGAAATAATCTCGCGCGCGTTCTGCGGCGTCATTCCCTCAACCTGTATCGCGCCGCTCGTTGGGAAGGTCAGCCCGGAGATCAATTTGAGGATAGTGGACTTGCCGCAACCGGAAGGACCGATGAGGCTGACGAATTCTTTCTTGGGAACGGTCAGGTCGATGGACTCCAGAACCGCGTTGCCAGTCCCATACCGCTTAGTGACGCCGACAATCCTTATCTCCGGAACGTTTATGTCCGCAGGATTCATACCGTCCCCTCGGACACCGGCAAGAACAGCGCGGATCGATAATCCGGTCCGTGATACACAGAGTGCGTCGAGCGACGCCAGTCCCATGAAGTGGCCACGCAGGGGCGTGCGCCGCTGCCAGGATTTCTGTCGTAGAGTGGAAACGCACTGCCGGCAATTTCGAGGCGGATGCGGTCCCCTGCATCGAAACGGCACGAAGTCGGCTCCAGGAAAAAATCCCAGCGATGAATCTTGTCCGCTGAATATCCCCCTTCTGAGAAAAGATAATTCGACCGCGCGATGCCGATGCAGATAAATTCCGCGACGCCGTTGGGCCGCGCACGAACGAGTTTTGCGGTGAAGTCGGCTGTGCTCGTTGAAGTCGAGCAATACAGCACGACCTGTGGAATGCCGAATACCCACAGCGGCTCCGCCAGCGGCTCGGTCGAATACACCAGGAGATTGTTTCCCAACTCCATTGTGGCTTGATCGAATTGCCCGCTTGCAGCGGCAGGACCTCCGGGCGCCATCACGGGTACTTCAGGATCGTGCACAAAAACTTCGCACAATTCGTCCGCACCGGGAATGTTTTTGGTGAGCACTCCATTGCCCTTGCGGGAGTTCGCTCGTCCCGTGCTCTGAAGATACAGCGCGTAGTTTGACTCCGTGGGAAAAGTTTCGGCTTCCCGCCAGCGATTTTCTCCGAGCACGAAGTGGCGGATGCGCGGTTCACCGGCAAACGCGCCGGAATCCTTCAACCAGTGATCGAACCAGCGCAGCAGGATTGCATCCGTGTCGATCAGCACCTCCGGCCCGAAGTCAGCCGTCCCAATTCGGTCGCCCCACGGGATGTGCACCCAGGGCCCGGCAATCAGGTACTGGTGGTGGCGCGCAACCTCGGTCCCTGCCTTGCAGCACAACTTGAGAAATCCGTCGACACTGCCCTGAAGGTACGTGTCGTACCACCCTGAAATGTGAAGTGCTGGAATACGGATTTGGCCGAGGCGCTCGCTGACGTCGAGCGATGTCCAGTAATCGCCGGGTGCGTCGTGGTCCATCCAATCCAAAACGTATTGCGGCAAGCGTTCGCCGTGCAGTGCAGGGTGCGCGCGAATAGAGAGCACGCTCGTTTGCGATGGGAGATTTGCCCAGGATTGTTCGAGACGGTCACTTGCTTCCCGCAGATGCTTACGCCGAGCGTCCGCTTTCAGTATTTGCAGTCCCCAGCCCAATGTGGACGCCAGGCGCAACGCCCCCTGGTTATAAAACCAGCCGTGATATAGGTCGCACGCAGTCATCCCGGGTGAAATGCAAATCAGGCCTTCGGGTTGTTCGGCCGCAGCCAGAAGTTGAGTCATTCCTTGATACGAAAATCCATACATTCCCACACGGCCATTGGATTCAGGCCGGGTGCGCAGCCACGCGATCGTATCGGATCCGTCGGGGCCCTCGTTTCGAAAGGGATAGAACTCGCCTTCGGAATCGCCACGGCCGCGAACGTCCTGAACGACCACGTTGTATCCATGGCGCGCAAACCAAACGGGATGGGCATACACAACCGTGGATGCAATGTCGCGTCCGTATGGCTGACGCATTAAGAGCGTAGGTTGCGGTCCCGATACAGGTGGATAGTAATGGTCTGAAACCAATTCCACACCGTCGCGCATGCGTGACCGCACACCGCGTTCGAGGCGCACGCCTCCTCCGCAATCGACCCGATCTGCGTGATTCATGACGTGCGGCGATCCCGATACTGGGACATCTCTTTGAGCACAGCGGCCAGCCGCGTGGCCGCCTGTTCGATCCAGCGAGCGCCCTTTTCGGCCGATGCTGGACGCGGGTCGCCCATCACTCCGCTTGCTGCAATATCGCTGGTCAGCCAGGCGAAGTTGGCAGGCCCGTTCTCGGGAAGCAGCAATCCTGGATGCGCGATATTCGCGATGTAATTCACCGTGTACGCTGAGCTATCCACCAACTCCGGCACGCTGGCCAGGAGATAGGAGGTCTCTACTTCCCCCGCGTGAAACCCATACGCCTTTTCCTGAGGATCGAGGCCCTCGAACGAAATTCCGCCAGAGCCAAACAGCGAAAACGTCGTCAGTCCGAATTCAGCGCGAAGATCGCGCGCCATGACGTCAACCAGCGATGTATTTCCGCCATGAGTATTGTAAAGAACGAGCTTTCGAAACCCTGCCTTTGACAAACTGGACCCAAGATCCCGCAATACAGCCGTGAATGTGGACGAACTCACCGAAAGCGTTCCCGGGAAGCCGATATGTTCATTGCTCTTGCCGTAGCACACCGGCGGCAGCGCGAAGACCGGAAACTCGGGTGGGAGCTTACAAAGTGCATGGCCAAGGAGCAGATTATTAATCAGCGTGTCCGTGGCGAGAGGCAGGTGATGGCCGTGCTGTTCGATGGCGGCAGTGGGGAGCACGACGAGGGTCGATTCACGATCCAGAGCATCCACTTGTTTCCAATTCAAATAGGCAAAGTTTCGCGCGTCGGGAATCCATGTTTTCATTTCTGTGTTGCTCCCGTCGCCGCGGATTCCGAGTGAAACGTGATCATTTTCCCCGGATTCAGCAGGCCCTTCGGATCATAGCGCACCTTGGCAAGAAGCTGGACGTTGTCGGCGCGATACCGGCCACCCCCTTCCACATTGTTCACGTGCGGGTTAGCTACGAAGACTCCAATCTCCCGGCAGAAGTCGATCATCTCGTTCAGGCGTTCCTCGGTCGTGTAGTATACGAGCGGAATCGCGCCGGGGATCACGCGGCCCTCGCCATTCTTCATGAACTCCATGTGAAACAGGATTTCCTGCCCAAACCGCTCGCGCAATTGCCGCATCTGCTCTCGCACCGTATCGGGATTGAATCCGCATTGCAAATACGTATAGGCGTCGTCAGACCTCATCGCCCAGAGCGTGGTGTGATTCCAAGTGTAATCGGAAAGCAGTGGCCTGGCATGTAAACCGAGATATTTGCCGGCGAAGCGGACAGTCCCGCCCGATTCGCGCGCGGAATCTTCAAGCGCGGCACACTGATTCGCCGCAATCATGAAGAAAATCAATGCTTTCCCATCGGGCGCGTATTCAAGCACCGGGGTGAAAAAAGAAGGGATCGGCCATTCGAACGTAGTCACCAGCCGCTTGGTCCATTCCGGCCCATTCGCAATCGTTTCGCTGAAGTTATACGCGGCGGCAAAAGTTTCGAACGCCACGACGCACTGTGACCATTCCACGGCAGGCGTAAGCGCCAGCCATATCCGAGTGATGATGCCGTTCGTGCCCCAGGCGTGCAATATCTCGTGGACCGCTTCTCCGTCGTGAAACACGATTCGCGGCTCCGGCTCCATCGTGAAAACTTCAATTGCGCGCACTGTTTGAAAATCACGCAAGCCGCCATGCGCCACCGAACCGATGCCCCCAGAACCTCCCCCGAGAAATCCTCCCACCGATGCCTTAATGATCGTGGAAGGGTAGCAACGCAGCTCCCAGCCAACTTTCCGAGCCTCGTTTTCGAGTACGCCCAGACGCACTCCCGGCTGGCAAACTGCCACTCCATCGGGATGAATTTTCTCGATTCGATCCATCCGAGCCAAGTCCAGCACGACGCCGCCTTGCAGCGGTACGGCCTGGCCGTAATTGCCCGTGCCGGAGCCGCGCGCGGTCACGGGAAGACTGTTCGCGTGGCAGTACCGGAGAATCTTTTGAATTTCTTCGGCGTTCAGAGGCTGCACAACAACGTCGCCAAGTTTCCCATCGAGTTGCTTGCGCAATACCGGTGAATACCAGTAAAAATCGCGCGAGAGCTGCTCGACGACCAACGGGTCAAGAATAACGCGCGAGCTATCGCCGATAATCGAATTCAATTCGGAGGCGTGTTTCGGCTCCATCATATTCGTGCCGGCAGTTTGCGAATACTCGTACTCCACGTTGCAAGCGCTTTTTTCATTTTCGGATGAGTAAACAGCGTATTACATAATTCACGCAATACCGGCCCCTCAACAATGCAGGGCATGTCCGAGCGCCGTGACACTTCCTTCGCGG
>JBEKCU010000224.1:0-7919 GCA_050014735.1 Candidatus Acidiferrales bacterium | reverse complement strand
GTAGGCGAATAAAAAGCGAATATAAGGTAGGACAGGTTTCAGCCTGTCTGGTTTTGATCTTTGCAGCGCAGGCAAAAGTCAGAAGAAGACAGGCTGAAGCCTGTCCTACTAGTACCTGTATGGCTGCCAACCTTGCCACATTGCGTGCTCAGGTCGAACTCGCCCTTGCCGGGCGGGTTGTCTCTCCCTTTACCTTTTACGACCGCAAAATTGTAGAAAGCGTTTCGACGGGCATTTCCGAGGTGGATGCATTAGTGGGCGGATTGCCTCGAGGGGGACTGACGGAAATCTGCGGGCCTCCATGCTCGGGCCGCACGAGTTTATTGTTTTCGGCTTTGGGCGCCAGGACGACCCACGCGGAAGCGTGCGCCCTGATCGATGGATCCGACGCCTTCGACCCGCACTCCGGCGAAGCTGCTGGAATTGACCTGAAGCGATTGCTTTGGGTGCGATGCCACACGCTGGAGCAAAGTTTTCGAGCTACGGATTTCCTGTTACAGGCAGGCGGCTTCGGTTTCATTGCTCTCGATTTAAGCGATATCCCCAGGGAATTGGTGCATCGGGTTCCGCTCGACACGTGGTTTCGCTTCCGGCGTGCCGTGGAGGGCACTCCGACGATCCTGTTGGTCCTGGAGCAGGAGCCTCACGCGAAAACATGCGCTTCCCTGATTCTCCGCATGGAAGCGGAGCGGGCGCGTTGGAAATCGACGCTAACATCGACTCACGTTTCTGGTCTCGTTCCGGCTTTCCCTGGGTATCCATTTTCGCGTCTTCTCGATGGTTCCAAGGTTCGCGCTGAAATCATTCGTTCCCGCACGCACCAGGGAATTAAAACCAATTTCCAGGATGGACGCGATCCACGGACCAGGGATGACAGATCGGTTGTGTTTGAAACCGATGTTTTTGAAACTCATATTTTTGAAGCTCGCGAAATTGCTGGTTTCCAGCCCCGATGACATTTTTAAATGCCGCGGGAATTTATCCGGCGAGGTTATCGAAACTGTTCCATGTCGTTTGCTTGCGTTTACGTTCCCAATTTCATGGTTCAAGCCGTTGTCCGCGGCGAACCTGATTTGCGCGATCGGGCTCTGGCGCTTGTCGAGGGCGATCCTCCCTTGTGGAAAATCGTCGCGGCCAATGAAGCGGCATTGCAGGCGGGAATTCAATTGGGCATGGGGGGATCGCAGGCGAAACAGTTTGGCGGCGTGGAAATCCGGCATCGCTCGCAGGCCCAGGAAAAGGCGGCCCACGCCGCTTTACTGGATGTGGGCTGGTCGGCATCGCCGCGCGTGGAAGATACCGCGCCGGACACGGTGGTTCTCGATCTTGCCGGACTGACTTCGATCTTTGAATCCGTAAAAAAGTTCTCCGCGGAACTGGCCGAACGCGTCACAAGCATCGGCCTGCATCCCCATCTCGCGGTGGCGTCGAACATCGAAGTGGCCATTCCTGCGGCGCGAGGCTTCGGTGGAATTACTTTGATCCCGCCCGGCGAAGAGTTAAAACACTTAAGCTGCCTGCCGGTCGAAGTGCTTTTGCCTGGCGCTGAAATTCTCGAAACTTTGCATCGTTGGGGCATTCGCACGTGCGGGGCATTGGCGGCATTGCCGGTCCTGCAATTATCGGAGCGCTTGGGCCAGGAGGGAGTTCGCCTGCACGAACTGGCCTGCGGGACGTATTGCCGTTCGATCGAGCTCGCTGTGCCGGAAATATCCTTTGAGGAAGAGATCGCGCTCGATTACACCGTCACCGAACTTGAGCCACTGACATTCCTGCTGGGCCGATTATTGAATCAGGTGTGTGCCCGTTTGGAGGCTCGTTCGCTGGCTGCATCCGCTTTTTGCCTGCGATTTGGGTTGAAAGATTCCGTTTCCATGGAGGAAGAGTTTCAAACTGTAAAAAGGGCTTCGGCCAGGGCGGCAGAGTCCACGACATACGAAAAAATATTGCGTCTGCCCGTGCCCATGCGGGATCCTAAAACACTTTTGAAATTGCTTCGGCTGCAATTGCAAAACGATCCGCCGCATGGCTCGATCGTCAAAATTATTCTTGCGGCGGAGCCTGCACGGACACGCGCGGGCCAAAAGGGATTATTCGTTCCGGATGCTCCGGCCCCGGAAAAACTGGAAGTGACCATCGCCCGTCTTGCGGGACTCGTCGGGAATTCCAATGTGGGCACGCCTGAATTGGTCAATTCGCATCGTCCCGGCGAGTTCAGGATGGTTCCTTTTTTTATTGCGCCGGAAGAATCGAATCGTTCCCGCAAGGCAAAGAATGCGTCCTCAGAACTGAATGGCAGTAATTCCAGTATTAATGGCGGCAACGGGCATGAAACGCAGAGACGCCGTGCCACAATTGCCTTCCGAAGATTCAGACCCGATGTTCCGGCCAATGTCGAATCGCAGCAAGGATGTCCCTGCCGTATTTGTTTTCGTGGCATGCGTGGCGATGTCATCTCAGCCTCCGGACCCTGGCGGACTTCCGGGGGCTGGTGGGAGGAACAGGGATGGCGGCAGGACGAATGGGATGTTGAAATTCGGTTCGATCTCTCTAGTAATCGGGCCAGCAACGGGGTCGGTAATGGAGCAGGCACAACGCAATCTTCCCGCCTGGGAGCGCAAAGCGGACTTTACCGGATTTATTACGATTGGGTGCGCCGCGGCTGGTTTGTCCGAGGCAGGTACGACTGATGTATACGGAGCTTCATGCGCGCTCGGCATTCAGTTTCCTGGAAGGCGCTTCGCTGCCCGAGGAATTCGCCGAGGAATGCGCGAAGCATGAAATGGCGGCTCTCGCCCTGCTGGATCGCGACGGTGTCTACGGCGCGCCGCGTTTTTATCTGGCCGCAAAGAAAATCTCGATTCGCGCGCACATCGGCGCGGAAGTGACTTCCGCGGACGGATGGCGTTATCCGCTGCTGGTTGCATCGCGGCAGGGATATCAGAATCTTTGCCGGCTCATCACCAAGATGAAATTGCGCGCGTCGAAAGGCTCGGGAAATGTTTCGGCGCCGGAAGTTGCGGAGCGCGCGCAGGGCCTGATTTGCCTGACCGGCGGAGAAGAAGGGCCGCTGGCCCATGCCTTGCAGGAGGGCGGAATCGAAAGCGGAATCGCCTGCGTGCTGCAATTGTGCGATCTTTTCGGCCGCAAGAATGTTTACGTGGAATTGCAGCGGCACTTGCGCCGCGAAGAGGAAGCGCGCAACCAGGCCGCCATCGAGATTGCGCGAAAGCTCAATCTGCCCCTGTTGGCGACCAACGGCGTGCGCCATGCCGTGCCGCAGCGGCGGCAGACGCTCGATGCCTTCACCTGCATTCGGCATCACAAGACCCTTGCCAGTGCAGGCAAGCTGTTGTCTCTCAATTCCGAGCGCCATTTGAAATCGCCCGCAAAAATGGCGCGCCTGTTTTCCGATCTGCCCGAGGCTATTGCGAACACGCAAGAACTCTCTTCGCGCGTGCAATTCAGTTTGGAAGATTTGGGATACAAATTCCCGGTTTATCCGGTGCCGAATGGCGGATCGCAAATCCAATTTTTGCGCGAGCGCAGCCGCGAAGGATTGCTGTATCGCTATGGCCCGGACAATGAGCGGGCACGTTTTCAGATCGAAAGGGAATTGTCCATCATCGAAAAGCTCGATCTGGCGGGTTACTTCCTGATTGTCTGGGACATTGTTTGTTTTTGCCGGGACCAAAATATTCTGGTGCAAGGGCGCGGTTCCGCGGCGAATAGCGCGGTCTGTTATGCGCTGGGGATTACGGCAGTCGATCCCGTGGGGATGGATCTCCTGTTTGAAAGATTTCTTTCCGAAGAACGCGGCGAATGGCCCGACATCGATCTGGACCTGCCGAGCGGAGAGCAGCGCGAACGAGCCATCCAGTATGTGTACCGGCGCTACGGGCAATTGGGAGCGGCCATGACGGCCAATGTGATCACCTACCGAGGGCGTTCGGCCGCCCGTGAAATCGGGAAAGTATTGTCGTTCGATGTGGAAACCATAAACCGCCTGACCAAACTCGTGAATGCCTGGGAATATAAAGACGCCAGTGACACGCTGGCCAAGCAATTCAGCGACGCGGGATTCGATCTGGCGCATCCGCAAATTCGCAAGTTTTTCGATCTGTGCCTGGAAATTCAGGATTTGCCGCGCCATCTGGGCCAGCATTCCGGCGGGCTGGTGATATGCCAGGGACAACTGGACTCGGTTGTGCCGCTGGAACCGGCAACCATGCCGGGCCGCGTCGTCGTGCAGTGGGATAAGGACGATTGCTCGGCCATGGGCATCGTCAAAGTGGATTTGCTGGGGCTCGGCATGATGGCGACGCTGGAAGATTCCCTGCAAATCATCAAGGAACACTATTGCGAGGAGATCGATCTGGGACGCCTGCCGGCCAACGATCCCGTTGTGTATCGAGCATTGCAGAAAGCCGACACAGTAGGAATGTTTCAGATCGAAAGCCGCGCGCAGATGTCGTGTTTGCCGCGCCTGATGCCAAAATGTTTTTACGATATTGTGGTGCAGGTTGCGATTATTCGGCCCGGCCCGATTGTCGGGCAGATGGTGAATCCGTATTTGAAGCGCCGTCAGGGGCGTGAACCGGTGGACTATCTGCATCCTTCGCTTGAACCTGTGCTCGCGCGCACCCTGGGAGTGCCGTTATTTCAAGAACAACTGCTGCGCATGGCCATGATCGCCGCGGGATTCACGGGAGGCGAGGCCGAGGAACTTCGCCGTGCATTTGGTTTCAAGCGCTCTGAAGTGCGCATGAAAAGCGTGGAACAGAAGCTCAGAATCGGCATGGAACGCAACAAAATTGGGAAAGAGATTCAGGACAAGATCGTTCAATCGATTACTTCGTTTGCGTTATATGGCTTTCCGGAATCTCATGCCGCGAGTTTTGCGCTGATTGCCTATGCCAGTGCGTACTTGAAATGCCATTACCTTGCAGCATTCACCGCCGCGATTCTGAACAATCAGCCCATGGGATTTTATCAACCCGCAACACTGGTAAAGGATGCGCAGCGGCACGGCCTGAAAGTGCGCCCCATCGATGTGACGCGCTCCGACTGGCTGTGTACTCTCGAAAAGGACGGCCAGGATTTCGCCCTGCGGCTTGGCATGCGTTTCGTCCACGGTTTGCGAGCCGAAATAGCACAAGCCATTGTGTGTGAGCGAGCGATTCGTCCTTTTATTTCCATAGATGATCTTAAGCTCCGCGTGCCGGCGATTCAGAAAGCCGAGCTAACGATGCTCGCGGGAATCGGAGCATTGAACTTCATCGCAGGCAGGAGCGGTTTTCATCGCCGCGATGCGTTGTGGCAAGTCGAACGTGCGGCGCGCCGGGCCGGATCTCTGTTCGAGAAACTTGGGCAATCGAAAGAGACATGGAAGGAAGTCGATAAGGAAAATGGAGAAGAAAGCGGAGATAAAAACGAAAACGTCGAAATTCCAACCATCTCACCGCTTCAACCGATGACCCCGGAAGAAAGATTGATCGCCGATTTTGACGGCACGTCGATGACCGTAGGGCCGCATCCCATGGGGTACCACCGCAAGCGACTGAACAAGCAGGGAGTTCGTTCCGCGAGCGAACTAAGCAACCTCCCAAATGGGATGCCCGTTCGCATTGCGGGAGCCGTGATTGCGCGTCAGAGGCCCGGCACCGCAAAGGGTTTTGTTTTTCTCAGCCTGGAAGACGAAACGGGCATCGCCAACGCGATCGTTACGCCGCAGACGTATGAAAAATACCACCTCACGATCGTTCATCGGCAATTTCTGCTAATCGAAGGGGAACTGCAAAATCAGGACAACGTAATTTCCGTGAAGGCCGAAATCGTTTGGCCTCTATCCATCGCTCAAGTGGAAACGGGCTCGCATGATTTTCACTAGATCTTGTCTGGCTCTGTTGACATCCATTGAGAAATCACTACTTTTTCTTTGCGGTGGTGTTATTGCTGTAGCTCGCCTCTTCAGAGGCGAGGGCGCGAGTACTGCTCGCGCTGATAATTTCGTATATGAGGCCCAGCTTTGCAACCACGGCCGGGGAGAGAGCCAAGGGATACAAGTCCGGAAGACCCATGCTATGGATGAAGCTGTTTAGCGAAACGGCCAACTCCGACCACGATCCGATTACTCCTTCGAACGTCGGCTGCTTCGAGGAGAGCCAAGTGTTGTCATCCTTGTCCTGTGAGTCCAAAAACATTCTTTTCCCGGTGAGACCGAAATCGGTCGCGATCTCCAACGCGTCTTGCATATGCATGAAATGTGCCCATGTTTCGGCCCAATCTTCCCAAGGATGTGCCATTGCGTAGGCGCTAATATATTGTTCCCGCCAATTTGCCGGAGCCCCGGATCTGTAATATCGATTGAGTGCCTGAGTGTATTCGCCCTGTTCGCTGCCAAACAGCTGGCGATAGGGTTCCAAAAACTTAGTATCCCGAACAAGACGGCCCCAATAGTAGTGACCGATTTCGTGCCGAAAATGGCCTAGCAACGTGCGATAAGGCTCGTTCATCGCGCGCCGTATTGTTTCGCGTTTCACGTCATCGGCTTCCGCAATGTTTAGAGTGATGATGCCCTGGTTATGCCCTGTCATGACTGCCGACGTGCCTCCTATCGGATTTGGCACGTCCGACAGGAACCGAAAGGCAACACCCTGTTGCGGGTCATCTTGCTTGCTCTTGATGGGCAGGTTCGATCGGATCAGGCTATAGACTAGCCTGCGCTTAGCATTTTCGATTCGCGCCCATAAATTGCGGTTCTGTTCGTTGCTCAGGTCGGGAATCATTTCATTCAAACGGCAAGAAGCGCAAAATATATCCTTATCATTCTGCGGAATCATCCAATTGCAGACTCTCGCTCCCATATAGTTTTGGCATTTTCTGTAAAGCTTGCCCCGGGCCTCTTCCGCCGTGGGCCGCCACAGACCAGTGCTCTCCGGATCGAGGCTGGTCAGCCAGAGCGAGTCAGGAAGGAAGCCAAGTTCCCGGTTACAATGCAAACACGCCGCATTCTGAAAAAATATGAGTTGTCCACAAACACACCTGTAAGTTTTCATCCCGAACCAAGTTCTTTAGAGCAAACTTTTCGCTTTTCGAAGCGTCAGTCCTGCAAGACGACGCTCAGAAGGGACTTGTTGATCTGCAGCCCTCGCAGCTTGCCGCCGTACTTGATATAGCCCAGGTCTCTGAATTTGTTCATGAAAGAACTGACCCGCGATCTGGTGGTCCCGATCATTTCCGCCAGCACTTCTTGCGAGATTTCGGGAATCAGCTTCTCCGGGTGATCTTGTTTGCCATAATTTGCCAGCATTAGCAGCGTCCGTGCCAGCCGTTTCTCGGTCGAATTAAAGAGCTGATCAATCAGGTCTTCTTCGATTCGGATGTTTCTGAAAAGCATGTATTCGATGAACCGCTCGGAGAGGGCTTGTTCCGCGTGCAGCGATCGCGCCATCTCGGGCTTTTCGACTATCAGAATTGTGCTCCGCGTAATTGTCTCTGCCGTGTTTACCCGCTGCGATTGCCCGGCCAAGCACCCCTCGCCAAAAAAATCGCCCGGGCCTAACATCGCCACCACTGCCTCTTTGCCGGCCTCATTGACAACGGTGAGCTTCACGCTGCCTTTTTGGATGTATAGGACACTCGTCGCGGGATCGCCTTGCGTGAAAACAGGCACCTTGCTCCCATATTCAACAATTCTTCTCGCCACGCCGGCCGAATCGAGAAAAGCTTGGGCATCGAAAGGGCGTTTTTCCTCGATCTTTGTTTTGAATGTGGCATTGCTCGGCCAAGCCCGGGGCGCAGTTGGCCGTATGGTTTCCACGCCGATCGATCTCAGATCGACAGCAATCGTGCTTCCCATAGTTACCTCCTCAGTGGCCCGCGCCCACAGGCGCGATCCCAACCACGAGTTCCAGCAC
>JBEKCU010000223.1:0-7926 GCA_050014735.1 Candidatus Acidiferrales bacterium | reverse complement strand
GGATTGACCGCGCTCGCGCCGTAACCCAGCAACAGGGCGAAGTGCATCACTTCGCGCGGCTCGCCGGATTCGACGATCAGCGCCACCTGGTTGCGAGTTTTTTCGCGGATCAAATGATTGTGAACGGCCGAGAGCGCCAGAAGGCTGGGAATCGGCGCGTACTCGCTGTCCACGCCGCGGTCGGACAAAATCAAAAGCGAATAACCCTGCTTAATTGCCAGCGAGGCGCGCCGGCACAAGGTTTCAATTGCCTGTTCCAGTTGCTCGTCGCCGCCCTTCACACGGAACAGCATGGGCAGGCTGGCAGCGAGGAAACTCCCCCAGCTGACGCGGCGCAGTTTTTCGAGCCGCCAGTTGGAAATGACGGGATGGCGCAGCTTGAGCGTGTGGCAATTCTTCGGCGTTTCATCGAGGATGTTACCCTCGCTGCCGATGTAGGAGTTGAGCGACATCACCAGCCCTTCGCGGATCGAATCGATCGCCGGGTTGGTGACCTGCGCAAACGTCTGCTTGAAATAACTGAACAAGAGTTGCGGCTTGTCGGACAGGCACGCCAGCGGCGTGTCGATCCCCATCGAGCCCACTGGTTCCTCTCCCGCGAGCGCCGAGGGCGACAGAATCGTTTTCAAATCTTCATCGGTGTATCCGAAGGCGCGCTGCCTCATCAGAATCGTGTCGTGGTTGGTCGGCAGCACATGCGCCGGACTAGGCAGATGGTCGAGCGTGATCTGATTTTCCTTCAGCCATTGCGCGTACGGCTGCCGCGCCGCCAACTGCTTTTTCACTTCTTCGTCCGTGATGAGGCGCTTCTGTTCGGTGTCCACCAGGAAGATGCGGCCGGGCGCGAGCCTGCCCTTCATGCGCACATCCTCGGGCCTGATCGGCAGTACGCCGGCTTCCGACGCCAAAACCACCAGTCCATCATTGGTGACCAGGTAGCGTCCTGGACGCAGTCCATTGCGATCCAGCTTCGCGCCGATCACTCTTCCGTCCGTAAAAGCAACCGCGGCGGGGCCGTCCCACGGCTCCATCAGCGAGGCGTGGTATTCATAAAACGCCTTGATGTCCTCGGGCATGGTAGCGTCGTGATCCCATGCCTCCGGAATGAGCATCGACATCACGTGTGGGAGTGAGCGGCCGGACAGAGTCAGCAACTCCACCGCGTTATCCAGCATGGCGGAATCGCTGCCGCCTTCGGTAATGATCGGCAAAAGTTTCTTGATGTCATCTCCAAATAAAGGAGAAGCCAGCACGGACTGGCGCGCATGCATCCAATTCATATTTCCGCGCAGCGTATTGATCTCACCGTTATGGCAGATGTAGCGATAAGGGTGAGCCAGTTTCCAACTCGGAAACGTATTGGTCGAAAAGCGCTGGTGAACCAGGCAAAGACCGCTGGTCAATTCCGGATCCAGCAGTTCCTTGTAGAAATCCGTGATCTGAGGCGCAAGCAGCAGCCCTTTGTAGACGATGGTGCGCGAAGAGAGAGACGGAATATAGAAGAATTCCTTCTCCTTGATGTTGGTCGCGGCTACTTCCGCCTCCGCGCGCTTGCGAATCACATAGAGCTTGCGCTCGAGCGCGTCCTGATCCTTGCCCGGCGCGTTGCGGATAAAAATCTGCTCGATGTAGGGCTGCGAGTTGCGCGCCAGCCGGCCGATCAAGTTGCCGTTGATCGGCGTGTCGCGCCAGCCCAGCACACTCAGGCCTTCCTCCCGCACAATCTTCTCGATCAGCCCTTCACAGATCAGCCGGTCGTGCTTGTCGACCGGAAGAAAAACCATGCCTACGCCGTACTCACCCGGAGAAGGCAATGAAAAACCCAGGCGCGCCGATTCGCGATCGTAGTACGCGTGAGGAATCTGGGTCAGAATGCCCGCGCCGTCACCGGTTTGCGGGTCGCATCCGCACGCGCCGCGGTGAGCGAGATTGATCAGAATCTGCACGCCCTTGACCACAATGTCGTGCGATTTTTTTCCCTCGATGCTCGCGACGAATCCGATGCCGCAGGCATCGTGCTCATGCTCCGGCCGGTATAGGCCTTGAGCCGGTGGCAAGCCTCGAAATGGATATAGTTCCGTCATATAAGCCGTATACGACTTCCTCGATTGTTATTTTATCTTCCGCGTCCAACCGAACAAGATCAAAGACCTGCCGGGGAAAGCGGTTGCGGATACACTTCAACCGCGTTTCAAACCGGCTTTCCGGAAAGTGGCTATCTTACCATTCCTGCCGCCAGTTGTCCCCCACCCAGTGCCCGTAGCATTTTTTATCCACAGGATTAAAATCTTGAATTGCTTGTGAGCGATCCCCGTGCATCTGTTATAATTCCCCGACAAAATTATGGATTTCGATCAGCTTACCACATTCATAGAAATCGCCAAGCTCGGAAGCTTCTCGCGCGCGGGCCAGAAATTATTCCGCTCGCAGCCGGCCGTCAGCGCGCAAGTTCGCCAGCTTGAACAAGAGTACGGCGAAAAACTTTTCGATCGCGGGCGCAAATCCGTGCGGCTTACCTCCGCCGGAGAAACCTTGTTCGAATACGCCGTGCGAATGGTCAACATGCGCGGCGAATCCCTGCGTGCCGTGGCGGACAAAGCCACCACGCCCCGCGGCGTGCTTGCCCTCGGAGCGAACGAAGCAACCTGCCTGTACGTACTGCCCGACATGTTCGCGGAGTATCACAGGCTTTACCCCTCCGTGCAAATCAGTATCTATCGCAATTTTAGCCATAAGGTTCTGCAAAAGGTCGAGGATGGAACCGTGGATGTGGGAATTGTCACGCTTCCTGCCAAATCACCTAGTCTTAAGATTCATCCCATCTTCCGCGACCGCGTGATGCTGATGGTGAATCCACGGAATCCCCTGGCGAAGGTGAAAACCGTCCGAATGAAGGATATCGCCGAGCAGCCGCTGATTTTCCCCCGGACCGGCTTCACGCGCCAGTTGCTGGACAAGCATTTCCGGCCCTATCGCGCTCAACTGCAAATCACAATGGAACTGACCAGCGTCGGCATGATCAAGTGCTTCGTCGCCGCAGGTCTCGGCGTGTCGCTGATCAGTTCAAGTTTTGCAAGGAACGAAGTCCGGGCCGGTGAAGTAAAACTCATTCCCATCGCGGACGTGGAGCTCTGGCGCGAATTGGGCATCGTCTATCGCCGCGACCGTACCTTGCCTCGCTCTTCCTCGGCCTTTATTACGCTCATCAGACAAAGAGCGGCTGAGAATCCTGACTTGGAACTTGTGCAGAGCAAGTAAAAGCCGTTCCCCTGTCTCTCTGTGACCCTCCGTGTACTCAGTGTCAAGGATTTTCACTGTACTTGCGCAAAACTTTCAACACAGAGTTCGCAGAGGAACACAGAGAAATTCGTTCAAACAACTTCCTGATTCTGCCCCCGAATGGATACGGCATGCCGTGCCGTTTACGCGGTACGGTCTCGGAGAAGCCGTAATACATCCGGGTCGGACGATCGAGATATGGAAGGGTCGGTCTCGGAAGCTTCGGAAATCTCGCCTTCCCCTGTCGCCAGGAAAAGATTCGCTTCCAGGCCGTGCTGCTTGTCATAGAGTTCGCGGTAGCGTCCACCCGCTGCGTAGAGAGATGCGTGCGTTCCACGCTCCACAATTCTTCCAGCCTCGACAACTAAGATCTGATCGGCGCGGCGGATCGTCGAAAGACGGTGCGCGATCACAAACGTAGTGCGCCCGCGCATCAATTGCGCGAGGCCTTCCTGAATCAGCAGCTCGGATTCGGAATCGAGGCTCGATGTCGCTTCGTCGAGAATCAGAATTCGCGGATCGGCCAGAATCGCACGCGCGATGGACACCCGCTGCCTTTGCCCTCCGCTCAACTTCACGCCACGCTCGCCGATGATCGTGTCGTATGCATCCGGAAAGCGCTCGGCGAATTCATCCACGC
Source organism: Candidatus Acidiferrales bacterium (assembly GCA_050014735.1). Taxonomy (GTDB): domain Bacteria; phylum Acidobacteriota; class Terriglobia; order Acidiferrales; family UBA7541; genus Palsa-360. The sequence continues at coordinate 4,007 of JBEKCU010000223.1, read as the reverse complement.
GGGCAATGCGGCACGCCGCGAGAATTTCCACCTCCGTCGCAAATGGCCTGGAAAACGCAACATTCTCTCGAATCGTTCCGTCGAAAAGGAACGACTCCTGCAACACAACTCCCAGACGAGTGCGATACGAATCCAGGCGCACAGTGGAGAGGTCCACACCGTCCACAAGCACGCGGCCCTCGAGCGGCACGTGAAACGCCGCGACCAGCCCGATGATTGTGGATTTTCCAGATCCGGATGAGCCAACCAGAGCGGTAACGGTTCCTGGTTGCGACAGGAAACTCACGTCCTGCAGGACGGGCTTTCCCGCCTCATAAGCAAAGCTGACATTTTCGAACGCCAGCTCACCGATGATGTCCGGAAGCGTGACCGTACGGCGCGGATCCGAATCCTCGGGACGCTCATCGAGCACCTCGCGTGTGCGCTCGAGTCCCGCAATCGCTTCCGTCAATTGCGTGCCGATGCCCACCACTTGAAACACCGGCGCCACCAGGAACGCGAGAAACGCCATGTAACTCACGTAGCCGCCAACGGTCAGCGTACCCGCCTGAATTTCGTGCGCGCCAATCAGCATGACGAGTGCGCCGGAAACCCCGAGCAGCGCCGTCGTCGAAAAACTCATCATTGACATCGTGGTAAGTGAGCGTAGGACGTTATCAAGCAGCCGCTGTACGCCGTGCGTGAACACCTCATGTTCACGCTCCTCGGCGTGATAGCCCTTTACCACGCGCACGCCGGAAAGCGATTCGGTAAGCCGGCCGCTGACCTCGGCGTTGATCTTCGCCCTCTCGCGGAAAATCGGCCGGATGGTTCCGAACGCCTTCCGCAGAGAGAGCATGCTCACGAGAAGAAGAGCAAACGCCACACCCGTCATCAGCGGACTGATTCGCAGCAGAAAGACCAGAGCGATCGACGCCGTGAGCAGCCCGCCAAGAAATTCAACCAGTCCGGTGCCGATCAGATTTCGCACTCCCTCCACGTCGCTCATGATTCGGGAAACCAAGGCACCGGTCTTGTTGGCGTCGTAATAGGCCACCGGAAGACGCCCGACGTGCTCCTGCACCTTGCGCCGCAATTCGGTGATCATGCGCTGCGCGGCCTTGGAAAGAAGCTGGGTTAGCGCATAGGATGTAACACCTTGGATCAGAGTGGCCGCCAATACGGCTACCACCAATGGCAGCAGCATTTTCGTTTGGTGCTTGGCAAACACATTGTCGAACAGATATTTCTGAGACGCCGGCAGCGCCAAGCCCGATACACGATTGATGGCCATGAGCAACAGGCCAAGTGCCAGTAGTCCGCGCCGAGGGCGAAGCAGCGCCCACACCTCAGGCAGCTGATCGAGCACCCGCATCGGCTTTTTCTTGACAGCCGCACGAGCGGAAGCTTCGCCGCCATCTTTCGGGCGCGGACTCCTCTCTGCGTGCGCGCCCATCCCACGTTGAGCGCCAATGCCTCCGAAACCGCCTGCCATTCTCATGAGCCAACCATCTTAGTGGATTGCTTCAATCGCCGCTACTTGACTCCCGCGCGAGCGGTCCAAATTTCCTCGAGAAAATCTAAATTCTTATGAGTCAGGGTATTAGATGCTGGCCATAGGGCAAGGGTCGCGGTGAACCGTGATCGTCAATCCGACTGTTGACGCCGTCTTCTCCGTGCCCGTCTGTGTTCTCGGCGATCTCCGTGTAAGTTCTTGAAAGGCGTCAACACAGAGATCCCAGAGAACACAGACGGGCACGGAGAAGAATAGGGTTGGGCCGGACGCGCCACCTCTCAAAAAGCGTCCCGGGTATTAATCAACCAGGATGGGCATGCACAGTACCGGCTCGACATGAAAATCGAGCCGGTTAACTTCCTGCAATGCGCAACCGAGTTGCTCACTTCGGCAAGTTTCGAGCGTAATGATGAACGGGAGAGCCGCGTGGGGATACCCTGGCCGCTGCAAAACGGCGTCGATTCCGATCCCATATCTGGAAAGCACGGTCGCCACGGCGGCAATAATTCCGGGACGGTCCTTCACGACAAAGCGTAAGTAATACGGCGCGGTGAATTGTCCACTTACGTCTTTCGGTGTCTCCACTTCGGGGACATTGCTGGGCGGCGTTGGGCCGGTTCGGGCAATTGAATATAGATCCGAAACCACAGCAACGGCGGTGGGATCGCCTCCTGCTCCAAAACCGGAAAAAACCATTTGACCGGCATATTGCCCCGTGGCCATCACCAAATTCTTGCTGCCCTCGACGTGCGCGACCAGCGAAGATACGGGCACCAGAGCGGGCCGTACAAACGCGCGGATACTAACTCCATCTTCCGTTTCTTTTTTCGCCAATGAAATCTGCCGTATAGTACAGCCAAGCTCGCGCGCATACGCAAAATCCACAGCCTCGACAGCCGAAATCGGCCAGCATGGGATCTGTTCGCTCCGTACGCGGGCGCGCAATCCGGCTTGCGTCAGAATCACCAATTTCGCGCGCGCGTCATATCCCTCAACATCGTTGGTAGGATCGGCTTCCGCGAAACCGAGTTCTTGCGCCTCTTTGAGCGCCGCTTCAAAACTTGCTCCCGTCGATTCCATTTTTGTAAGGATGAAGTTGCATGTGCCGTTCAACACGCCCGAAATCTTGAAGATCCGGTCCCCCGCAAGGCCCTCCTGAATTCCCATGATCGCGGGAATGCCTCCCGCCACCGAAGCGCCGTATTCGAGGCGCCTGCCCGCTTCCCGCGCCAGTTCGACAAGTTCAGGACCGCTCTCGGCGATGAGCTGTTTGTTCGCGGTGACCACCGACTTGCCGCTTTGCAGCGCCTTGCGAACCCAATCGCCCGCCGGCTTCACGCCTCCCGCCAATTCCACGAAAATGTCGGCGTCCGAGGAAAGCACTTCGCCGATGCTCTCCGTCCAGCGCGCGCTCGCTGGGACCCAATCGACTTTCTTGTGGACAACATTGCGATTAAAGATATGCGTCAACTCGAAGGTGCCGCTCGTGTCCTGACAGAGAAGTTTAACAACCGACCGGCCAACGGTACCGAAGCCCGCAATCGCGATCTTCAGCTTTTTCTTGCGGCCCGCCAGCTTCTTCGTGGGGGATAGCTTCACCAGGGGAGTGGATTTCGAATGTTTCGATTTTTTCGCCAATTCTGCACCTCGCTGGAGACGGCCCTGCCGGAGACGGCCTGACTGGAGATCGGAAGATACACCGCATCGCAAAAAGCCGCAAAGGATTATAGAGTATTTTGGCTCCCAGGCCAGCAAAGGCCGGCGAAATCCGCCAGTTTTGCGACTTTACGTAGCCGATGGGAATCTAATCGTTTATGGCTCAGTTCAGCCAGCGGCTCCCCGAAAACATTCCAGGCGAATTCTTCGTCGACGCAAGCTGCATCGATTGCGACGCCTGCCGACAGATCGCGCCGGCGACCTTTCGGGATCACGGCGGGCAGTCGAGCGTTTACCGGCAGCCGCAAAATCCTGGCGAACAGCATCGCGCGTTCATGGCGCTTGTCGCCTGCCCCACCGCCTCGATCGGCACGATGTCCCACCGCAGCGCGAAGCCGGGCGTGGACGCCTTTCCGGTGCACGTCGTGGACGATATTTATTTTTGCGGCTTCACGTCGGAAACCAGCTTCGGCGCATGGTCCTACCTGATCATTCGTCCACAAGAGCAGGGCGGAAACGTGCTGGTCGATTCGCCTCGCTTTACCGCGCCGCTCGTGAGGCGCATCGAGCAAATGGGCGGCGTGAACCTCATGTTCCTGACCCACAAGGACGACATCGCCGATCACGCCAAGTTCGCCAAGCACTTCCACTGCCCCCGCATGATGCGCGAGGAAGACGGCGCGGCTGCGCTAGGTATCGAGCGCGTCATCCAGGGCGCCGAGCATTTGAAAGTCGATCACGATCTGGTGGTGATCCCGACGCCAGGCCACACGCGAGGGCACCAAGTACTTCTCTACCGCGACAAGGTGTTGTTCACGGGAGACCACCTGGCGTGGTCACCGAAGCGCGAAACATT
>JBEKCU010000222.1:0-7939 GCA_050014735.1 Candidatus Acidiferrales bacterium | reverse complement strand
GAATGTTCACCGTCGAAACCGCGGATACGCTTCCCAAGCACGGATTTGCGTTTTCTGTGTTTGGAAACAAGTTCGGTCGCATGCCGGGAAGCGTCACGATTTTCCAGATGGGCATCGATGCGAGTTACGGCGTAACGGATCGCTTGAGCGTCTTTGCTACCTTCGATCCCTACGGCCACACACACATTGGGTGCGGACCCGAGTTGAGCCTGGCGCCTCCGAATAATTCCGGACCGCTCTTTTCGAACACGATATTCCACACCTTGTCTTCCAGCAAGCTTTGTAACAGTGTCACTCCCAGCAACGCCTTCAATGCCGGCACGCCAGGTTACGTGGAGGACTATCCATTTGCAGCGGCCGATGAAGGTGGAGTGGGCGGGATCTCTCTCGGAGTTAAATACGGAATATTGTCCGAGCGCCACGGCGCGCCCGTCAGCTTGTCAATCGGCGATACGCTGTACATCGCGACCAAGACCAATCTTTCGTCCTTACTAGCTAACGGGACGCAGTCTAGCGCGATCAGCGACATGATTTCCGGGACGGTCAGCAAAAGATGGAATAACGTCCTTACGGCGTCGCTCACTGGAGGGTATGTGTTCCTGCGCGATCCGCGCAATAGCGCGGGCGGGCCTGCGTTTAATATGGCTGGCCAATTCAAGACCGGAACAGGCTTTATCTTTCTTCCGGAAAGCCGCATTCAGCCGATGATGGAGTACACAGCCACGGTATTCAACGGCGGCACGCCCGACACGACGTTTGGCGCGCGCGATCCAGTGGACGGGGTTTGGGGAGTGAGAGTCTATCCCTGGAAGAACGTCGCGTTCGATGCCGGGTACAGGTACATGTTGAATCTGAAGAATCTGAACGATCGCAATGGATTTGTCATTAAGTTCGGTACCGCATATTGGCCGGTAAAGGCGCCACCGATAAATCACCCACCCACGGTATCGTGCTCAACAGATAAGAGCATGATTTACGTGGGTTCAGGCGACATGGTGACTGTGACCGCAACGGCGTCCGACCCTGACAACGATCCTCTAACATATACATGGTCATCCACTGGCGGCCGCGTTGACGGCACCGGTTCGCTGGTTCGCTGGCTCTCGAATGGAACAGCTGTGGACACGTACACCATAACGGTAAAAGTGGACGATGGCCGCGGGGGATCGGCAAGCTGCAGTTCGGATGTCCGCGTCGAACAGAAGCCGAATCATCCTCCCACGATTAGCTGCACTGCGAATCCGTCGTCGGTCTTCGCGGGTGAGCGCTCGAACATCACTTGTGTTGCCAGCGATCCGGATGGCGATCCGCTTACGTATACCTGGCGAGCGAACGCCGGGCAAATCACAGGCAACGGTCCAAGAGGAGTCTTTGACACGACCGGACTAGCCCCTGGAACCTATACGATTACGACTCGAGTGGACGATGGCCGCGGAGGAGCCGCGGACGCTTCAGTGACTGTCGAAGTGAAGCCCGTGCCACCGCCGCCACAAGCGAGCAAGATCAACGAGTGCGCCTTCGGCAAGCCTCTAAGCACGCGGGTCGATAACGTTTGCAAGCGCATCCTCGATGACGTGGCCCTGCGGCTGCAAAACGAGCCACGCGCCACCGCCGTCATCATCGGTTACTCCGATCCCAAGGAGCGCAGGCCCGATAAGATCTCGGGAGATCGAGGCACCAACGCCGTGAAATACCTAGGCGAAAAGGGCATCGATGCTTCGCGGATCACCACTCGCACCGGCAGCGGTCAGGCTGGCGCGACCAACAACCGTCGAATCGACATCATCTGGGTTCCCGAGGGCGCGACGTACTAGCGCATTTCGGCTCCTGGTAGAACAGGCTTTGGACTGTTTGGTTTTGAATTCGTTCGATCCAAACCCAAACAGTCTGGAGCCTGTTCTACTTAAATTCTGTCCCGGCATCAATCCACGCAAATTCAGAGTTTTGGGGCTGACAAAGACCTATGCCGATGGATCGGGCGGGCTCGGCGTGACGTGCCCCCCCCCACACAGCGGAACGAACAATATCTTGTTCAATTCGCTGCCTGGTCTGGTTTGACGGGCTGCCCGGGTGAGTTCTTGGCGGGTGATGCAGGAGGCGGCGCGTTGGCGACGCGCCTCAAGACAATCTCATACTCCTGAGACGAATCTTCGCTCGCTGCTCTGACGGTTTCCGGCGACTGGACAACGACATAATTCCCAGGAGCGGTGAATTCGTCGAACGCGACTTTCAGATTCATTTCCCCTGCTTTCTTAACTCTGACCAGGAATTCTCCATCCGAATCGGAAACTGCGAGATCCTCACCGATCCACAGGGCTGCGCCGGCAATCGGTTGTCCCTGCGGATCGAGAACACGTCCGCGCACGACGTTATGAAAAAATGCGCCGGAATAGCTTGCGCCCGGAGAGTCCGTTCCTAACCCGTGATACGCATAGGTGGAGGCATACGCCGTATACCGAACCTGGCCAAGAGGCGTGACGTTGGTTGACGCGTTCAGTTGCAGTCCGTGTGGAAGCTGAAAGTGCAATCCCAGCACAATCACCTGCTTGAATTGTCCAGAGCTGCTCTGCGCGAAAGGAAGAAACACGGTTTGATAGTCCACGCTAACGGCTACAAGGTTTGAAAGAAAGCTGCCGCCGAACGCGACGTTTGTCTGGCCGCTATTATGCGTGATCGTTTGAGTGAGGCTGAATCGCGAATTCAAAATTTCACGCAAGGTGCCCACCGTCGAGTGGGCCGGCACACCTTTTGAATAGCCGCTGCGAAGGAAATCCGTCCCGGCCTCGAAATGGCGCGTTAACGATCGCCGAACGCCAAGCGCCAGGGCGGAGGAATTCCCGGATTGCGTTGAGGACTGAAAATAGGAACTGTACAGCTGAAATCCCACGACACCCGCTCCCGCACCCAAGCCCTGGACCATCGCGCGCTGGACGACATTGGGGGAAAAAGTCGCGAGATAATTATTTCGATTGATTACGATTCGAAAGTTGGAAAATGGCTTGAGTTCGAGCCGGATATTCTCGCGGTCATTCTCCGCAAGCTGCGGCGTTGACACCAGGACCCGGCGAAAAGCATCCCCCGAGCGGGCGTAGCTGGCATCGAGGGACACCCAGCGCTTGCTGATTGTGAAACTCGAAGCCCCGTAAGGCTGGTCATTGCCCACGCCGGCGGAAAGTGCCATCTTGATATCCTTGCGCGCGGCCCACTCGATCGCCTGGATTGAAGTTTGCCGCTCGGAAAACATGTTGCGCGAGAAGAAGCGGATCGATGGAGAGAGTTGTCGATCGTAGAAGATCGCGCCGGCCGGCGTATCGGTGCGGGCAATGTTCAGAAAAGGCGCCGAATATCCGTCCGATGTAGTTCCTGCAAAAACGAACAGGCGGCCATCCACATTTCGGGTGAGGCTCATTCCCCGCCCCAGAAAATAAAATGAGCGGTCGAATAAGTCAGTGGGCAGCAGAAATGGGATTTGCTGATCGCCCGCGCCGATTTGTGAGTCCTTATATGGCCGCGAAAAATAGAATCCCAGACTTGGCCCGTCGAGGTAGCCCAAATCGATTCGCCCCGTATAATTTGCCGCATGGACCTCGACCGATCCGCCTTCCGCGTTCATCAGGGACGAAGACCCTCCCGTCAATTGGAATATCTGTCCCGCTGCCGGATGGGAATAGACGAGAGCGACGAGAGCGACGAATATCAGCCGTAAGGAGTTTGGAAAAGCGCGCGCAACACCGTTTGCAACACGGTTCGGCAGTGGCGCCAGCACCTTCATTGCCGCACGGTGGGATCCTTGAGACTGGATTCGACCTTGAAATGTTGAAACTTCAATACGATGTGCTGAGGAATCCCCGGCTGGTCCCAATCCAGTTCAATGTTGCGGCGCTGGCCGGGGAACAGAGGGAAGCCCGCGAATGATTGCTTGCCTGCTGAGGATACGATTTCCACTTCCTGAACGCGGCTGAATTCCGCCCCATGATTCTCGATTTCGGCGGTGACCTGTCGTTTCTCACCAGAGACGGCAATTTCCGCGCGGTTCCAGGAAACTTGCGACTGATCGAGAGGCTTGCGGCCGGTCAGATAGACGGTATGCGGCAACTCGAGCGCGAGTTTCAGCCCCGTCGATGTTGTGGGGCCGGTTACGGTTGCATAGATGCAGAACCAGTTCGGATACGTCTCCGTGGTGGCCTTGTAAAAGACATAGTAGGTTTGCTTGGGCGCCAGCCGGAAGCTCGTCGTGGAAAGCTGAACGTGCATCCCGGGATCGAGTTTGCGGAAAGTTGCTTTGCCCTCGGAATCCACGGAAAAGCTGTGCGGTTCAAGTACGACCGTAAGCGGAATCTCCGCGTCGTTGTAAAGCTGAAAACGGCCGTCGGCTTTATCTGTGTATTCGACAATTACAGGAGATATCGTTTGCGCCCGCGCCAGCGGCGCGGACAATACCAACCAGGCTACCGCCAGAACCATTCGTTTCATGGCTTCTCCCAACTCTAATTTTCACATCCGCAATCGATTCGCCTGCTTCCAGCCGCGCTCTAAATCGCCTGTGCCTGGATATGCAAGACGCCGGTATACGTGGCCGCTGGGAGACCCAAACCAGTAGTATCGATCCTCAGGTTGAGCGTATCGGTGCGCGTCGCCGAACTATTCAGAAGAATAAGCACGAACTGATTGAAAAGCGTCATGCTGCTCCCGGCAGCGAAAGGGCTCGTGCCTGCAAATGCACTGAACGCCCCTCCATCGAAGCTTCCTGACACATTCGCCGAAGGAATGTTGTCTCCAGCGCCATCCGCCAGTGCCGAGGCGGGGCTTGCAAAATAGGCATATTCCGTCACCTGGCCGAACAGCACAGGCAGCACCCAGCTCGTCGTGATACTCACGGGTACGCTTCCATTCGCGACGCCGCTGGGAGGGAGGTTGAAATTCACCAGGCCTGGCGATGCCGTCACGGTAATGGAACTGCTTAGCGCGGCGTTGAGCGACACCGCAGCGGTTTTTGAATTCAGCTGTGCAAAAGCCCTTGAAGGGAACAAGCTAAGAATCGCGAAGAACAACGCAATTGCAGGTCTCCAGTTCCCCCGAGGCTTTGTGTGCCGTTCTTCTCTAGCCGGATAAGAGCTCAAACCACTGTCCTTCGTGTCCCACATTTTCTTTCGAAGCGGAACTCCATCTTTACTACGCCTCTTCACCCACCCCAGCGCGAGGGCATGGCCGATCGGCTTGAAGCGGCAGACAATAGCTACATGAATGTCTGCCGCTTGGTGCGTGATTGAATCGCTGGACTGGGCTGCAAGTTCGCAAATGGGTTCTTTCGAACCGCTTCGTTTACAGGGCCTGCGCCTGGACATTGAGCGTCCCGGTGTACGTTGCCGCTGGCAGAGCCAAGCCGGTCGTGTTGATCTGGAGCGCGACGTTATCGCTGTGGGAGGAATTGAATGTTCCCGCCGCACCGATTGTCTGAGAGAGGACTAGCAAGCTATTCACGTTAAAAGTGGCGGCGCCGCCGGTAAACGGGGCATACGCGCCCGAATTGATGCTTCCCAAAACGGATGATGTAGGAATGATGTCACCAGCGCCATCGCTCAAAGCCGTCGTCCCAGTGAAGTAGGCATACACCTTCACGCTGGTGCGAGTCTTCCCTAATGCCCAAGTGGTCGTAATCGCGACGGGGGCGCTGCCGTTTGAGGTTCCGCTGGCTGCGAGTGTAAAATTTACCGTCGCCGGGCTTGCGGAAACTGTCAGCGATTCGGCCAGGACTGCATTCAGATTGACGGTCGCTTGGTTGGAATTTATCGCCTGCGCTTGCGAGGCCTGCGCCAAAACGAGCGTAAGTGTCAATGCGCTCATGACGATCCATGCCTTTTTGAGTGCGTTCATGAAATTTCCACCTTTAAGTTGAGAGGGAAGCTACCCCTCGGGATTTCGAACCCGGCTCCTGCCCTATTGCAGGCGCTCGAATTCGCATGAGCAGTTTTAGCCTGAGACTTGAGCCGGACGCGTGGTACGGGGGTACTATTCTAAACGTAAGCGCTATTGTAGCTTTGCGTACGTACACATCGAGAGACGAGCGGGGGGATCCGTGTCATTCTTGAAGAATTAGGAATCTGTTATCCCATTTTCGGATGCCTGGCTAAAACTCGTTGCCGGAAATGGCAATCATCGCCTGTAGAATATAAGATGTATCTAATGCGCGTCGAACGTCAAAATTCAGCAATGCGTAAGTGCCTCATTCTCGCGTTCGCTTTGCTCGCCTCTACAGTCGCGCGAGCGCAAAATTGGAGGCCGCTTGGGCCTCCCGGCGGAGACGTTCGTTCGCTCGCTGCGGATCCTTCACGGCCGGGCCGGATTTTTCTAGGCACTGCGGATGGCCATATTTTTGGTTCCGAAGATTCGGGCGTTCATTGGAATTTGCTAGGCCGGGTCAGCGCCCGCCTGGACGCAGTGATCACCGCCATTGTGGCCGATCCCAGAGACACTAATGTTTTATTGGCTTCTGCGTGGACACGGGACTCCACAGTGGACGGAGGCGTATTTCGGAGTAGTGACGGCGGGCGAACCTGGAGCGACGCGGGGCTTGCCGGACACGCGGTTCGCGCACTGGTCACGGCGCCCTCCGACCCGAACGTGCTCGTAGCCGGGACATTGGATGGCGCATACCGCTCGATCGACGGTTCGAAGTCGTGGGAACGCATATCTCCCGAACACGACGAGGAACTTCGCAACTTCGATTCGCTCGCCATCGATCCGCACGATCCCCTGACGATTTATGCCGGGACATTTCACTTGCCATGGAAGACAACCGATGGAGGCCGCAACTGGCGGCCCATCCATGAAGGAATGATCGACGATTCAGACGTTATGAGCCTGCTGATCGACGGATCGAAGCCGGGGCGGCTCTATGCCAGCGCCTGTTCGGGCATCTACCGCAGTGACAATGGCGCCGGCCAGTGGAGGAAGATCCAGGGCATCCCATACACTGCTCGCCGAACCTATGCCATCGCGCAGGACCCGAAGGACCCTGCGAGGGTCTACGCGGCAACCTCCGAGGGACTGTGGAAGACCTCGGACGGAGGAATGACGTGGCGGCGATCCACCCCCCAGTCATGGGTGGTAAACGCGGTCGTCGTTACCGGTGGCCAGCCTGGGCGTGTCCTAATTGGCACCGAGCAACTGGGAATTTTATCGAGCGGAGATGGCGGGGAACATTTTGAAGAGGCGAACGATGGTTTCTTTCACCGCCAGATTATTGCCCTCGCGCGGGACGAAGCGCGTCCCGGTCGCGTTCTGGCCGTGCTGGCCCACGCCCCCGAACCTATTTTGGCAACCGACGATGACGGCTCGTCATGGGCGCCTTTGGGACCGGGCTTGCACACCGAGCAGTTGTTGCACGTCTATGCTTCGCCCGACGGATGGTGGGCTTCTCTCGCCCACGGCGGGCTCATGCGTTATGACGCGCAAACTAAGACCTGGCAGCGTGCCGGATCGGTGACCGGCGAGGCTGCAAACGCCGTGGCGGCCGCGGATCGCGGCTTGCGCATATCTTCGGGGAACCGCAAGTCTTCCCCGAGCAGCAAATCAAAAAATTCTTCAAGGCCGCTGCAGCAAATCGTCACCGATATGGCCTTCAGCGCGAATGCCTGGTATGCCGCCACCGATATAGGCTTGCTGGTGTCCGCCGATCGCGGTTCGACATGGAATCCGAGGCCGCTCGGACCTCTCACAACGCTTCCGGTGCAGTCGGTTCGGGTTTCGCCGGATGGAGACCGGTTATGGGTGGTTTCACTCCGGGGGCTCGTCTTTTCAGCGGATGGTGGAATTTCGTGGTCATGGCACGACTTACCGCTAACGTCAGGCGGCGCCGTTTCCCTGGACGTGGACCCTGCCAATGAAAACACCATGATTTCGATTGCCCATAACGGACTTTACATTTCACGCGATGCGG
>JBEKCU010000221.1:0-8006 GCA_050014735.1 Candidatus Acidiferrales bacterium | reverse complement strand
ATCTTGGAAAATTCAATTGTCCGGATTCACTGTCAGGCGTGCAGACTGTGACCGTTCCCAATGTCAACCCTATTCTCAGCACGCCCTTGTTCTGGAACAATTACGTCTACGTCGCTCCAGCGAATGGAAATCTGCTGTCCTTTTCCATGACCGGAGGAACCCTTTCGTCATCTCCTACCTCCCAGTCCCCGACGCCCTTAGGCCCGCAAGGAGCGACACCTGTTATTTCCTCGAATGGAACAAGCAACGCGATTCTTTGGGTGATTGACTCGAGCGGCACTCCGTCAAACGCCCCGGCGATCCTGCGCGCGTTCGATCCGAATAACCTTTCGAACGAGATCTACGACAGCGCTATGGTAGCCTCGCGAGATACGGCGGGCCCCGCCGTAAAATTTACCGTCCCGACGGTGGCCAATGGCAAGGTGTACGTCGGAACGCAGACTGAACTCGACGTATACGGGCTGCTGCATTAGTTCCCTTTTGGAGGCATCATTGCGGTTTGCCAATCGCGCGGGCCCTCTGTGATTCATCGGAAACGAAGGCATTTCTGGCGCCGACCCGAAGGTGGTTGCACGAGATGATGGTCAATAGCCGCGCGCTTTCGCGGCTGCACGCAGACTACTTCTGTTTAATTCGGTATCTCTGACGAAATCTATAATATCGATGTGAAGGTATTGTAGTGCTATTCGCATTCGATGTATCCTTAGTTTTGCACAGTCTCGGCTGGCTGTAAATTAGGAGCGACCTCGTAAGTAGTCTTCCGGCTCGCCGCTTGAACCGCGGAATTCAGAGGCGTCGAGACAAGGACCTTTGCCCCCGAGGCCCTGTTCAGTTTGGTTCGCTTCCAGTTATGGGATGACTTCGAACTAGATTCATTACTTCATCTTTTCCGTGACGGAGGTCTGAGCGACTATGATTATCGGCGACCGATTGCGCATTCTACGCGAACAAAAAAAATTCTCTCAAGGTGAAATTGAAAAGCGGACGGGGTTGCTTCGCTGTTATATCTCGCGCGTCGAAAACGGCCATACGGTGCCCGCGGTTGAGACGCTCGAGAAATTCGCGCGGGCTCTCGAAGTTCCCATGTATCAACTCTTCTATGACGGCGAAGAGCCTCCCAAGGGCGCAGATCTTCCGAAGCGAAGGATGTCAGCCTCCATGTCATGGGGCGATTCGGGCAAGGACGCGCGCACATTGGAGAAGTTCCGCCAACTACTCGGCAAGGCCGATGAGGCTGACCGGCGGCTGCTCCTTTTCATGGCTAAGAAGATGGTGAAGCCGAAGTCGTCTTGATAAGCGGCAGAGCGGCGCTTTTCAATCCGCCCGCGTCGCTTTCATCTATCTATCGTTCGTTCTCCGCAGGGTATCCTTCCGCGTAGAACGTGACGGAAAGATCGTACCAGTCCATATTCATGCCTTCCAGAGCCCAGTGTACGGCGGCGGCCGGATGCTCCTTGTCGGGTCCCGTGAACGTATATTCACCGGCAGGTTTAGTAGTGGATTTCGTCCAAGTCGCCCATGAGGCTGGGGAAGCCTCATGGAGCGCTTTCACGTAATTCTTGTACTTGGCCGAAAGGACGGCGTGATTCTTAGTCTCGAGAACGCCGCAGTCGTTTGAATAGTGCGGTTTTGCGGTAAGCGCGACGTAGCATTTCATCGCTCCCGGCACCAGCACTGTGGAGGAATAAACCGTTTCATCTCCGCTGCCCTGCGGGTCCTTGCGGATCGAAGCAAAATCGTCGCCCCGGTGATCGAGGATTTGCTTCATCGCACCGGAAATCTGGTCGAGCGCAAGCAAACCGGGACCCGCGACAAGCATCGAAAATAGGCCTGCCCAAAACACGAATGGCCGTTTCATGTTGCACCCTCATTCATGATTTGATTTCAGGAAAACTTCAACTCCGCTATTGTACACCGAGTTGCCGGTGGACGGCCCAGGTCGCGGCGCTTGCGGCGGGAGAGGGAAAATCCATCCTGCCGAGGGTCGCGCATCATTGAATGCGTCGAAGTGTTATCAAGCTGCAGCCGAACCCTGCATGGATTCTTAGTTCGCATTCCGCCGCGATCCTTCCAGTTCCTCATCGATCTGTTCGATGGTGCGTCCGCGCGTCTCCATGCCGAAAAATCCGTAGACGATCCCCGCCACGGCATACCAGCCGCCCAGGTACAGAAACGCAGGGACTATCTTGCCGGCCGAGGCCTCGGGTTTCACAATGTTCGACGAACCGACAATCAGCGCCAATCCCAACGGCCCGATAATTTTCCCGATTCCGCCGAAACCGTAGGCCGCTCCCATGCCACTCGCGCGGAGACGCGAAGGCCAGACCTCCGCCGAGTAGGGCCCGACAATTGCGAAGCCTCCATCGGCAAAGAAATACGCCACGATAAGCATCAGCCAGAACACGGAGAGAGCTCCGAGAAATTCATTGCGGAGATAACTCGAGAGAATCACCAACACGGCAGATCCAAAACCGTATAAGCCGCCCGACAGTCTGCGTCCGAGGCCATCGGACAGATACGAAAATACGACGCGCCCGAGAAACGCGCTAAAACTGCAATAAATCATCAGGTAAGACGCCCGTGCCGGTGAAACTCTCAATACCTGAACGAATAGCGTGGGCACCCAAAGCGCAAGTCCGTAGATGCCCGTCTGGGCGGCCAGATTGCCGATCCACGACACGGCCACGCTGCGAGGGTATTGGAATAATTCTCTCCATTTCGCAGGTTGCTGCGCTCCAACGCTCATGTCGGGCTGTGGAACATCCTCAATGTCCGCTTGCAGCGCCCAGGCTACGGACTCTCGGGCCTCCGGAAATCGCCCCATCCGAATCAACCAGTGAGGCGATTCCGGCACCCACGCGCGAATGGGAATAATCATCAACACGGGAAGGCCGCCGACCGCAAACAGTCCGCGCCATCCAAGATGTGGCCCGAGGAGACTGCCTAATACAGCTCCGAGTCCGAGTCCGATCGGAATGGATGCGGTCACCAGTCCGCCCACGAGACCACGTTTCGAACTGGGCATGAATTCCTGAACCAAGGGAAAAATCACGCAGTACAGGCCGCCGGCGCCGAAACCAACGAAGAAGCGGAACACCGAGAGGAAGATCCAACCATTCTCGGGCGTGAACGCCATTATGCCGCTGGCAACCGAGAAATTGATCACGGTGGCGATCAACACTTTACGTCTGCCAATACGGTCGGCTAGCCAGCCCCAAACTCCCGCGCCAAGTATGCCGCCGAGTCCAGACGACAGCAGGAGCATCGCCGACTGGCCGTAGGTAAGCTTCCAAGGTCCGGCAATGAAGGCAAGCACGAATCCAACGAGGAACACGTCGTAAAACTCGAGCATGTTGCAAACGATCGTCACCGCAAGCAGGCGAATCTGATTCCCAGTGAGTTTGGTCTGCCGCTCTAAATGCTCGAGCATCGTGTCTCCCTGAAGGATCGGCCCTGAAGGGTTAAATCTTTCGCAGCCCCGCGGCTTCGTACCTTGTCACCGGCGGAGGAAGCTCCTTGCTAACAATCACATCGACGATCGCCGGCTTGCCCGATTCCTCGGCCCGGCGAAGAGCGGGAATGAGTTGCTCGGGAGCCGTGACCGTTTCACCATGACAGCCATACGCGCGGGCTACATCGCTGTATGAGACGTCCACAAACTCGCTCGCCTCGGGGCACATTTCCTCGTTTACATATTTCTGAACGTGGTATTCAAACGCCAGTGAGGAATTATTGATGACGATCTGGATCACCGGAATCTTGAGCCGGCGCGCCGTTTCGAGATCGCCAATGTGATAGCCGAGGCCCCCATCGCCCGTAAGTCCAATGACCCGCCGCTTATCGCCAACGGCAAGCTTTGCGCCGAAAGCCGCGGGGAAAGCCCAGCCGAGCGATCCTGCGGCGCGCAAGGTATTTCGCCCCGCCTGCTTCTGTTGCAGGACGGTCACGGCCCACGCCGCCATGTACCCGGTATCGGCCACAACTAGGTCATCCCCAGCGACGTATCGATCAAGCAAACGCATGACGTGGTAGGGATTGAGTTTGCCATCCAGCAGGGGCTCGCGCGATTCGCGCTCAAGATCGACCAACCATGCCGCAACCCGGCCCTGTACTTGCTTTGTCCAAGGCGTCCAGCCGCTGCCGTTCACTTTCGCAGCTAAAGCCGCTTCTTTCATCATGACCAGGGCCGTGCGTGCATCGCCCATCATTGACAACTCTTCCCGATACGTTCGTCCGAGCGTGCCCGGATCGAGATCGAGATGGACAATGCGCGTGTCCCTTCTCGGATATTTGAAGTAGTCCGTGGCCATCGAGCTCAGCTTAGTCCCCACCGCTAGGACGAAATCGGCGTCGCCAAGAACGGCATTCGCCACTTTGCGAGAGTACCGTCCGCAAGCGCCGACCGAGAGCGGATGCACATCGGCGATGCTTCCCTTTCCAGCCATGGACGTCACGACCGGAATCTCGAGTGTTTCCGCGAGCGCCGTGAGTTCCATCCAAGCCTCAGACAAGATTACGCCGCCTCCCGCGAGCAACACCGGCTTCTCCGCTGTCGAAAGAAGCGCGATGGCCCGCTCGACATCCGACGCGAGCGGAGCCACCCGCAATCTCGATACTTTCATGAAGGACGGTTCGGCATAGATATCGGGTTTGGTCGCGAGGCGCTTGTTGAACCAATTCGCCGGGATGCCGACGTACACGGGACCGGGAACCCCGCTTACAGCTGCGCGCACCGCCGTGCGCACGATGTCGTCGATTCGTTCCGGTTGAGGAAGCTCTCCCGCCCACTTCGTCATCGGTGGAAACATCGGAGTCTGTTCCACTTCCTGATATTCGAAGCGGTATCGAGTGGTCGTAGGAATGACGCCGCTCAGCGCAATCAACGGGCTCGATGCCCAGTAGGCGTCAATGATCGAAGCCGGCAAGTACGTGGCGCCCGGCCCGTACTGGACGATGGAGAATGTTGGCATGCCCGTCACGCGCGCATAGGCATCGGCCATCGCCAGGGCGGAACGCTCGCTGTGCCCCAAGACGACTTGCACGTTCTCGCGATTTTGCATGTCGATCAGTGCGTCCTGGGGCGCGCCGGTAAGCGTAAAAATGTACTTCGCACCGTACGCGTGAACCATGCTTGCCAACGCTTGCGCGAGTGTCGGATTGGCGGTCGCGTCTCCCGCCGCCAGCGATGTCGCAGTCTTTCCCTTTTCATCCACATTCATGGAAGATTTCCTCTTTTCGAGATAAGTGCAAAACGAGTGGGCCCCGGCGGCTACTTGATCGCCAACGGATTCGTCGGCGAAGCGACCGCACCCGTGATCGGCAAAGCCGGCCCAACGAACATAAATTCGTACCGCTTATCTTCGGCGCAGTCTTTTGAAAGCTCCGCGAGATCGAAGATCTCACCCACGGTAAGTCCCATAATCGGGATGGAGATCCAATGCCAGGGTTGGTTGGCTTCGTCCGTCGGGTTAGGACGAACCTCGGCACCCCATGTGTCCGTGGCAATGGCCGCCACCTGTTTCGATTGCAACCAGTCCAGCGTGTCGAACGCCAAGCCTGGAGCATCGCCGCCCGAATATCCGTCCCATGTTTCGGCCGCACGCAGTGCTTCCATTTGGCCGGTGCGCACCAGCAGGTAATCTCCGCGCTTCACCGTGACCCCAAAGTGCCGCTGAGCTTCTTCTAGCAGTTCGCTGGTGATTGCGAAGCCATCCGTCAGACAGTTCTGACCGATCATTTGAGGAATATCCAGCAGTACGCCCCGGCCCACCATTTTGTCGCGAGTCTTCTCGATGCCGCACTTTTGCGCGCCCGCCGAAGTCACGTTCCGGCAATCGTATCCGTTCCACATTTGATCGCCATAAAAGATGTGGCTGAGGCCGTCCCATTGCGTTCCGCATTGGGTGGGCATGATCACCATATCATCGGAACTGCGAATTTTGCGGCTATCGAGCACCCCCGAGAACGCATCGGTCCCCGTGCGCAACATCAAGTGGACAGGGTTGAAACGGCCGAGGGCCGGATACTTGGTCTTTCCGCCCTGCGGACCTTTGCTGTCAAAAGGAAGCGCCAGGGATATAACTTTGCCTTTTCGCACAAGCTGCGCGGCAGCGACGATGTCCGCGGGCTCCGTGTGATTGAGCGTTCCGATTTCATCATCCTTGCCCCAGCGCCCCCAATTTTTTAAACGCTCTGCTGCGTCGCGAATGTCATGCAAAGTGAGCTTGCGCGGCCTTTGTTCCGCTTCGGCCATACCTTCCTCCTCATGTTTGTGATGGTCTGAATCCGCCAAGCCCGCGCGAAGGCGTCGATCTGTAAATCACGCGGCGAATCGTCCCTACGGCTACAACTTCGCAGCCAATTCAACATCGCATAGGTCTAACAATGCTTTCCGGATGTAGGCGTTATTTTGCAGTCCGCAGTATACAGAAGTCGAGTCGCCAGATGCTGTTTTTACTGTGTTTATCCAATTTGGAGAGAGAACTCGAACGGGTAGACTCCTGCTCCACTTAGGACGCAAACAGCCTCGCGGGAGGTTCGGCTCATTACGGATTAGAAGATGATTTTAGCGCTTCTCGACGTGCCTGGCGCGGTATGCCGTTCCCATGATGTGGGACAGAACCGTTCCATTTCCAGCTAGAGACATCTTGCACCGGTTGGCAAGACCACGAATTTCTGGGGGGGAACCCTTTGCCTTCGTGTACCGCTGTGGAACACAGATTGCACGTGGAATTGTGTAGAAGCTACTCGATTCTTATAACGCTCTAATCGAATCGGACGAGCCGAAGCGGGAGGCCAAATTCTCTGCCGGATACGCCAGTCTCAAGTATCTACGGCAGCGTTCGTTTGATTGATTGGGTTTATGAACCGCCATCCATCCCCCATCGCGAAGCAACAGAATAGAACTTTGAAGCAAGAACTGGCTCGGGTCATCCCAGACATCCTTGCGAACGCCTTTCGGCACCACCAGGCCGGGCAATTGACTGAGGCTGCGCAGAAATATCGTGAGATTCTTGCGATAAATGCCCATCACGCGGACAGTCTGCATTTGCTCGGCATGATCGAATATCAGGGCGGGCGTCAAGACATCGCCGTCGAGATGGTTAGCAAGGCGATTGCTATCAATGAAAAGGAAGGCCTCTATCATTCCAACCTGGGCACCATCCTCGAGGCCCAAGGCAAGCTTGTAGAAGCTGCGGCATGTTATGAGCGTGCTCTCGCCCTTAAGCCGGAATTCGTCGAGGCCTGCTACAACCTGGGTAACGTCCTCAGGGCGCAAGGCAAGCTTGCCGAAGCTGCGGCATGCTATGAGCGTGCTCTGGCACTTAAGCCTGACTTCGCCGAGGCTCACAGCAACTTGGGCAATATCCTCCGTGGTCAAGGAAAGCTGGGTGAGGCTGCGGAAAGACATGAGCACGCACTGCGCCTCAAGCCGAAATATCCTGAAGCGCATTACAACCTGGGAAGCGCCCTCCAAGCTCAGGACAAGCTGGATGACGCTGTCTTATGTTATGCGCGTGCTCTGGCACTCAAGCCTGACTTCGTTGAGGCCCACCACAACCTGGGCAATGTATTCTACGCGCTTGGCAACTTGGATGAGGCGCAAGCGCGATACAGGAAAGCCCTGGCGTACCAACCAGACGATGCCGAAGCCCGTTTCAGCGAATCTCTAGCACAACTTTGTAACGGTGATTTCGCTTCTGGCTGGCGGAACTATGAGTGGCGCTGGAAATCTAAAGCCCACAACTCAATTCCGCGAGCCTTTCCGCAACCCCTCTGGAAAGGCGAAAAGCTGACATCCGGGCGTCTGCTGATCTGGGGTGAGCAGGGTGTCGGTGACGAAATCATGTTCGCTGGACTTATCCCGGATGTGATCCGCACTGGCAATCGCTGCATATTGGATTGCGACGCCCGCCTCAAACCGTTATTCGCCCGCTCTTTCACTGATATTGACATCGTCTCAAGCCGTGGGCCAGGTCACGATCCCGAACTAGACTTCGCTGCTC
>JBEKCU010000220.1:0-8017 GCA_050014735.1 Candidatus Acidiferrales bacterium | reverse complement strand
GTGCTTGCATCAGCGGTCCCGCGGTAACCTCTGGTCAGAATCGCAACTCGCTTCCCTTCCAGGGCGAGCCGCTCCGCAAGGCACAGCACCATCGGGGTCTTGCCTGTGCCGCCGACAGTGAGGTTGCCGACGCTGATCACAGTTCCAGGCAACTCCCGCGCATGGAAAATGCCGCGCTTGTAAAACCAGACGCGCATCCGCGAAACTGCGGAGTACAGGACGGACAGCGGCCAAAGCAACCGAAGCCATTTCGCCGAACGTTTCATGTTCGCCTCGGTGTCACGTCAATCACTTCTTCGATGCGGGCAAGCACGCGTTGGGTCGCGCCGCGATTTCGGTCCACAACCGCACGCGCGGACGCACCCATGCGCGAGGCACGGTCGGTATCGACGAGCAAACCACGCCAAGCGGCGCCTAGATCGTCGCCGCTTGTCACGCGGATTGAGGCATTCGCCGCAAGGAATGTCGAGGCCATTTCGCGAAAATTCTCCATCGAAGGACCGTGGATAGGAACTTTGCTGAATGCGGCCGGCTCCAGGATATTATGGCCCCCGCTGGGAACCAGCGATCCGCCGACATATACCGCGTCGGCGAGCCTATAAATGCCGGCGAGTTCACCCAGGCTGTCGAGCAAGAGAACACTACCGGGTTTCCCGAGTGCCGGACCGCCTGTTCCATTGAGCGTAAGATCGCTGCGCCGGAGCACCTTTCGTCCCGATTGCGTAACAATGGCCGCGGCATTGCCGAACTGTTCCGGCTTTCGAGGGGCAAGAATCAGCAACGCCTCGGGAAATTCCTGCTCGACTTGGGCGAAAGCACGTAGCACCGCGGACTCTTCATCGGCCATGACGCTGCCTGCAATCAAGACAGGCTTACGCTTGTTGTTTGCCAGTTCGATTTTCAGCCACGCCGAGAGCGCGCTCTCCGGCGGCTCCATGAGGTCATATTTTAGGTTGCCTGTTACGATGACGCGCTTTTCAGGAGCGCCAAGTGCCAGCAAGCGAGCCGCATCCTCATCGCTTTGCATCAGAAACAGCGCCGCATCGTTCAATATTTTTTCAAGGAAACTCCGCAGCAATCCTCCTGAGTAAGCCAGTGCGCGACGGAAGCCGCGGAAAGACTTCTCTGACAACCGGCCATTGACAAAGATAACGGGCACGCCTGCCCGGCGGCACTCCCGAAGAAAATTCGGCCAGATTTCCGTTTCCACGACAATCACGATCGATGCCTGGGTGGCCTTCAGGGCGCGCCGCACGGGCCCGGCCCAGTCCAGCGGAAAATAAAAAATTGCGTCGGCAAATGGCATTCTTTCGCGCGCAATCTTTTGTCCGGTCGCGGTGGTCGTCGAGACATTCAATCTGCGTTGCGGGTGTCGCGCTTTGAGTTGCTTCGCCAGGGGCAATGCGGCCAGGACCTCTCCGACGGATACGGCGTGAATCCAGAACGACTCCCCCTTCGTGCCGCTTCCATGCAGTTCGGAAGGAAACTTCCATCCGAGCCGTTCGGGAATGTTGGCGAGGCCATTGCCGCGTAGCAGCGCTCGAATCACAAAATACGGAGAGAGCAGGACCATCCCTGCCGCCGTTAGCAAACTGTACACAAAATACACGCCAAACGCCCTCGAATAGCCTCGCTTGCGATTAAAAGTGCCGCCAGCGACTCACGTTCCTTCAAGCTTGATTGCCGTGAACGCTCGTGGTGGCGCTGGCGTCTCGTCGGCGGGTTTTGCCTTCCGAGAGGAAGAAAAGAATCCTCCGGCGAGACGCCGGCGCCACCACGAGCGGTAATTCAGGCACTCTTGCCGCAAACCGGATATTATAGGTGCAGCGGCCTTCGGGGGATACCGAATGTCGACTTTAATCGCCCGTAGCGATTTTTGGCATCGATTGCCGGCGAACCCGGCAATGGGAACCCGCATCATAGAAAACCGACCCATGTTCTCGCGAATTCTGATTGTACTTCTGGTGTTTCCTCTCTGCGCGTTTGCCCAAAGCGCACAGCTGGACCCGTCGGGGCTGCCCGCGCGTGATGTTCATCAGGATCTGATCATCGGCGCGGATCCTTACATTTCCGCCACGCGCTACAAAGGTACTTTTGGCAAGAAATCTCCATACGATGCCGGCATCGCCGCCATCGATGTGTATTTCCGAAACGACAATGACAGACCGATTCGCCTGAACATCGATACGATCGAACTGATTATTTCCATGCCCGGCGAGAACCGCCAGCGCCTTGGGCCGCTCGCCGCCGAGGACGTTGCCGATCGCGCGTTGCTCAAAGCCGATGCAAACCCCTCTCCGCGGCGCCCGTTTCCGTTTCCGGGATCGTCCTCAAACTCGGGAAAGGGCAAGGCTTGGCAGGAGATGGTCACATCGCTGCGATCGGTGGCTCTAGGGACCGACGTTTTGCCGCCTCACGCAACCACTCACGGCTTTCTTTTTTTTGACATGAACCATAATTTTGACGCGGTTCGGCAATCTCATCTCTATATTCCGGATCTTGCCTTCATGGCGGATAACAAGGCCTTGTTCTTTTTTGAAATCGATCTCGCTGCTGCTCCATTCAAGTAATTCGCATGGAACCCTCCGTCAGGATCGAATTTGCCGAAGCGTTCCGCGTCGGCTAGAATGTTGACTTCAAACAGGCCAACTCCCCAACATGACACTCCTTGAAGAACTGAATTCCGGGCAGCGCGACGCTGCGACAACGACCGAAGGCCCCGTCCTGATACTTGCGGGCGCCGGTACCGGCAAAACGCGCGCGATTACGTATCGAATCGCGCACCTGATCGAGAAGGGCGTTCCCGGAAGCGCGATTCTCGCCGTTACGTTCACGAATAAGGCCGCCGCCCAAATGAAGGAGCGCGTCCGCGATCTGCTGGTGCGCAAGGGCCTGGCATTCGACGATCCGTGGATCGGCACGTTTCACTCGTTCTCCGCATGGCTGCTTCGCCGCGAAGCTCCACGGCTGGGCCTGCCTCGCGACTTCAAGATTTACGATGCCGACGATCAGACGGCCGTGGTGAAGCTCGCTCTTGAGCAACTCAATATCAAGGATCCCGGCGAAAAGGTCCGCGGCCTGCTTGAACGAATCAGTTTCGCCAAGAACCATGGCCTCACTCCTGCTCAAGTCGCCAGCGATGCCGCGCGGCGAAACGATCCTCTGGGCATCACAGCCTCGAAGGTCTACGAGGCGTACGAAAAAATTCTGCGCAAGGCGGGCGCTCTCGATTTCGATGATTTGCTGCTTCGCGCGGTGCAGGTGTTGAAGGAATTTCCGGAAGCCCGCGCCTCGTGGCAAAACCGCTTCCGCTACATCCACGTCGATGAATATCAGGACACGAACCGCGTGCAGTACGATTTACTGCGGCTGCTGGTGGGCGAATCGCGCAATCTTTGCGTCGTTGGCGACGAGGATCAATCCATTTACCGCTGGCGCGGCGCGGACATCGGCAACATTCTTCGCTTCGATGAAGATTATCCCGGAGCACGCGTGGTGCGCCTGGAAGAAAATTATCGCTCGACGCAAAAGATTCTAGATGCCGCGGGAGGCGTCGTCGCCAACAATCAGCGGCGGCTGGGTAAGAGTCTGAAGTCAACACGCGCGGCCGGGACGAACCTGGGATTTTTCGAGGCGCGCGACTCGAAGGCGGAAGCCGAATACGTCGCGGACCGCATTCGTCTCCTTCACGGCGACGATCCTGCCGTTCACATTGCGATCTTGTATCGCACGAATTCGCAGTCCCGCGCCTTTGAGGAAGCTTTGCGCGCGCGCGGCATGCGGTACCGGATGCTGGGAGGCTTCTCGTTTTACCAGCGCGCGGAAGTGAAAGACGCCCTGGCTTACGCGCGCCTGGCCATTTTTCCGGACGACGATATCGCACTGTTGCGCGTGATCAATACGCCGCCGCGAGGCATTGGCAAAACGACGGTGGACTCCTTATCGGCCATCGCCCGCAGTAGCGACTCGTCCCTGTGGGTGGCCATCGGGAAAATGCTGGAAGGGGCATCCGCGGGCCGCGCGATCGCTCCACTGAAGGATTTCCGAACATTAATTGAAGACTTGCAGCTAGAATTTCTGACTGGGGCCCCGGCGGATTTACTCCAATCGATCCTGACGCGCAGCGGCTATCTCGACATGCTCGCGCAGCGCGATTCCGCCGAAGATATCGCGCGCGCCGACAACTTGCGCGAACTGGTCAACGCCATGACCGAGGGTGCGGAGCGTGGCGAAACGCTGACGGACTTCCTGGACCGTGCCGCTCTGGTCAGCGATGCCGACAATTATGACGAGGATGCGCTAATCACCCTGATGACTCTGCACAGCGCCAAGGGCCTCGAATTCGATCACGTATTTCTCACCGGCATGGAGGAAGGTATTTTTCCGCATAGCCGCAGCCAAAACGATAACGAAGAACTCGAAGAGGAGCGCCGCCTCTGCTACGTGGGAATGACGCGCGCCAAGGAAACGCTCACGCTGACTCGCGCAGTGTACCGGCGAATGTACGGCTCCGAGCGGCTTACCGGATCGATGCCCTCTCGCTTTTTGCAGGAAGTTCCGTCCGAACTGATCGACACTGCCGAGGGATCCCTCGCGGACGCAGGCGAAACGCGGCGTTACGAACCCGACCCTGAGTATTCCTACTCCGAAGAAGAATTCACGAGACGCGTGCGACGCATCGCCTCTCCCGCACGATCCACCAGCGAGGCGCCCGCCAGACCGCGCTCGACCGCGAAACCACGCCTCGGACAAAAGTCTTCGAATCCGCTGATCGGCCAGCGCGTACGCCATGCGACGTACGGGGCCGGGACGATCATCGGGGTCGAAGGCGATGGCGACGACCGCAAGTTCACCGTGCGATTCTCCGATCACGGCACGAAAAAACTGATGGAGCGTTACGCCAACCTGAACTTCGCCTGAAGTTACATTGCGACGAGCTTCACTTGATGAGTACGCTTTCTTGAGATTTGTCTTTTACCGGTTGACCGGGCGCGGAAACCAGACCTGCCAAATATATTCTCAGTCGTCGTTTCGAAACGGCGGAGACATTCGTAAATTGAATTCCCATCCCTTCCTGATCCATTGAGCGACGGACAATTCCGTCGAGCATTATCTCTAAATAGCCGGCTCGAATCGTGAAGCTGACTTCCGAACCGACTGGGAGCGGATCGGGATCGAGAACAAATACGCCATCCAAGCTCAGGTCGCGAATTGCGGCGGAGGTTTCGCCATAAATCGCTCTGTTTTCCGGTCTGGGCTGAAATCGAGGAGAGTTGCGCCGATCGTCCTGGGGCGTCATCTCAGGTTACCTCCTGCACCGATGCTGAGTGCTAATTCCTAAAGATACGTTGCCCATGAGCATACGAGACTGTTCAGCAAACAGCGCACATCAAGTATTTCAATGTGTCCTAAGAAAGAAGTGTCGTTGACGTCCCGATCCTGGGTTTGTGCAAGGACCGCAGCGCGCCAACCATTAGAGAACGTCACGCGCCCGGCTGCGCCATTCTCCCGGGGGGCTCTCTGCTGGGGCCGCTCACGGTGCCCGACACGACACACCATTAGCTTACTTTGTTGCCAGTTTTGGCGAATTATAGCTTAATGGGAAGCACCGGTTATTCCAGTCCACTGAGGGAGGAATCGATGCTCGACGTCAAGTCACTTCTTCTTACGCTATTATCCAGTTCTTGGGGAGTCGTCACGGTTGTATTGATCGCAGTCGTGGTTTATCGGGGAATTTTATCCACAAAAGAAGACGATCAAATCTTTATTGAGGCTTCGGAACAACACTACTATGAGGAACAGCAGGCAATCATCGCGCGGATGTCGCGTTTAAAGGGCCCGATCATAGCTCTCTCCGTGGTATCGGGAGTACTACTTCTAACTACTCTCGGCGTTTGGATCTATCAAGGGTACTCAAGCTTCTAGATCATTACTAATCAAGGCCCGTGCGGCACTGATTCCGTCTTGCCAGTACTGAGTGGAACAGGCTTTAGCCTGTTTTGTTTTGACTTTCGTTGAGTTGGCAAAAGTCAAAAACAAACATGCTGAAGCCTGTTCTACTGCAATCCCTACAGTGCCTCTGCTCGCACCGCGCTCCGCCGTGACGCCCACTTGAGTGCTCGGTACACCGGGTAACTCGCAGCGAGCACAACGAACGTCAGGGGGGTGTTCTCGCGGTCGCTCGCAAGCGCTCCCACCAGAAACACGATTGACGCCGCGAGAGCGATGGACGTCGTCCACGGATATCCCCAGGCGCGATGCGGACGTTCGATGTCGGGAATGCGGCGTCGCAGGATGAACAGCGAGACGAATGACAGCGCGTAATCGGCCACGAAAAACGACGCAAGAATCGCCGCGACCCGCTCAAAACTGAACATTGCGAAGCACAGCCCTACCGCGGTTGAAAGCCACAACGCCGGCCCGGGAATCCCACCCTTGTTCACGCGCGAGAACACCGGAAAGAAAAGCGCGTCGCGGCTCATGGCGTACAGCGCCCGCGACGTGGCCATTTCCATTGCGTTCACGCTGCTCAACAGGCCCACGGCCACCACGACGCGAATGAAGGTATCACCCGCTGAGCCCAGCACGCGGCGCGCCGCAATTCCCATCGCGAAGTCATTCCCGGCAAACTCGCGAACCGAGACCAGGTGCACTACCGCCGCGTTCACCAGAAAATAGATCGCGAGAACGGAAATAACGGTGCCAAAAATCGCGCGCGGAATTTCTTTCCCAGGATTGTGGACTTCCCCGCCGAAGTACACGACGCCGTACCACCCGTCGTACGTGTAAATCACCGCTTGCAGCGCCAGGATGAACGAGACGAAGAGTGGCCAGCCCACCGGGACGGAGGCGCGCGATGCCACCGCGGTTACCGGAGTGGCACGATGCAGGAAACAGACGACGACAACGGCTAGAAACAGCACTGCTTTCAGAATAGTAGTGAAGTTTTGCACGCCGCTGCCCACGTGCATGCTTTTCCATTGCAACAGCGCGAACAGCAGAATGACTCCGGCGGCCAGCGGCCGCACATGTCCATGCGCGGCCGGCACCATGTCGCTGGTGTACTCGCCGAACACGATCGAGACGGCGGCAAAACTGCCCGCTGTTGAGATCCAATCGCTCCAGCCAACGATGAATCCGGCGTAATCGCCCAGCGCGGCCCGCGCGAAATTGTACTGGCCACCGCTTTGCGGCAACATCGCGCCCAGTTCGGCGAACTGCAGCGCCCCGAGCGACATATAGATTCCGCCCGTGGCCCACGCGGCGAAGTACAGCCAGGTCGAGGGCAGCAGGGCCCCAATTTCGCCCGGCGTACGCACGATCCCGGCGCCAATCGTATTGCCAATGGCAACCGCGATTCCGAAGCCGACGCCTAGCGTCGTGATCAGGCGGCCACGCGAACTAGGCTTTGTTGCCAAGGGAAACTCATCTCCGCAAATAAAAAATGACGAAAAAGCCGGCAGTGGGTCAGTTTGAAGGAAAACTGCCTTCTACGAAACTACCTTGTAACGACAGGGATTGCCTTCGTAGAGGCTGCCCACTTTTTGGGCGGGCATCTGTCTTTCCTGACCTATACCAAACCGACCCACTTCCAAACGGACGATGAAAAACGAAAAGCCATCATAGCGGAGAGCAGTGCGTCCGCAAGGGGAAGTTGCGAGGTAATGGGTTTCGTTTGCACTGTCGCACACGGGTGGCCGAGTATAAACTGGATGCGTTTCGTTGTTTGGCTCACCGCCGGTCTTGTGATTTACTTCTCGTACAGCCCTCGGGCTGCACATCGCGAGGCTATCGTGAGTTTTTGGAAGGCGAGGCCATCGCATCGTGGTTTTAAACTGTCGTAGGCGGTTATCGGACCGGATGAACGCGGGACGGCTGTCGCTTCCAACACGATGAACACCAACTCGATGATTACACTAACGGATGAGGAATTCTTCGCGGCTCTGCCAAAGGCGGAACTTCATGTCCATCTCGAGGGCTCGATTGAGCCCTCCACCGTGGTCGAGTTGGCCGCGCG
>JBEKCU010000219.1:0-8027 GCA_050014735.1 Candidatus Acidiferrales bacterium | reverse complement strand
CTCGAGATATACGAGGGAGAATTTGTGGCGGTGATGGGTCCGTCCGGCTCCGGCAAGTCCACGGTGATGAATATTCTGGGATGTCTGGACCGCCCTACTCGGGGGCACTATTACCTGGATGGGGTGGATGTGTCGCAGATGTCAAAGAAAGAATTGGCAAGAATCCGCAATCGCAAACTGGGATTCGTATTTCAGCAATTCAACTTGCTATCGCGCACGTCGGCGCTCGAAAACGTCGAGCTACCGACGGTATATGCGGGAATTGCTCCCGAAGAGCGCACGAGGCGGGCACTGGAATCACTGACACGGGTGGGACTCGCCGAGCGCTCTGGCCATCATCCATCTCAGCTCTCGGGAGGACAGCAACAGCGCGTTGCGATTGCGCGCGGGTTAGTGAACCGGCCATCGATCTTGCTTGCGGACGAGCCTACGGGAAACCTGGATAGCCGGACCTCAGTCGAAATCATGGACATCCTACAGACCCTGAATGCCGAACAGGGTCTAACCATTGTTCTGGTCACGCACGAGCCGGATATTGCGCAGTATGCAAAACGCACTCTTGAGTTCCGTGACGGCAGATTGCGCCGGGACGGCTTGGTAAAGGACCGTTTTATTGCACAGGAAGTGCTTCAGACGCTTCCCACGGCGGAAGAGCAAGCCGCCGAAGATGCTGAAGATATTGCTCGACAGGAAAAAATGGCGTCGGCGGACACGGTAACTTAACGTACCCCCATCGTCCGCAGTCGGTTGCCTGGAGAAAACCATGGACTTCATGAACACTTTCCGACTGGCCCTGCGAGCGCTGGCCAGGAATAAGATGCGGTCGGCGCTGACGATGCTGGGGATCATCATCGGCGTAGGCGCCGTGATCGCTGTGGTGAGCATCGGGCAGGGCGCAAACTATAAAGTGCAGCAAGGCATTGCAGCCATGGGAACCAATGCTGTGTTCGTCGCGGCGGGAAGTAATCGGGCTGGCGGAGTGCGGCAGGGATATGGCGGTGTGAAAACCCTTACCGTTGACGATATGAATGCCATCCTTCGAGAGATTCCTCTTATCAAGCAGGCCGCGCCATCCTTGGCAAATAGCCAGCAGGTCGTGTACGGAAATCAAAATTGGAACACGAGGGTTACGGGTACTACTCCTAACTACTTCGATATCCGGACTTGGCCTGTGCAATCGGGTTCAGTCTTTAGCGATGAGGAAGTTGACCTTGCCGCGAACGTGTGCGTCATCGGAACGACAGTAGCGAAAATTCTATTTCTCGATGAGGATCCGATTGGAAAAACCATACGAATTGGCAACTTGCCATTCCGAGTTGATGGGGTGCTCGAATCGAAGGGGCAGAGCAATGTGGGCCAGGATCAGGACGATGTGATTTTCGCGCCGTACACGACCGTTCAGCGCAAGATCCAAGGCATAACGTGGTTGCAGACGATCAACGCATCCGCAGTATCTCAACAAGCGTCCATCGCGGCGGTCGCTCCAATAACGAGCTTGCTCCGCGAGCGGCACCGCCTCCGGCCGGGAACTGACGACGATTTTTTGATTCGTACACAAGCGGACATCGAGGACCTGGCAGATCAGACGCAGGGAGTGATGACTCTGTTACTCGGAGGTATCGCCTCGGTTTCGTTGGTGGTGGGCGGAATCGGAATCATGAACATCATGCTTGTGTCGGTAACCGAGCGCACGCGCGAGATCGGCGTTCGCATGGCGGTTGGGGCCACCGAGGACGATGTGCGGCGTCAATTTCTAGTCGAAGCGGTAACTCTCAGTATGATGGGCGGGGCGATCGGAATCATATTCGGACTTGTAGGTTCGGCCCTGATCAGCAATTTCCTGTCGTGGCCAACGCTAATATCCGGCAAAGCCATCGTCGCTGCGGTGATTTTCTCAGCGGCGGTGGGGATCTTCTTTGGATATTATCCCGCACACAAGGCTTCGCAGCTCGATCCCATTGAAGCGCTGCGCTACGAATAGCGGGACGCTAGAACCGCCCCCTGGTTAAGTCTCAATTCTGTGATTCTTTGGTCTGGGTTACTCCATTTTGTGGGTTTGTCTCGAACAACGAGGGGCTGCCCGAAAGTGGCGGGGTGTCGCCCGGACATCCATCCGGCGGATGAAAGCTGACCGCAGCCATTTCAAATCGATACTTTCCGAGTTCGTGAACTCGAAAATAGAGAGTGAATGACTCGGGTATTTTCTTCCCCGCAACCCACTCCATCGTCAAAACGATTTTCCAGTCATCCTGTTTATCGGTGCACGGCTGGACGACACGGATTTCGGCCGTATCGGAATCGTCGCTCAAAAAGCTATGCCATTTTTCGAGTTTGTCGCGGTCCTTGGCTGACGATCGTGAGGCCATTTCAGTCCATGGACGCGTCAGCCATTCGTCGACAAAGTCTTGGGGTTGGAGAGCGATGGGATCGATGCGTTCCACCGCGGACGGCCCGACGCTATATCGCAGCACATGAGTGCGATTGCGAATGTGCGTATCAATGCTTCGGTCCCGCAATTCGATTAACATTTCGTCGGGCTTCAATTGAACGTGGTAGGCATCGTCAGCGCCGGACCATATACCGTGATCGCCCGAAAATATGGCGGTAGCCGCGTTCGCGCCAGGGCTTAACCGGAAGATGGCGTAGGATAAACTGTTCCAGGAAGATCCGCATTGGGCCGCGTGGCGTAATGCAAGAAAGAGCCGATTGCCGGACACGTCTTTACTCGAAACGAATTCGCCGCTTACAGTTTCATCACGGTCGGTTTCTCCTCGCGAATCGAGGATGCGCCGCTCGGGCCCTTCGCTGTAGTCGTACACATACACAGAGTCAGCAGTGCCACAGGGAGTCGTAATGCCTTCGACGATCGAAAGAGCCTCGGGAAACTCGGGAGGCCGCGACAGGTCCAATCGGCCGACATACCCATATTCCTCCGCCCTGGTGGTTGCAGGCAGCACTCCGGCGCCCGACAACTCAGCATAAAGCCGATCCGTCAGGGTGGCGAACCCGGCGTCTAAAATAGCCTTCGATTTAGGAAGATGCGCTTCGACCCAATCGCGAAGAGCATCTTTAAGGGCCGCAATGCGATTTCTCTGATCCGTAGCTGCTTTCTGCAAATTTGTGTCGGGTGAATTGTTCGTTTCCCGGAGTCGAGTCGCTTCCGCGACGAGCCTTTTGGTGGCGGAGTCCTGCGCGGACAATTTCGCGGTGAAAATAAAACTCACAAGCACGAAGCAAAATGAATGGAGCAGTTTCGCTGGCACGGGCAAGCTGCCGCTCCAATACCGGCGCTTTAAGGGCGAGTTCGTTGCCACCTTTAGATTCCGCACAGGCACGAGTCTGCCAGAGAAAGCCGTAAACGCACAGCTACATGGTTGGGAACGCCCCTAAAAAGGAATGTCTTCGTCCGTAACTTCCGGGCCTGATGGTTCGTGCTCCATCGGCGCATGCGCTTCGTGATCCAAATCCACCGCGGGAGCGGAAGGGCGCGAGCCGCCACCGCCCGGCGAGTCAGACCGTGAACCAAGCATGCGGAAATTAGTAGCGACAATTTCAAAGCTGGTGCGCTTTTGATTTTCCTTGTCCGTCCACTCTCGCGATTGGATGCGGCCTTCCAGATAGATGAGTGAACCCTTTTTCAGGTATTGCTGGGCGATCTCGGCCTGCTTGGCCCAGACAACGATCTTATGCCATTCCGTGCGTTTCTGCCGCTCTCCCGAGCGGTCTTTGAACGTTTCGTCAGTGGCAATCGAGAAATTGCATACGGCCTGCCCTGCACCCGTGTACCGAGTTTCCGGATCGCGGCCCAAACGTCCCACTAGGATTACTTTATTGACGGACATACTTTTTCTCCATTTGCGCGAGGAAGATAGCACGGCGTCGCACGCAGCGCAAACAATGCAGAAGTTTACTCTGTGTTCCCTGTGATCTCCGCGACCTCTGTGCTGGATGTTTTCGCGGAGGCGAAGCTAACGCAAAAGCTTAACACAGAGCCCACGAACGAAGGACACAGAGGTCACAGAGAAAAGCAGAGGAACGGAATCCAAAGGAATTACACCGTCGCGCCCATTTCTCTCAATTTTGCGGAGGAGCGCTTTGCCTCATCCGTTCCCGGATATTGGCGGACGACGGTGCGAAGTTCGCGAATCGCGGCGGCTTTTTGTCCAAGCTCGGCAAGGCAATACCCCTTCCTCATTCGTGCCGAGGCTGTTTTGAAACTCTTCGGATAATTTTCGATCACTTTGTTGTAAGAATCCAGGGCCTGTTGATACTGGCTTTGAAAGTAGGCAATCTCGCCCAAATAAAATTGAGCATTCGACGCCAGGTCCGTATCCGCGTAATACTTCAGGTAATCCTGAAATTCCTGGGTAGCGAGATCGTAGTGTTTGCCGTTGATATCCCGCAAGCCGTTCGAATACAGCACATCGGCCGATGCTGGAGGCGCGGCGGACTCCGCCGGAGCAGACAGCGTCGGAGTCGAGGGAAGTGAGGGGCCCGGAGCAGCGCTACTCGCCGACGGGACAGCGGTTGGTGGCGCCGGAGAGGCCAATTTCGAATCGACATTCTGCAATGTGTTCTGAATGTCGGTAAGCTTCTGGTCCAGTTTGCCAAGGCGAGCTTGCAAATCGGCAACGTTATCCGAAAGGCCTTGTACTTGTGTTCCCATTGTATCCAGCCGCGCGCCTGAAGCCGCCGAATAGTCCTGCGTACTCTTTTGGACCGCAGCCATTGTGACATCGAGCTTGGTAACCGAGTCCAGCGATTGCTGAATCAAGGTCCGCTCGACCGCGTCGTTTTGCGTGATCGTCGTTTGCATCGACTGCTGGCCCTGAATCAATTGATTCACGCCAGTCTGGAGTTCAATAATCTCTCGTGCAACGGCGCCAGCGGGGGCGGGGCCGAGCAGTGCGCCTCCAAGCGCACCAGCGAGCATTGCTGAGCCGAAAAATAGTACCCATCGAGTATGCAAGGTGTTCCTCCTTCGAGGGCAGGGACGCCTCATGAATGTTTCTTGTCCCGCGAGCCCGCCCGCCATCCATTGTGAGTGGCGGGCAGGACTCGTCAGGGTTAACCAACTATTTCCCCACTATAAAGTGCCCGCGGCGATTCTGCTGCCAGCACTGTTCGTTCGATTCGCTACAGAACGGCCGTTCTTTCCCGTAGCTGACCGTTTCGATCAGATCGGCCGAAATGCCCAGCGAAACCAGGAACTGCTTGACCGCTGCGGCACGCCTATCGCCCAGAGCTAGATTGTACTCCGTCGATCCGCGCTCGTCGCAATGACCTTCGACGACAACCTTCAATTGCGGGTAGGAGCGCAGGAACTGAGCCGTCTGCGACAGGGCGTCGCGGGCATCCGCTCGAATATCCGCCTTGTCATAATCGAAGTAGGCGTCCTTTACATTCCGATCGAACAACTCCTGAACCGTTGGCTGCGGCGCTGCCGGCGGGGGAGGCGGAGGTGGCGCGGTGACCGAGATGTGAACGCTGGCATCGGCCGAGCCGCCGGGTCCTGTCGCGGTAATCGTGTAAGTAATCGAATCCTGCGGTGACACGGTTTGCGTGCCCTGTGCCGTAACGCTACCGATTCCCGGAGAAAGAGTCAGCGAGGTTGCATTGGTCGATGACCATGTCAAAGTCGTCGAACCGCCTCTCTGGAAAATTGTCGGATTTGCCTGCAGGTTCACCGTCGGTCGTGCAGGTGGCTCGACTGCAGGGGGTGGTGGGGGGGGTGGCGCTTGGGGGGCAGGCTTTTTACAGGCTGCGCCCAGAGCGGCGAGAATGAGCAAGGTGCTGAACAGGGCCCTGGCGTTCGTGCGAATCCGCATCTTTTTCTTCAATCCTCCTTTGATAATTTACCGGAGCAGATGTACTCAGTGCAAATGGGAACATATCCCTTTTCATTCTGAAAAAACATCCCAGTCTGGTATGCCGGAATATATAACTATTTCGGCGACCAGTTCGGAGATTCGTTTTGTCCCTGCTTGGTCAACTGCCTGGCTTCAGTTCCGTCAGCCAGCATGGTCCAAATCTGTCGCGTTCCGGTTCTGGTGGACTCGAACACGAGGTGGCGCCCGTCCGGCGCCCAACTGGGGCGCTCGTTGCGAGCTTCATCGCGCGTCAGTTCCACCAATTCATGCGACACAATCTCCATCACATACAGGTCGTAGTTTCCATTTGGGCGCCGCCAGCTGAACGCGAGCAACTGGCCGTTGGGCGACCACGCAGGATCGATGACGTAGCCCTTGTCGGCCAAATCGACCTTGACCTGGTTCGACCCGTCCGCATTCATCATATAGAGCTGCGGGATGCCGCCGCGATCACTGACAAACGCAACCTGTTGCCCGGTTTTTGGATTCCAGGATGGAGATGTGTTCGCGCCATTCGAATAGGTCAGACGCTTCGGACGGGCACCTGAAGCGTCCGTCATGAATAATTCGGGATTGCCGTACATGCTCGACATGAACATGATCTGCGATCCGTCCGGCGACCATGCCGGCGAAGAGTTCGTTCCGCGGAATCGCGGCCATGATATCAGACGGTTGGTGGCCATCGATTCGATACAAATTTGCGCGGTCAACACGCTGCTGCTCCCCGGCTGAGCGTAGCACGTAAATGCGATACGCAAGCCATCGGGGGACCAGCGCGGCGTAAGAGAAATCGTATGAAGTTGCGTCAGTTGGTGCTGGTTCTCGCCATCGTAATCCATCACCCAGATTTCCTTGTTGCCGCTACGATTGCTGACAAACGCGATCTGAGAGCTGGCGATGCCCGGCAGTCCTCCGGACAGTTTACCTATAATTTCATCGGCAAACTGATGTGCGAATGTGCGTACTTGCGCGTCGGTAACTTCGCCGCGATAGACCTTGCCAATCACCGGCGGAAGGGAAGAATTGCGCACATCGTTCAGCCATGCCTGAATTTCGAGGGAGTTGCCGCTCGCGGAAATATTGCCGAAAGCAAGCAATTGGGCCGAGGCTGGAGCGTCGGACCATCCCTTGAAATCCACAGCTGCAGGGGTGCCTGGCGATTGCAGAGGATTCATGCTCTTGCTGACAAGTTCGAGGATGCCGCTGTAATCAAGATCCGAACGAACTACATCGCTGAATTCGGTTGCCAGAGGCTGCGAGGTTGGAGACGTGGGGCTGAAATCAGCCACTGCGACACGAGCTTTCGAGACGCCAAGCCCAGTGCCGGTACGAAACCAATCTTGCGCTGACGCAGGCGCTGGGGAGAGCAGAGAAAAGAAACCAAGGATGAATACAGATACCCATAGACAAAGGCTGCGAAAAGATTGCTGTCTTGCTGATTTTCCACGAAGGAGATAAATCATCCTTGTTTGTCCTCCACCGCAGATTAAATCTTTAATCATTCAACCATCCTCATGCTTGCTAGCGTCGAAACTCAAACCAGAATTCAACCGTCACGCTATTGCCCGAATAATTCGATGGCAGCCCCGACATTGGACTCGAACTCAGGATGGCACGCAGCGCCGAGTTGTCCACGGCGCGGTTCCCGCTGGACTGCGTCATCTGTACGTTCGTGACAGTGCCATCGCGCAAAATCTGAAACGAAAACGTCGCGCGCGGAGCCCATCGAACGGACGAGTCCACTGTCGATTGCAGCCAGTTGCTGCTGATGCGATTCCTAACGGCATCCACATACGCGGGATTTCTTCCGGCAAAATCACCGCCGCCGGGCCCAGTAAAACCCATGCCTCCCTGTGTCGCGCCGTTCATTGCAAAGGACGAGTAGGGAAGTGCGGGCGAGCCGCCGCCTCCATACGGAACGGCATTCGTCGGCGGAGGCGTCTTGTCCTCGAAAAGTTTGGACGGTTTCGAAATGTAATGGGGTGTCTTTTCTTTTGTGAACTCAGGAATTTTCTGTGTGTCCGGCTCGATGTCCTTGGGCTCCGGCTGGGGCTCCGATTTGTACAAGCCCTTGCTCGTGTCGACCACGCGGCTCTGGGTAACGGCGTCTGGTCGGGGCAACATCACTCCGGGTAGCTTGCCAACTAACCCAACCGA
>JBEKCU010000218.1:0-8037 GCA_050014735.1 Candidatus Acidiferrales bacterium | reverse complement strand
CTTTAGGGGCGATAAAACCGCCTAGCAGGATCACTGCCCACATTAAATTATCGTTCGTGATCCGCGTCGCGGCTTTGACCCGCA
Source organism: Candidatus Acidiferrales bacterium (assembly GCA_050014735.1). GTDB lineage: Bacteria > Acidobacteriota > Terriglobia > Acidiferrales > UBA7541 > Palsa-360. The sequence goes on along the minus strand of JBEKCU010000218.1, from coordinate 7,953 downwards.
CTTCCATTTCCTGCTTGTTATGCATGCAAGTGAATCGTGCCTCGCCCCCATCGACACGGGAGGGAATAACCGTTGGCGCCACCGCCGAGGCTATGCGGGCCAGATCGGGACGGTCGCTCGCGGAGGAAAATTTCAGGGAAGGACACAAACCCTGCAGCATGGTCTCGCCATAGGTACGTGCGAATTCCGCGCCCGGCAGATAGTGCATCACCAAAGCCAGCCCGCCAAGTCCCGTATCGTAAAGCTTCCCTTCTCTGTACCCAATCGCGTTGCCCATCTGACTCGGCGGACTAAACGACGGCAAAATGGGGTCGCCGACAATCAGATACGTCATCTTGTCGGGAGAAAGCGAACGGACGTAGGGATTGATCTGCAGGGCAGCCCGGCGCGCCAGTCCGGCCGCCGTGCGCCAACCCGTGGGCACCTCGACGGTGAAGGCTTGTTCGAGAGGGTCTGTGAGCCGCGTGTATCCAGAAACTGTCGAACCCGTCGCATTCGACTGAGCGCTGCCGGATACGACGAATCCGAAGATAATCAAAAGGAGGGTCGTTGACCGCATTATTCCCTTCCCCAATCGAGCCCTCACTTCGGCTTCTCAGTTCGCTATTCGCAGACTCGCGGTGTCAGTGAAGTTCTCGCGACACCAATCGGCAAGAGTATCTTCGGAGGCACACTGAATGTCAATGCAATGGGAAGCTCGTGCATTGCGCATTCCGGGTCCCAATCCGTCGGCTTATTTTCGACGCTGGATCGTTGCCTGAGATTCGCCTCATATTCGGCATGTTCAAAACTCCCGCAAATCCCTGTATAGTTTAGAGATGCCAGTAAGCACCACAACACGCCGCCGATTGCGATCCTGGCGCACGCGAATGCGCGAATTGCGCGGCGTGGTAAAGGGCCTTGTCTCCACGCGGCATCCGCTGCTGGTGCATATCATCCCGATCCGGCGCTGCAATCTGGCCTGCACATATTGCAATGAGTTCGACGATTTCTCGAAGCCGGTGGACACCGAGGAAATGCTGCGGCGGATCGACCGGCTGGCGGATATGGGCGCTGCGGTCGTCACGATCAGCGGCGGCGAGCCGCTACTGCACCCAGAGCTGGATCGGATCATCGCCCGGATGCGCAAGCGCGGAATTCTCTCGGGCATGATCACGAATGGCTACTTGCTCACTGCCGATCGCATCCAGCAGCTCAATCGAGCGGGCCTGGAATATCTGCAAATCAGCATCGATAACGCGATGCCCGACGAGGTTTCCAAGAAAAGCCTGAAGGTGCTCGACCAGAAATTGAAGTTGCTAGCCGAACATGCCGTGTTTCAGGTGAACATCAATTCGGTGCTGGGGAGCGGCGTGAAAAATCCGGAAGATGCGCTGGCCGTGGCGCGCCGCGCGCAGGAGCTTGGCTTCACCAGCACCGTGGGCATCCTGCACGACGACCAGGGACAGTTGAAACCGCTGGGCCCGCGCGAAATCGAAATCTTCGAAGAGATTATGTCCATGGGCAAGGCTGGATTTTCGCGGATCAATGGGTTTCAGCACAATATCGCCAAAGGCAAGACGAACGACTGGCGCTGCCGCTCCGGCTCGCGCTATCTCTACGTCTGCGAGGATGGGCTGGTGCACTGGTGCTCGCAGCAGCGCGGCTATCCCGGCATTCCGCTCGAAAAATACACGGCGGAAGATTTGCGCCGCGAATATTTCACCAAAAAACACTGCGCCCCGCGCTGCACCGTTTCTTGCGTCCAACAAATCGCGGTCGTGGATAACTGGCGCGGCCCGCAAACGGTGAAGCCGGCCGCCCCTCCACCGTCGTCCTTCGTTCAGATTGGGTGAAGCCTCGCAATGTTCAAGGGATCGAATCGACACCTCCCGGCGCTGAAAGCTGCGCCGAACGATACCATAGGGCAACGCCCGGGGTTCCACATCGACCGATGGTCTGGCGCCCTGAAAACCGCACCGGATCCTTCCGCGCGATTGGCGCGATGCTATGGCTTTGCTCCCAGGGGGGAAAAACTCCCTGTAGGAATTTATGAGATGACTTCGCGCCAACGCCGCGGGATTGAGCGAAATCGTTGAGAGAAAATACGAAATATCTACGTTCCTCCGTCTTGCTTTTCGTCCTTGCTCTGGCCGGCTCATTGAGCGCACGCGCCCAGACCGAGGTCACTCTCATCACGTCAGGCAGCGCCCGGGAAGTCATCCAGCAGATCATCCCTGGTTTTGAAAGCAAGACCGGCTACAAGGTGAAGCTGGTATTCGGCACCAGCCGCGACATTCGGCAGCAAGTGGCGAGAGGCGATGCGTTCGACGTCTCGATCTTGCAGGAGCCGCTCGGTGAAGTGATCGCGTCCGGCAACGTCGTTGTCGCCAGCAAGACGCCTCTGGCATCGGTCGCCGTTGGAATAGCAGTGAAGAAGGGCGCTCCAATTCCCGATATTTCGACGCCTGACGCGGTGAGGCGGATGCTGCTTGCGGCAAAGTCGATCGCCTATCCCGACCCGGCGACCGGAGCCGCTGCCGGGATCACCTTCGAAGACGCCATGAAAAAGCTTGGCATCATGGAGCAAATGCGGCCGAAAATTAGGGTCGTTCCGACCGGCACGCTTGCGCTGGAAATGACTGCAAGGGGCGAGGTTGAGATCGGTTTAACCTTCAGAAGCGAAATGCGCGACCCTGGAACAACCATCGTCGGTGCGCTGTCGCCTGGAATCTGTGCTCCGACCTTTTTGTTCGGATTGCTATCCTCAGACGCGAAGGACCCGGCGGCCGCCAAGGCTCTCCTGGACTATCTGTCATCGCCGGCAGCAGCGCCCGCATATAACGCGGCAAACATGATGTCCGCCCACTGAGGTAATATGCGATTCATAAGCGGAACTTAGCGAAAGCTACGCAAGTACTTTTTTGCGTAACCCGTATAGCCGCGATTGAGACTAGCCATCGAGCCGGCCTAAAGCCATTTCGCACTGGAAACAGGTCGCAAATGAAACATATAGTGCGCTCTGGGGCGGCAATGTATTAAAGTGACCGTCGGTGATTGTAGCTTTGTCGCCCACGTTTCAAATTCAGAATAAATCGTCTTTGCAAAGTTCGCGGGCGATTTATTGGGGAAACCATGAAATACTTTGTTTCATCAGCCCAAATTCTTATTCTGGCACTTGCCGGTTCACTCGGCGCTCGCGCCCAAACTGAAATCACTCTGATTGCGCCGGGAGGCGCAAGAGAGGCCATCACTCAGATCATCCCCGGTTTCGAAAGCAAAACAAGTTACAAGGTGAAGCCGACATTCGGCTCCGGCCGTAACACTCGGCAGCAGGTCGCGCGCGGCGATGCGTTCGATGTGCCCGTTGTGCAGCAACCGCTCGAGGAAGTCGTAACCTCCGGCAATGTGATCGCCTCAAGCCAGACGCCACTGGCCACGGTTGCGGTGGCAGTGGCAGTGAAGAAGGGCATGCCGAAGCCCGATATATCGACTCCTGAGGCGGTGAAACGAATGCTGCTTGCGGCAAAATCAATCACCTATCCCGACCCGGCGACAGGTGCAACTGCTGGAGCCAATTTCGAGGACACGATGAAGAAGCTAGGGATCATGGACCAAATGAAGCCGAAAATCAGGCTAGCTTCCGGTGGCGCCGCAGCAATGGAAATGACCGCCAAGGGTGAGGTCGAGGTCGGCCTGACGTTCATCAGCGAAATGGGCGACCCTGGAATCGATATCGTGGGAGAACTGCCCGCGAGTATTTGCCCTCCGACTTATCTGTTTGGGTTTATATCGGCTCATGCGAAAGATCCGAAAGCCGCCAGGGCGCTGCTGGACTATCTCTCATCGCCCGCCGCGGCACCGGCTTTCCAGGCGGCAAGGATGAAACCGGCCCACTGAGCGATTATGCCCGTTTGGACGATCGGGCCCGCGTGCAATCTTCAAACCGTCAGTTACTAAAATTTTGTGGAAGTCTCGGCGGACTCAAGGTTTAAAATGTCGTTTGGGCGCCATGATACAAGCCCGGCTCAACTTCAGCTATGATTAAGGCCTTTGCGATTGGCCGAATCACCGAGGAAACCGTGAAATATTTTCGTTCGGCAACCTGGATTCTTGTCGTGGCGCTCACCAGTTCACTATGTGCACACGCCCAAACCGAAGTCACGTTCATCGCGCCGGGCAGCGCCAGAGACGCTCTCGAGCAGATCATCGCCGGCTTTGAAACCAAAACAGGTTACAAGGTGAAATCGACATTCGGTTCCGGCGGCAAAACCAGGCAGCAGGTTATTCGGGGTGAGGCTATTGACGTGGCGGTCGTGCAGCCGCCGTTCGACGATGTGCTGGCTTCAGGAAATCTGGTTCCCGCAAGTCAGACGCCTCTGGCTAGCGTTGCGTTGGGAGTGGCCGTGAAAAAGGGCATGCCGAAACCCGATCTTTCGACGCCGGAGGCAGTGAAGCGCACCTTGCTCGCGGCGAAGTCGATCACATATCCCGATCCCGCAGTTGGAGGGGCCGCTGCTGTGATCTTCGAAGCCATGATCAAGAAGCTCGGCATTGCCGACCAGTTGCAGCCTAAGATCAAGCTCGCCACCAGCGGTCCCGCAGGGTTCGAAAGCACTGCTAAGGGCGAGATCGAGTACGGAGTGGGATTCGTCAGTGAAATGGTCAACCCGGGTATCGACATCGCGGGTGAGTTCCCGGCGGAAATTTGCCCCCCTGCTTATTTCGTTGGGTTCATCTCCTCGCACGCGAAGGACCCTGCAGCGGCCAAAGCCCTTCTGGACTATCTTTCGTCACCGGCAGCGGCGGCAGCATATCGGGCATTGAGGATGAAACCGGGCCACTGATGATATAGTCGTTGCGCTAACACACATCTATCTTTATTTGAATGTCTTACGAAGACTGCCTCTTAAGAACATTCTACCGTTGCTATCCCGGAACATACTGTACCTCGCCGCCGTTGACGCTATTCTTCCACACAGATACCTTCTGTATGTAGTCTGTGTAGCGTGCTGACGATTCCCCTGGGGCGATGATAGCCTCAGCGACGGCACTCATGAGCATGTGAAAGTCTGCGCCAGTACCTCGTAGTCGAGGGCTAACTCAGTCGTCCGCGTGTCAAAAAAAGACGTGTCCACCCTAACCAAGGCAGGGCGTTACGAACTCCGCGAGGAATTGGGCCGCGGCGCCATGGGTGTGGTGTATCACGCGCACGATCCGGTGATAGGTCGCGACGTCGCCGTAAAGACGATGCATCTCTCCGAAGCCGGGACAGGAATGTCCCGGGAGGAGTTGGTAGGCCGTTTCCAGACCGAGGCGCGCGCCGCCGGATTGCTAACCCATCCCAATATCGTAGTGATTTACGATGCAGGCGAAGAAGAGGGTCTGTTCTACATCACCATGGAAATGGTCGAGGGCCGCAGCCTGCAGGCGCTGCTCGATGCCAACCAATCGTTTCCCCTACCCCGGGTGATGAGGCTCATGGAGCAGGTTTGCTCAGCGCTCGATTTCGCTCACCAGCATAATGTGGTGCACCGCGACGTCAAGCCCGCGAATCTGGTTCTGACCTCGGACGACACGGTGAAGATCACCGACTTCGGCACGGCAAAGATTTTACAATTTGGCACGACGCAGACCGCGCACGCGATCGGAACACCGTCCTACATGTCGCCCGAACAAGTGAAGGGCAAACCAGTCGACGGCCGATCGGACATTTTTTCATTGGGCGTTATTCTGTATGAATTGATGACAGGAGAAAAACCTTTCCCTGGCCAGAACATTACCACAGTTATCTATAAAATCATTAACGAAGAGCCTATCCCGCCGCGCTCGCTCGATTCGTCGATTCATCCAGGACTTTCGGCGGTCATCGCGCGTGCGCTGGCAAAAGATCCCGCCCTCCGCTATCAAAACTGCCATGAATTGCTGGATGCGTTGCAGAACTACCGAGAGGTCGTAAGCCCCGAAAAAACAGTAAGAATGGCTCCAGTGAGCGCGCAACCCGCTTCGGCGGCAGGTCGCACGAGCGCAACACCAACCCGGGAGACGGCCGCTCCTCAAGCCATGCGACCAAATGACACGGCGAAACACCTTCGCTCGTTTCCTACGGTCATCACGGAAGAACAACCCTCGAACACGCGTCTGACGCTGATGCTTTCGGTTATTTTACTCGCGATCATCGGTTATGCGGGATACCGCATTTACCCGCCCATGGTTGACTTGTGGCAACGCGCGCACGAGAACGCGGTACCACCGGCTGCCGCACTGCGAACAGTCCCTGCAGAACCTGCACTCACCTCCGACGCGCCAGATACAAAGCTGGATACCAAGACCGACAACCGGTCCGATGCCATCTCGCCATCCACCGCGCCTTCACCCGTAACAGCGCCATCCGACGCGGAAAATTCCGCACCTCGTTCATCGACTCCTCAGTCGATTGCGCAAACACCTCCCGCGAAGCAAGTTGAGCCCTTCCAATCCGCTGTCGCCGCCAACCTCTCAAAACCCGTTTCGCCTCAAAAGCCGGCGGCTCTTCCACTGTCACCTGCGCCATCTCCGGCGCCACCTCCCGCACCGGCTGCGTTCGAATCGAAGCTTCGGTCCGAACTTGAGGGCTCAGCGCTCGCGGATAAAGTGACCATGCACGCAACGACGAACGCACTGACGCTCTCCGGGCAGTTGACGTTTGCTGAACATCGCGATTTGTTGAGTCTTCTCCACTCCGTTCCCGCGGGTGTTCGAATCATCGACGATGTCGAATACAAGGAGGACTCGAAAATACCACCCGTCCCGGCTTCCATTGGCTGGGTTTGGATCCGCTCGCAACCTCGCGGGGCCAGAATTGTAATCGACAATGCCGAAACCGGACTTCGCACTCCTGCGCGCGTTGAGATACAACAAGGAGAGCACAAAGTGCAATTGAAGCTTCGAGGGGCCTCGAGTCCGCTAAGAACAGTCCAGGTTCAGGCCGGCCAGACGATGCAAATTACGGAAACCCTGGACGTACAATAATCTGCTTCATCGAACTGCGTTTTTAAGTCTGGCAAGCCCGGTTGCCGACCGAAGTTAGATACAACGTATCCTCCCGATATAGAACTGGGTTCCGTGCCGGGCAACTTTCTACCCACGCCCAGCCTGAGAGGTTATTCATTGGCGTCCAATCCGTAGCAATTCCCTATATTTCAATGACCTAGGAGAGCATGCTGGCGGCAGGTGGCGTGCTCTTACTTTGGGCATAGCGACCTTAGGGCCAAATCCGAGCCCAGGACCACCAGGGAAAATAGACCTCGACGGAATCGAGTGTGCGAAGTTCGCCATTTGGCTGCCGATGAAAGAAATTCGCTCTCGGATTAGAGAAACTTAATACAACATGAAGGTATTCCCCAATCCGAAGCCAGAGCCGACGGAAGAAGTTCCGATGATCGCGGCGACGCCGTTCGTGTCGCGGCGGAAGGAAAATCCCCGCACGGAATTAATACCCGCGCGGCCGGCTGTGGCGAGCGGCGATGCGGCGGCGATCAATTTTCTGCGGCAATTCCGCGTGTTGCTGGGAGCGGCGCGCCTGTACCAGCGAAATCATCCGAGGTTGATAGAAATTCTGGCATCGGCGGAACAACAACTTCGAATCGTTCTTGCTTCACAATCTCCACTGGTGTTTGCTGTCGAGCGGAACGGAATGATGTTACCGCGACACGAGGCCAACTCCAGTGAATTGCTGCATGATCCGCGCGGAGAATTGCGGAGTCTCGCGGAAGAACTTTTGCGCAGCGGTATTTGTTCCCTCCTGTTCACGCAGCCGATCAACGTCGGTGAGCTCGACTTATTGGCGCATGAAATCAGCCAGGTTCCACGGAGCGCTGCGCCGGGAGATACTGCTTCCCAGAGATTGTGGGATTCCTGGATCAGGAAGCATCGAATCGCCGGAATTCGCTTGAATATTCCGACGGAGCGGCGCGATTCGCTATTGCTGGCGAG
>JBEKCU010000217.1:0-8132 GCA_050014735.1 Candidatus Acidiferrales bacterium | reverse complement strand
GCGTTGCTCGATTTTGGTTTTCAAGTGCCGCGCGACACGGTTCATCCAGATAATCATGGTCACGACAAACAGCGCCGCGACCAAAAGCATCAAACCTTCGAATCCATCCTCGCTCACGTTCCACCGCTCGAGCGCAATGGCGACGGCAAGACTGGAAACCACCGCCGCGGCAACTCCGCCCCACACCCAGCGCACCAAGGCGGCGCGGCCCGTGCGGTTCAGATAGACCAGAACAATGCCAACGACAAGCGCGGCCTCGACGCCTTCGCGCAGCGCGATCAGAAATGAGGAGAGCAAGCAGTAAATCCTTTTCCTAGCCCGCAGGGAAAATGGCTAGTTGCAACTCGTTAACAACTGGCACATCTAGTGTACACGCCCGGTCACCCAGGGTCAACATTTTAACTCCTCCGACTTCCCGAACGGTAGAATATGCATCTACATGATCTTGAGGAATCTTATAGCTCGACAGCATCTCGCGTGTCGCCTTCCTGGCGGTCTCTTCGCCCCTGCCGCAAGACGCGTCGCAGCTATCGCTCTCGCGGTGCTCCTGGTTGCGACGCCGGCACGCCCTCAATCTTCAAGCGAAACTCCACCTTCACGGCTGGCAACAGCTAACACGATTGTGAGGAACGCTCCAGCGCCTGATGAGGAACGCGCGTTAAATGCGCGCGAGGCTGGGCGGCGCGCCGAACAAAAAAGCGATTGGAAAGCAGCCTACGCGGATTATTCCGAAGCCGTCACCTACGCCCCTTCGGATCGGGATTATCCGATCCTCAAGGAGCATGCGCGATTTCAAATGGTTCAGGGAATGGTGGAAGCCGCCGAACGCCGGGCGCTTGCAGGCAACATTCCCGATGCGCGTGCAATTCTCTCGCAAGCTCTAGTCATCGATCCAAATTACTCGGTGGCTCGCGAGCGCTTGTCGGAACTTGCCGACGATTCGGTGAAGCCGGTGCCCGATAAGAATACCAGGCTGGCCGGTTTACCCCGCCTTCATCCCAAACCCGGAGCGCTGGATTTCGATTATCGCGGCACCACACGAGGCGCCTACGAGGAGATTGGCCGCCAATTTGGCGTGACGGTCGTTTTTGACGGAGACCTGCATGACCGCGCGATCCGTTTCCGCGCTCCCATGGTGGACTTCGACACCGCGGTGATGGTGATTTCTCGCCAGACAAACACATTCACGCGTGTTGTCGACGAGCACACCCTTTTTGTCACGGACGACAGTCCTCAAAAAGAAAAGGATTACGCTCCCGAAATCGAAAAAACGATTCTGCTTCCGGCGTCGGTCACGAGCGATGAGATGAACGAGACCGTGCGCATGGTTCGAGAAATGACCGGCATTTCGCGAACCCAACTGAACACTGCCGAGCACACTCTCACGGTACGCAGTACCGAGCAAAATGTCGCGCTCGCGCAGGCCCTTCTGGAACAGATCGAGCAGCCGCGCGGCGAATTAATGCTGGAAATCGAGATCCTGGAACTGGACCGCTCCGCAGGGCTTCAACTGGGAATTACGCCGCCGTCGTCGGAAACGGTAACTTCACTTAGCCAAAGCGTGATCCAACAACTCAAATCGGCCCAAAATAACGGGACATTGATTCAAGAGTTACAGAGCATCTTCGGAAGCATCGGCGGATTGGGGACGCTCGCGAGCGGAATAAGTTCCGCGGCGCTTCCGCTGCTTGCATTTGGAGGAGGCAAAACGATCTTTATTGCCAGCGTGCCGGGCGCCACCGCAAATTTCAGCCAATCGCTCAGCGCCGTGATGAGCGCTCAAAGAATTCTGCTCCGCGCCCAGGATGGAAAACCTGCGACGTTTTTCGTTGGAGACCGTTATCCGATTTCTCTCGGATTGCTTTCCTCGGACTTGAACTCAGCGCCCTCGGCGCTTACCTCGGCGGTCACGTCGGGGCTTCTCTCAGGGTTATCGCTTCCGCGAACGGATTACCCTACCGGTACCGGCCCGTCCGGTGTGGCCATTGCGGATTTCAATGGAGATGGCATTCCCGACTTGGTTGTCGCAAATGAAACCGCCGGTTCGATTTCGATATTGTTGGGAGCAGGCGCCGGAGCATTTCAAACACAAACTTCGATTCCCCTCCCTGCGGGCGCGTCCGCACCAGCGCCCTCGGCTGTCGTGACGGGTGATTTCAACATGGACGGCCACATTGATATCGCCGTCACGGACTCAGCCAACAATCTCGTGTATATCCTGCTTGGAAATGGGAACGGCACGTTCGCCACACCCGTGGCATATCCAACAGGAAGCGTTCCAGTTGCCCTCGTTGCCCAGGATTTCGATGGCGACGGACAACCTGACCTCGCCGTCGTCAATCAGGGGGACGGCAAGACCTCCAGCACGGTATCGATCCTGCTCGGCGACAAAGTGAACGGCGTACAAAACGGAGCTTTTGGCGCGAAAACCGATTACCCAGTGGGTGTATCGCCATCCGCTATCACGACCGGCATTTTCAACACCGGTGGATTTACAAGTCTTGCGGTTACGAACAAGGCCGACAATACGGTCTCTATTCTGCTCGGCCAAGGAACGAATGGCGTACAAAACGGTACGTTTGGCACACAAACAACGTTTGCGACGGGAAACGGTCCCGCTGGCGTCGCTACATCGGACTTCAACGGCGATGGATTCGCCGATCTTGCCGTGACCAATCAAACCGATGGCACTGTTTCGATCTTGTTGGGCAATGGTACGGGCAATGGCAATGGCGCTTTCACGGCACAGCCTGCTATCACTACCGGGGCCGGTCCCGTCGGGATTGTTGCCGCAAATTTCACAGGCTCAAACACGGACCTCGCGGTCGCCGATGAAACAGCGAACAATATCGAAGTGCTGATCGGCAATGGCAACGGAACATTTACAACGCCCATCGTTCTGCCCACGGGGAATGCTCCAGTGGCGGTCGCGGCGGCCGATCTGATCGGTAACGGATCGATAGACCTTGTGTCCGCGAACCAAGCTTCGAACTCGGTGACGGTCACGCTCAATACCGTGCAGTCCGCCTTAAGCAGTGCCACCGCGGGCCAAACCGCGTATCCTTCGGCGCAGTACGAAGACCTGGGACTGAAAATCAAAGCCACTCCCCGTTTGCATGGCAATGACGAAGTAACGCTCCAGATGAACTTCGACATCAAGAGCCTCGCGGGATCCTCCATCAACGGCATACCGATCCTGTCCAATCGCTCGATCGAGCAAACAGTTCGCCTGCGCGAAAATGAAACATCGATCCTCTCCGGACTTATTCAGTCCAACGAAGCTACTGCCGTCAGCGGATTACCCTGGACTTCCTCGATACCGGATGCCGGATTGGCAACCAGCGAAGACACCTCGAACAAGCAGCGTACGGAGCTGCTAATACTTGTGACTCCCCGCGCCGTGCGATTGCCGCCTCACGAATTCCCAGCCATTTACGCAGGACGCGGTGAACCTGCTACTCCGCCAGCCCAGCCGACAACGCCACCGTTCGGAGCCGCGCCGCCACCCGGTGCGCCAATCCCCGCACCGCCCGGCGGACCCGGACCCAATCCGGGATTCCCGGGAGGCCGCCCAGGTTTTCCACAACCGCCGGTCAATGCTCCGCCGGTTAACGCTCCGCCAGCTAACATTCCACCCGTCCAGCCCCAGGGACAGTAGCCGCAGGGACGGCTACCCCTGCCCTTTCGGACCTTAACGCACCGGACAATCGTTCACAGCCCCAGCCTTGCTTCAGGACTTCGCCGCCGTCTAGACTGGATTTACCCCAGTCCATTACTCGGGCCACAATCCGATTAGGTTCCGTCGCGTCCAAAAAGCATCCACGACTCGATCTCTAGTTGACGATCGCACGGCCGCGAAACTAATTCGATTGGCTGGTCAGAGTGCTTATTGCTTTTACTTAACCGCACCTGCAGGGGTCAAATCGTGGAAATTTCTGCGGAACATCCGCAATTATCGACTGGGGAGAAACCACACGTTCCCCTTATTGTCCGCCGAGGGCTTCCAGAGATTCTCGAACAGCACGGAGATTGGCTCGACTCCGCTGGCGCCAAGGGTATTCAGGCGGACCTTTCGCGCGAGAATCTGGAAGATGCCGAGCTGATCGACGCCCGGCTGCCCGATGCCCTGCTGAACAAAACGAATCTGCGCCGGGCGGATCTGATGATGGCCGATTTGCGGGGAGCAAGCCTTCTCCAGGCGGACTTGCGAGACGCCAATTTGTTGGGAGCACAGTTTCAGCGGGCAAATCTTCAGGCCGCCATTCTTACAGGCGCGACAGGCCTGCAAAGTTCTCAACTGGCCGGGGCAAACTTGTTTGGTGCCGTACTCCCTGAATCCACTTCTCCGTCCGATGGATTGAAATACGTTCGTCAAATGGCTACGCGGGTGGCCGGGCTTCTTTTTGCGCTGTTATCGCTCAACAGCCTGGTATGGCTGAGGATTCTTACCACCCGGGATTCCCAGCTTCTGACAAATGGACCCGCTCTGCCATTTTTTGGCCTACAGGCAGAAGTACCATTCATCCCGTTCTATCTTTTCGGGCCTGTGGTGATGCTTGGCCTGTACGTTTGTTTTCACCTTTACGTGCAACATCTTTGGGATGGAATTGCGCAATTACCGGCAATTTTTACGGATGGGCGCACCTTGGATACATGCTTGCCGTGGTTTGCCAGATGGCCAGCGCAAACTCAAAATGAATGGCTTCGCGGCGCTCGTTCTCCATTGTCTTTTCTGGAGGCGGGAACGTCGATCGCTCTGCTTTATTGGATTACGCCGGCGACGATGCTTCTATTTTGGGCGCGATATTTGACGCTCGAAGACTTACGAGGTTCGGCCGTTCATATCCTGCTCGCCGTAGGCTCCATCATCGCAGCGATCAATTTTCCCCGAGTCGTCCGTGCGACCTTCAACCCCGATCCGCCGCGGCCTTTCAGTGGCATTCAGGCTTCACGCAGAAGAATTGTGCGCCTCCTGAGAGGCATTCCAATTGGAATCGGTCTTGTGCTTCTGTTGCTCTCCGCCGGGATCGTCCAGGGTGTTCCGCACGGCGATGCCTCGAAGGGTGCGTCCGGCACTTCGCAACTCAAGACGTGGGCGTCACATTTGCTATGGTCCGTGGGCTATAGCCCGTATGCTCAGCTGACCGAGACGAATGTATCCACCAAGCCGCCCGCATGGTCCGGGCGCGATGAAGACCTATCCGAAGTGAAGGGCGCCAATTTGAACCGGATTAAACTCCGATACGCCCAAGCTTACCGGGCATTCCTCGCGAAGGCCCACTTGTGGGAAGCGGACTTGCAGCACGCGGACCTTTCTGAATCGGATCTGAGAGAAGCGAATCTTCGTCAGTCAAACCTTGAATTTGCGGATCTCGATCGCGCAAACATGGCCCGCGCGTCGCTTCAGGAAGCGGACCTGCATAACGCCGATCTGAACCGGGCCGATCTGCACGAAGCAAATTTATCATCCGCAATTCTGGCCGGTGCAACTCTTATGGACGCCACGCTGGATCGCGCAAATCTTTATAGCGCGGATTTGCGGAATGGGCTTCTGCAAAGAGCAACCCTGAAGCAAGCCGACCTCCGCGAAGCCAACCTCGAAAACGCAAGCCTTACATCGGCAAACTTTGAGGAAGCCTATCTGTCCTCCGCCAAACTGGGAAACGCTAAACTGAAGAATGCAACCCTCTCACAGGCGATACTCACCGATGCCGATCTGCACGCATCCGACTTGAGCGGCGCAACCTTCCAGGGCACCATCCTGCGCGGCACAAACTTGATTGGCGCAAACCTGCAAGGCGCCGATCTGCGCGGCGCGCTTGGGCTAACGTCGACCCAAGTGTGCTCTGCCGCCAGCTATGCGGAAGCGCAGATGGATGAAAATTTGCAAATCGATGTACAAATCCTTTGTGTGAAATCCAAGTGAACGAGCGGATAAGTTAACTCTTTTAATAAGGACGCGGCGCAACGGCGAGAATCTTTTGGTGGCACAAGCTTCAGAACCTGTGTGGGACCGTCAGAATCTCTGTGGGTCATCTTTGTGGGCCATCTTTGTGGGTCGTGGCTTTAGCCACGACATAAGTCCTGCAAAACCATTCCGGCTTCAGCCGCTGAAGTTTAAATTTTGCAGTTCTCACACAGTTTCTTCACCCTACGTGAATTTCTCCCGCAGGAATCAATAAGTGTGAATTACCTTTTGTTTTCAGGGGGCAGGCCATCCATTAAATCCAGCAGAGCGGAAGTGTCGTCCAGATTAACTCCGGGACGCACGCCCCCTCTTCCATTCGCAACGATCTTAAACGGAGGACGAGTAACTTTCTGCGGTCCCCGGGTAAACGCCTTTCGCAAGCTATTCGCGATCCGTTCAACGAGTTTCATGCAGAAATTTGCTAAACCCCTAAAAAATCATGCCGTAACCAGGCGGCATGAACAGCGTGGAGTGCGCTATCATAAGGGGGTCAACCAAATGTACTCATCCGAAGCCATAACAAGAAACATCCGAGTCCGCGTGCAATCGCAGTACGACCCCAGCCGCTCGAACCCCAATCACAGCCAGTGGTTTTTTCTCTACACCGTGAATGTCACGAACGAAGGCAGCGAAACCGTGCAGCTCATGAGCCGCCACTGGATCATCACCGACGGAATGGGAAAAATAGAAGAAGTCCGCGGCCCCGGCGTCGTCGGCAAACAGCCGGTCCTCGCGCCAGGCGAGAGCTTTGAATACACCTCAGGCTGCCCCCTCACGACTCCGTTCGGCTCCATGCAGGGAACCTACCAGATGATCAATCAGGCCGCCGAGAAATTCGATATCGAGATCGCACAGTTTATTCTGACGGAACCGTATAGCACCGTGAATTAGCGTTATTAAGCGTTCCCTAAGGCGCGGATCGTTGAGCAACATCACAGTGTCATACGGAAATCTGCTGAATTCCCACAAATTCCAGGGACTCGTCAATCTCTTCACCGCATTCCAGGTAGAGCTCGACGACTTCGCGAGCGCGCTTCATCAATGTATCGAGACTTTTTGCGCAGGTGTGGCAACCATGCAGGCCCGGAAATGAAGCCAGGTGATTGCCCGCCTCATCCCGCTCGATTAGGGCAGTGAATTTCCGTTTGGATTTCTTCTTTAAATCGCTTGGCAGGGCGGCCGCATGGGTAGTCTCACCCCAATTCACCGATTTAGGCAAATACTAAGCGCCCCTTCGGCTTAGGAATCGGGCGGCCAAGCTCGCGGGCCGTTTCGAGCCATTCTTGAACGACGCCCTCCACGTTGCGCAAGGCGTCCCGATAGGTCTTCCCATCGGCGGCACATCCCGGAAGCTCGGGAACTTCCGCAATGAAAGTGTCGTCTTCTTCGCTCCAGTAGATGATCACTTGATATTTCGGCTTGGACAACTGTTCCTCGTGCGAGCGTGTTGCGGACGATAACGCGTCGGAATTGCTATACGTACATCGGATTGATCGCAGCCTGTTCAGTGCGATTTGCCTTCGAGACCAAACTAATATCGACCTCATTGCCCCACGAAGCCCATCCTGGTCTGCTGTGTCGCGCGAACAGTTCAAGAAATGGCCCAAAGCTGCATGCCTCTATTATCGGGTAGATCTCATCCGGCTTCCGGGAGTGTTCTCGTTTGCGGGTGGCCAGAAAATTCACTTGACGTCGTCCTGGTGCGCCCGTCCGGAGGCTTCCGCGGATACCGAAGAGGATTAGTTCGGTGACATTTCGGAAGTAAAATCCAACGCCTCGACCATCTGGGCCGCCGTCCTTGCGGATTTTATGCCAGACGATATTCCCTTTGTAATGAAATCCCCACGCCTGCATCACGGAGAGCCCTTGGGGCAACAGCGCATTGGGGCACCACAGGTACAAATGGGATTTCGGGGCGGAAAGCCGCTGGATTGGCAACGCCTCGATTTCAGCAAGGGTCATCGTGCCGTAGCGACACAATCTTTCTTGTTCCGGAGCAATTTGCCAGGCGCGGTCAAGACTTCATTATTTATGTCTTCGAATCTACTCTGGCGGACAAGACTTTCACGGGTACGGGATAATAGCTTGAGCCCATCGAGCCGCCGCAACACACTCCGGCAGGTGACGTATTGCCCGTAGATCCAAATCTATGCGGACTTCATGA
>JBEKCU010000216.1:0-15454 GCA_050014735.1 Candidatus Acidiferrales bacterium | reverse complement strand
AAATGGGACAAAAATCATGCCGGCTCACGCTGCGCCACGCCGGAGAGCTTGCGGAGCTATACTTCACCTCCGGGCAATGCAAACACGCGCAACTAGGCCCCGCCGAGGGTGACACCGTGGTGTATCAGACGATTGCCTGGCCCGAGGGCGAATTCGAGATCGATTTCGGTGCAAACTCGGACCGCGAGACGACCACTCATTCCACCACCGGACTGCTTATGGAAGCGATGCGCTTGATGGACGAAGCCAATCAGAGCGTGGAAAGTTAGTTCCGCCCTATGCGTGTCGCCATCCTCACTATCAGTGATTCGGTATCGCGGGGCATTCGCCAGGATGGCTCCGGACCGGCATTGCGAGAGCGTTGCCAGGGACTCGGCTGGGAAGTCGTTTCCGAGGGAATGATGCCGGATGAACCCGTTTCCATCCGCGAGCGGCTCACTTCACTCGCGGATAATGGGGCGGCGGAACTGATCTTGACCACCGGCGGCACTGGCATCGGTCCACGAGATTCGACTCCCGAAGCGACCACGGAAGCATGCGGGAAGCTTCTTCCTGGGATTCCCGAACTGATGCGCGAGTACGGCCGCAAGAAAAATTTGCGCGCAGCCCTTTCGCGCGGCGTTGCCGGGGTCAGGGGTACCACTCTAATTGTCAATCTGCCGGGTAGCCCGCGCGGCGCGACCGAGTCGCTTGACGCCGTGGCGGAATTGCTCCCACATGCGCTGGAAGTGCTGCGTGGCGCGCGGCACGATTAGATCGAGTTCATTCAGGCGAGAATTAGCAGACATGCGCAAAGGCACATCACCGTGAACGTACTTATTTTTGGTGCGACGGGAATGGTTGGCCAAGGTGTTTTGCGCGAGAGCCTGTTGGATTCGGATGTACAACTCGTTCAGACCGTTGGCCGAACAGCGACGGCGATTCAGAATCCCAAGCTGCGAGAAATCACGCACGCGGACTTCTGGCACTATGAAGCGATAGAAGAGAATTTGCGTGGTTTCAATGCCTGCTTCTTCTGCCTCGGTGTGACTTCTACTGGCATGACAGAATCCGATTACAGCCACGTGACTTATGACATCGCGTTAGCTGTGGCCCAGACGTTGTCGCGACTCAATCCTGAGATGATCTTCATCTATGTTTCGGGAGCCGGCGCGGATAGTTCGGAACAGGGTCGAGTCATGTGGGCACGTGTGAAGGGTAGGGCTGAGAATGCTGTCCTGAGTTTGCCTTTCAAAGCGGCATATATTTTTCGTCCCGCGGCGATACAGCCTTTGCATGGAATAAAATCCAGGACGAGGTTATATCGTGTCTTATATTCCATCACCGAGCCGTTGCTGCCTTTGCTGCGGCGCATAATGCCGGGCTACATCAGCACAACCGAACAGATCGGCCGCGCAATGTTGATCGTGGCCAGGCAGGGTGCGCCGAAGCGGATATTGGAAAGCCGGGATATTGTGGCGATCGCTGGCGTGACATAGCGGAACGATTGCTCGATAGTGACCCCGTTTGGAGCACCGAATCGATTTCAGCTGCAACCTAGTCTGAATCGCTACCGAAGCCGGTCCTCACATTCAAGCTGTACGATAAGTGCCTAACTGCCGATTTTTCCGGCGGACCAAATTCACAACGTAAAGGAAGAATGTTGACGGACGGCTTAGCGTCGTCAACAATGCAGGCACCATGAAAACGACACGTTTAAGCAAATCGTCCGGCGGGCTTTCGACCAAAAGGATTGCGGTTCTCGGCGCGGGAAAGATCGGCGGTATCCTGTTGCGCGCGTTTTTGCAGCAGAAACTTGTGCAGCCGAAGCGCGTTTGCGCCACAGTGCGGCACGCGGACAAGGCTCGTGCCCTCGCCTCGCAACTCGGAATCAATGTGTCGACCGACAATCGCGCGGCTGTCCGTGAGGCAGATATCGTCGTGCTGGCCGTAAAGCCGCAGGTGGTGAAGGAAATTCTGGACGAGATCAAACCCGAGATGAATCCCGGCAAATTGATTGTGTCCGTCGTGGCCTCGGTTTCGACGCAGCTTATGGAAAAGCAACTCGGCATGGATATCCCTATTATTCGGGCCATGCCGAATACGCCTTGCGCCATCGGTTGCGGGATGACGGGCCTGGCGAAGGGATCTCGGGCGTCGAGCGCGCATCTGGCAATCGCACAAGCCATGTTTGAGGCCGTTGGCCGAGTCGTAGTCGTGGATGAAAAGCTAATCGACGCAGTGACGGGGCTTTCCGCCAGCGGCACGGCGTTCATTTATATTCTGCTCGAATCGCTCGCCGAGGGCGGCGTGAAAGTCGGCCTGCCTCGCGATGTCTCCACGCTGCTCGCGGCGCAGACGATGATGGGCGCGGCGCGCATGGTCCTCGATACGGGCGATCATCCCGCGCTGCTGAAAGATGCCGTGACGACGCCGGCCGGCTCGACGATGGACGGCATCCTCGAACTCGAGGATGGCAAGGTGCGCGTCACCTTGATTAAGGCTGTCATGAAGGCCACGCAGCGCGCCAAGGAACTTATCCTCGATTCTTAGCCGATCGAATCTGCGGGAGTGGACAAGCACCGCAGGGTAGTGACGCACGGTGTTGTTCCGAACGGATTCGGGTCGTCGCTCAACTTGAATCGATCAGGCACTTGCTAGAGCCCGCGTATCTGTTCTTCTCTGCGTCACTCTGTGCCCCTCTGTGACCTCTGCGTTAAAGCCTTTTAGGAATCAACACAGAGTACGCAGAGGGACACGGAGGGACATAGAGAAGACCGGAGAGATGGCTCTACCGGAAGTGATCCTCACGTTCAAGTTCTGCGGGAACTGAATCACTGCCCAACGCGGGGTAGTGTCCTAAATTTAGAGAAGTGCGTTCGAAGGAATGTGAGGCTGCGACTTCGGAGTCTAATCCTGGGTACGCCAATCTCCTGCTTGGCGACGGTACAGAAGCTCAAAACGCCAATCGGGAGATTGGCGTTCCCAGGGTTCGCCAGCCGGCACCCGAACTCAAATTTAAATTGGGATACTATCGACCTCGGTCAACGCTGGTTACCGCTTGACTGATGTGTTAGGATTTCGTGCGAAATCGATATGCCGAGCCAGTACATTCCGATTTTCATTTTCGCTCTGCTTGCCGCAGCCTTTCCTGCGGTGACGCTGGTACTTTTCCGGTTCATCCGTCCTACGCCCGTTGCCGTCGGGGCGAAACTGAAGCCGTACGAGTGCGGAGTCGAAGCCGAAGGCGATACTCGCGGGCGTTACTCGGTGCGCTTCTACATCGTGGCGATTCTTTTTGTGATCTTCGATGTGGAGACCACGTTCCTGTTCCCTTGGGCGGTGCTGTTTTCCACCAGGGATGCGGGCTTTCGTTTGGGCCCGGTCTACGCCTTGGCGAGCATGTTCGTGTTTCTGGGCATTTTGATCATCGGTTACGTCTGGCTTTATCGTAAGGGCGCCCTCGAATGGGTGTAGACGTGCCCTAGTCATTACACCGTAGGGGCACGGCATACCGTTCACGGAGATGGTACTCGGTGAATCGCGCTCCTACAGCGTCTCGTACTATCCCGACCACTGCGCGCGGCCGGGATTTTTTTTGCCCGACGATTTTTGTATGTCGTGGCGATTCAAACGCGGTGAACTTTATTTATTCTTAAGCAAAACGGCGCCGATGCGGGGGAGTTAAGCGCGCCGAGATCGAAATAAATTGCGCCACATGGCGGAACAAGTTGACTCGGTTTTCCGCCGTGTGCTAAAAGCTACAGCTTAATAATGGCGGTGCATATTATGCGCAGCCCGGTCTACTCCTAATTCATGGCCAACGACCCGGAAGACAAGCAGCCTTCTGCGAGTTCACCGAGTGAGCCGCCTGCGGCGAAACCACCAGCCGCAGGGGGAGAACCTATTCCTAAACCGCCTGCCGGCCCGGCGGCCCCCGCCGCGAAGCCTCCTGCTGCTGCAAAGCCTCCAGTTGCCACAGCGCCGCCTAAGCCGCCTGCTCCACCGAAGGAAGGCCCGGTCGCTCTCGATAACGAGCTTGTTAAGCGATACAAAGAGAAATTCGGCACTGCTATCCTCGAAGCCTGGGCAGACCGCAAACAGGCCATCCTGGTCGTTGCGCGCGAATTGCTCGTGGAAGTTTGCATGTACAGCCGTGATGACGAAAAATTCGATTGGCTGAGCGACCTCACGGCAGTGGATTGGCCTAAACGCGAAAAGCGCTTCGATGTCGTGCTGAACATGTATTCGTTCGAAAAGAACGAGCGCCTGCGGCTGAAGGTCCATGCCAGCGCCGACGAGCGCGTGCCCAGCGTACAAGGAGTCTGGGCCACGGCGAATTGGATGGAGCGCGAAGTGTACGATATGTTCGGCGTGGTGTTCGAAGGCCATCCGGACCTGAAGCGCATCCTGCTTCCCGATGAGTGGCAAGGCTATCCATTGAGGAAAGACTACGACATTTTGACGCAAGATCAGGCCTGGGTGCGCGAAAACCTGGGCATCGAGAGCGGACAGTAGAAATGGCCGACGAACGCATACCGTTTGCCACTCATGCCGAATCGACGGTCCTTGGGGCGGACGAAATCATCCTCAACATGGGCCCACAGCACCCGTCCACGCACGGAGTGCTCCGCGTAAAACTGCGGCTGGACGGCGAAAAGGTGATCGGCTCGGAGTGCGTGATTGGCTACCTGCACCGAGGCGTCGAGAAAATCGCCGAGCACCGCAGCTACCAGCAATTCGCGCCCTATGTGGACCGCATGGATTACGTCGCGGCGGTCTCGAACGGCCTGGGTTACTGCGAAGCGGTCGAAAAATTGTTGGGGGTGGAAGCGCCGCTGAGGGCGCGCGTGATCCGCGTCATACTCACTGAATTGCAACGCATCGCCAGCCACCTATTCTGGCTGGGGACGCATGCGCTCGACATCGGCGCGTTGACTCCGCTGTTTTACTGCCTGCGCGAGCGGGAAGAGATCCTGAAAATTTTCGAGAAATACTGCGGTGCGCGCCTGACCACGCATGCCTTCCGCATCGGCGGATTGCAGTATGAAGCCTACGACGAGCTTGAAAAGGACGTCGAGCGATTCTGCAAGCCATTCGATAAGCGCGTGGACGAATATGAATCTCTGCTTACGGAAAACCGCATCTGGGTCGGCCGCACCAAGGGCATTGGTATCCTGTCCGCAAAGGACGCGATCGACTACGGTGCTTCCGGGCCGGTGATTCGCGCCAGCGGCGTGAAATGGGACATCCGCAAGGCGATGCCGTATGCCGCGTATGACTTGTACAAGTTCGAAATTCCGACCGGGCAAAATGGCGACACATACGATCGTTATATCGTGCGGATGGAGGAAATGCGGCAGTCGCGCCTGATCTGCCTGCAGGCCATCGAAAATATTCCGGCCGGTCCGATCATGGGCAAAGTGGGCAAAGTGCTGAAGCCGCCGCCGGGAGAGGTCTACCACGCGATCGAAGCGCCGAAAGGCGAACTGGGCTACTACATTGTCAGCGATGGCACCACGCAGCCCTACCGTGTGCGCATCCGGCCTCCGTCACTGATTAATCTGGAAGCGTTCGACAAGATGATTCGCGGGCATCTTGTGGCGGACGTGGTGGCCATCATCGGCACGCTCGATATTGTGTTGGGAGAAGTTGACCGGTAACGATATGAATTTATTGAACAATCCGGTGATTGCATACTTGATTTCGATCTGGGTGCCGCTGGTTTGCGCCGTGATCATTGTCGCGGTGCTTCCGTTGGCTGCCGGGTACATCGTTCTAATGGAGCGCAAGGTCATGGCCGACATGCAGGCGCGGCTCGGACCGATGCGCGTCGGGCCCCACGGATTGTTACAGCCTATCGCCGACGCCGTGAAGCTGCTGCTCAAGGAAGACATCATCCCGGATGAAGCCGACAAGGCGATTTTCTGGGTCGCTCCGCTGATTTCCGTGACGGCGGGAATGCTGGCGATGTCAGCGCTGGCGATTGGTCCGTGGTTTCAGATCGCGGACCTGAATGTTGGGCTGCTTTTCATCGTGGGAATCAGCGCGCTGGGAATTTTCGGGATTGTGCTTGGCGGATGGTCTTCCAACAGCCATTACTCGTTGCTGGGTGCGTTGCGCAGCGCGGCGCAACTGGTCAGCTACGAAACCGCGGCCGGAATGGCGATTGTCGGAGCGCTGCTGCTGGCCGGAACGCTTTCGACGCGCGAAATTATCACGGCGCAGGACGATTATGGCGTGTGGTTTATTTTTGCCGCGCCCGTGGGATTTTTTATCTATGTGGTCGCGTCGATCGCGGAGACAAATCGTGCGCCATTCGATTTGCCCGAAGCGGAATCGGAACTTGTCGCCGGATACATGACCGAATACAGCGGTTTTCGCTGGGCGCTCTATTTCCTGGCTGAATACACAAACATGGTGGTTGTGGCGTCGATTGCGACGACGCTGTTTCTTGGCGGCTGGCTGCGTCCATTTGCCGGAACGCCGGCATTTAATTTCCTGGATGGCCTGCCGACGGCGCTGATGATTGTCGTGGGTGGATATTGCTTTTATCGCGCTCCGAGGCAGCCGGTGAAAGTTCAACGGATGTTCATGATCGTTTTGGGATTACTGATACTCGGTGTCGGCGGAATTCTCGCGTTACCGCTATCGTCCAGCGTTGCTGCGATGTTGCCGGGATTGAAGCCGGGACTGCACGGCGCGTTCTGGTTTTTGCTGAAGGACGGGCTGTACATTTATCTGTTCATGTGGCTTCGATTTACGTTTCCACGTTACCGGTTCGATCAGTTAATGCGGCTCGGATGGCAATTCCTTATCCCTCTTTCGATCGTCAATGTAATGGGGATAGGCCTGGCGCTGGTGCTGCACCGGCAATGGGGATGGAGCCATTGGACAGCGTTCCCACTGACGACGATTCTGACGCTGGCGGTGGCCGGATGGCTGGGATGGGCGGGCGAGAAGACGGAAAAAGAACACCCGATTGTGGGCGAAACATAAACGCGCGAAAACGCGTTCCGGGAACCATCGCACTTTAGGAATACGAGCGAAAGCAGTTTAGGAAGAAGATGGTCGATCAGATCGTATTTTATTTTTTTGCCGTGCTGGCCGTGGTATCCGCCGTCCTGGTGGTGACGCGCCGTAACATCGTGCAGAGCGCGATCTTCCTGATCACGGCGCTGCTGGCGACGGCAGGAATATTTTTGCAGCTGCACGCCGAGTTTTTATTTATCGTGCAGGTGATTTTGTACGCGGGCGGCATCATGGTGCTGTTCGTATTTGTCATCATGCTCATCAACATTGACGTTTCGCTGCATCAGACGCCGTACAACCGGCAATGGTGGCTGGGATTGCTGCTGTCGCTCGTGCTGGGCGCGCAACTCACGATCGCGATCGCGGTAGGCCGTGGCGGATTGCCGCTGGGCGAGCCTGTGCCCGCCTCGGCGCTGGAGCCGAGCACGCAACTGGTGGGCAAGGTTCTATTTAGCGAATATATGCTCCCTTTTGAAATTGCGTCGATCTTGCTGCTGGTGGCAATGATCGGCGCGGTCGTGATGGCGAAGAAAAAAGTTTGAGGATTCGACAGCATCTGGGCGTGCGCGAACGTTGAGCGCGAGAGAAGCTTGCGTATGAGAGAACAACGATGATTCCGACAAGCCACTACCTGTTCCTGAGCCTGGGATTATTCACGATCGGCGTGATCGGCGTCGTGACCCGGCGGAACGTGATCATCATTCTGATGTCGATCGAATTGATGCTGAACGCGGTGAACATCAATCTGGTGGCGTTCTCGCGGTTGGTAGGTTCGGCTGAAGGGCATGCCTTCGCGATTTTCATCATCACGGATGCGGCAGCGGAAGCCGCCGTCGGGCTGGGCATTATTATTTCGTTTTTCAGAAACCGGGAGACGTTGCTGGGCGACGAAATGGATTTGCTGAAGTGGTAGGGAAGGCAGTTCGGAGATTTGAAATTTGAGATTTCGGATTTTAGATCTAGTTGGACTTGTAGGTTTGGACTTCTAGGTATTTATGTATTGGTTGACCGTAGCTAAAACATGAGACCTGCTGAATTTTTTCTGGCGCATATCTGGCTGATGCGTTGGCAGCGTTTTCCTGTCGATGTGCTTCGCGTTTGGAGCGATCTACCAATTAATTTCGCGGCCCGTCGAAGAACGCCTCGTCAGCTACAACCTGTTCGATTGGGTTCCCGCCGGCATCATGCACACCAATGCGGGCAAGGTGATGAATTTCAATGTGCCGTGGGGCGTCCTGATGGACCCGCTGACGGCCGTGATGCTGCTGGTTGTCACCGGCGTCGGGTTCCTGATTCACGTGTATTCGACGGGATACATGTCGCACGAGGGCGGCTACTACCGATTCTTCGGTTATTTGAACTTGTTCATGTTTTCGATGCTCACGCTGATCACGGCGAACAATCTGCTCCTGCTGTTCGTCGGTTGGGAAGGCGTGGGGCTTTGCAGCTACCTGCTGATCGGGTTTTATTTCCTGCGCAAGTCGGCGTCTGACGCCGGTAAAAAGGCGTTCATCGTTAACCGCATCGGCGACGCGGGTTTCCTGCTCGGCTTGTTCCTGATGCTCGGTACCCTGGGCACGATTCAGTTCACGGAACTCGGTCCGGCCATTGCCGCTGGTCACTTTTCGGTTGGCGATGCCACGCTGACGGCGATTGCGTTGCTGCTGTTTGTCGGCGCGACAGGGAAGTCGGCACAGCTTCCTTTGTACGTGTGGTTGCCGGACGCCATGGAAGGGCCGACGCCCGTCAGCGCGTTGATCCACGCGGCGACGATGGTCACCGCGGGCGTGTACATGATTGTGCGCACCAATGCAGTGTTTTCGATGGCGCCAAAAGCACTCGCGGTGGTGGCCGTGGTGGGAGTCGTCACGTCCATCTTCGCCGCGACGATGGGCCTGGTGCAAAACGACATTAAGCGGGTGCTGGCCTATTCCACCGTGTCGCAGCTTGGCTACATGTTTCTTGCTTGTGGCGTCGGGGCGTTTACCGCCGGTGTGTTCCACCTGATGACGCATGCCTTCTTTAAGGCGCTGCTGTTCCTTGGATCGGGCAGCGTGATCCACGCCCTTTCAGGCGAGCAGGACATGCGCAAGATGGGCGCGCTGTGGGGCAAGATTCCAACGACGGCAAAAACTTTCGTCGTGGCCTCGATTGCGATTTCGGGAATTCCGCCGCTCGCGGGATTTTTCAGTAAGGATGCAATTCTAGGCCACGCGTTCGAGTACAGCCCGATTCTTTGGTTCGTCGGATTTGTCACGGCCGGAATGACGGCGTTTTATATGTTCCGCCTAGTGAATATGACGTTCTTCGGCCAGTCCCGGGTCGAGCACGACGTCGAGCACCACATTCATGAGTCGCCGAGCTCGATGACGGTTCCGCTGATGATTCTGGCTCTGCTTTCCATTGTGGGCGGGTGGGTGGGCTGGCCTGAGTCGCTGGGCGGCAGCGATCGCTTCGCTAAATTTTTGGAGCCGGTGATAGCGAAACACAGCGAGGCAGCAGAGGCGGCTGGGGCGGCCTCTGGCGCTTCCATGGAATATATATTGATGTTGTTGTCGGTCGCGGTCGGGGTGTTCGGTATCTGGCTGGCGTATCGCTGGTATATTCAGCACCCGGAAGTCCCCGGCAAAATTGAGGCGTCGGCCCCGTTCCTCTACCGCTTGCTTTACAACAAGTATTACGTGGACCAGATATATGACGCGCTATTCGTGAATCGCATGAAGGACCTTGCACTCACGCTCGGCGCATTCGACCGCGGGGTGATCAACGGGATCGGCGTGGACGGTGCGGGTTGGCTGACGCGCGTCACGTCCAGCATTTCGATGGTTTGGGACTCGTGGATTGTGGACGGCTTGGTGAATCTGGCGGCGCGAATCGTTTGGGTGTGTAGCTACCCGGTGCGGATGCTGCAGACCGGGCGTGTGTCTCGGTATGCGCTATTTATGTTGCTCGGCGTGTTGATTTTCCTTGGCTATTACTTACACGCCTCGGGATACACGCTGGCGAAAATGATGCACTGAGCGAGAGTGGAGATCGCTGGGATTTGCCGGCCCTCAGGGGCTAAATCCCCGTTTTTTGGCGGCCCTGGATGTCGCGGCTGAAGCCGCGACCCACAAAGATAGCCGGTATTGAGGTTTTAACGCCGGGTCGGGCAACCTGAGTTCGGCGCAAGTTTAGTTTTGTGGGTCAGGGCTTCAGCCCTGACATAAGCTGCTGGGAACGGGGGGCTTTAGCCCCTGAAGCGACCGCAGCATGTTTGGGGAACTTGCTGGTTAGCACACTGGAGAAGGCGAGGCGGGCAGATGGACTTTTACAATACTCATATCCTGTCGGTGGTGCTGTTCACACCGCTGGTGGGGGCGTTGTTGCTGCTGTTCGTGCCGCGCGACAGCGAAAACGCGCATCGCATCATCGGCAATTTATTCGCATTTCTAGGGCTGATTATTTCACTGCCGCTGATCTGGCGATTCAGTCTGGACCCGGCCGCGCCACGCTATCAGTTCATGGAGAATCACGATTGGATTCCCTCGATCGGCGCTCACTACACGCTGGGCATTGACGGCATCAGCCTGCTCCTCGTCATTCTGACGACGCTGCTGGGCGCGATTTCAATTCTTTCCTCGTGGGAGGCAATCAAGATCCGGAGGAAGGAATATTACATTCTCTTCCTGCTGCTTCAGGTGGGCATGCTGGGCGTGTTCATGGCGCTCGATTTCTTCCTCTTCTACATGTTCTGGGAAGTGATGCTTGTCCCGATGTATTTCCTGATCGGCGTGTGGGGCAGCGACCGCCGCCTGTACGCCGCGATCAAATTTTTCCTGTACACGCTGGTCGGCTCGGTGATCATGCTGCTGGGCATCCTGGCGCTCTATTTCAAGGCGGGCGGCGGCACGTTCGATATTCCCACGCTGCTGGCGACGGCTTCGCAATTCGATACGCATACCCAGGTGCTCCTGTTCTGGGCCTTCTTCTTTGCCTTTGCCATCAAGGTTCCGATGTTCCCGTTCCACACCTGGCTGCCCGACGCGCATACCGAAGCGCCCACGGCCGGCTCGGTGATTCTGGCCGGCGTTTTGCTGAAAATGGGGACGTACGGATTCATTCGCTTCTCGCTGCCATTGCTGCCGCAAGACCCCGCTTCGCGTCACAAAATTGTGACGATCATGCTCGTGGTTTCGGTGATTGGCATTTTGTATGGGGCGCTGGTCTGCATGATGCAGAAAGACATGAAAAAACTGGTGGCCTACAGCTCGGTGAGCCACCTCGGATTCTGTACGCTTGGCATTTTCGCGCTGACGCCGAATGGACTCTCGGGCAGCGTACTTCAGCAGATCAATCATGGCCTTTCGACTGGCGCTCTCTTCTTGATCATCGGGGTGCTCTATGAAAGGCGGCATACACGGTTGATTTCGGAATTCGGCGGGCTCTCAACTCCCATGCCGAACTTCGCCGCCATCTATATGATCGCCACGCTGAGCTCACTGGGCTTGCCTCTGCTCAACGGGTTTATCGGCGAGTTCGTTATCCTGCGCGGCACCTACGAAGTCAATATCAGGTACGTGGCGTGGGCCGCCATCGGCATCGTCTTGGGAGCCGCGTATCTTCTGTGGCTTTACCAGCGCGTGATGTTCGGACCGGTCACCAACCCCGCGAACGAGCATTTGCAGGACTTGAATGCGCGTGAGTTTGCGACGTTGGTTCCCCTGATTATTCTGTGCTTCTGGATCGGACTTTATCCCAAGCCGATTTTCCGATTGCTGGAACGGCCCGTGCAGCAGATCGTGGAACAGGTGAATCCGGGATATTACGGCGCCGAACGCGCGTCCGCGTCCCCCGTAAACGCTGCTCCGGCGCCTCCCGCAACGGCGACGCCTGTAATGAATATGCCAGGCATGGATATGTCCGGAACGCCTGCGGCGCCGGATTCCGGGAACGGTCCTGCTAACGGAACGGAGAAAAAATAGGCGAGCCGATGAGCCACATGTTTAACGCGTTCCGGATGTTCATGCAGGAGGGTGGCGGCGGGCTGCTTTCTTTTTTTTGGAACGATTTTCCTGATTGCCACGGCGCTTGTCATTATTCTTTCGGTGCGCTACCTGAAGATCGAGGACGAAAATCACGGCGAGTATTACGCGCTAATGCTGTTCGCAACCGTCGGCATGATGTTCATGGCTTCGGGCTACGATTTGATCGTCGAATTTCTAGGTCTGGAGACGATGGCGCTCAGTTTCTATGTGCTCGCCGGATTTCTGCGGCGCGATCGGCGTTCGAACGAGGGTGCCGTGAAGTATTTGCTTCTCGGGGCCTTCAGCTCGGCGATTCTGGCCTATGGCTTTTCGATTCTGTACGGGATTGGCGCTACGCTGGACAGCACACGTTTCGAAATCACCTTGCCGCCGCGCACCAATCTGGATGTCATTCAGGTAGCGGTCGAGGCTCGGGGCCACACGGACCTGCTGGTGCTCTTGGCGCTCGCTACCGTCGTTGCGGGACTCCTGTTCAAGGTCGCCGCTGTTCCGTTCCATCAATGGGCGCCGGACGTGTATGAGGGCGCTCCCACGCCAATTACGGCTTACATCAGCGTGGCTTCGAAGACGGCAAGCTTCGCTCTATTGCTGCGGCTGCTGCTCACCGTTTTTTGGCCAGTGAGGCTGGATTGGGAGATGCTAATCGCGGGAGTAGCCATCGCCTCGCTCACGGTGGGAAATCTTGCCGCGATCACGCAAACCAATATCAAGCGCATGTTGGCGTATTCCTCTATCTCGCACGTCGGCTACATCCTGTTGGGAATTGTGGCAGCGGCATCGAGCGCGCAAGGCTTTCTGACGGGCATGAAGGGCGTCGCGTTCTACCTGTTTGTCTATGGCTTTATGACGATCGGCGCGTTCGCCGTGATCATCGTGCTCCAGCGTCAGGGCGTGATCAGCGACGAATTGGACGACCTCAACGGTCTCTATCAGCGCAGCCCGCTTTCCGCATTGGTGCTGCTGGTATTCATGCTGTCGCTCGCCGGGATTCCGCCGCTGGCCGGGTTCGTCGGAAAGTACTTCATTTTGCAGGCGCTGATCGAGACGGGGCACACAAAGCTGGCGCTATTCGGGGCGCTCTACATCGTTCCGGCGCTGTACTATTATTTTCGAATCGTCGCCCATGCGTATTTGTACGAGCCGGGTAATGCGCCATTGCCCATTGTTACTGTTGGACAGAAAGTTGCGTTCGCCGCATTGACCTTCGTGACAGTCGTGGCCGGCGTTTATCCTGAACCGTTCGTTCGCCTGGCGACGTATTCGCTGTTCTTCCCATCGGGATTCAGTGGACACTGAGGAACCCAGTTCGCCGCCCTCTCCATCGCCGCGCAAACGGCTCAATTCTGGCAGTAGTCAATTCGCAACGGCTTTGGAGCTGCCGATTGTTCTGGTTTCGGCAATCGTCATTGGCGGATTTTTCGGGTATTTGCTAGATCGGTGGCTGCACACGAAACCCGCATTTATGTTGATCCTTGGGGGATTGGGCTTCTATGCTGGTGTACGTGACGTTCTGCGGCGCGTGGCGAGGGGCGATTGATGGAAATGGCCGGCGAAGCACAGTATGAGTTGACCGAGCGACGAATCGCTCGGCTCACCGTAATGCTTGGCGCCGCGGCATCCGTGGCAGCATGCTTCCTCTATTCGATACGAGTGGGAGCGGGGCTTCTAATTGGGGCATTGCTGGCATGGGTTAATTTTCACTGGCTGGAACGTGCGATGGACTCGGTCGTCCGTGCTTCCACCGCCCAGGCAGGATCTCCCGAGGCGCGTGTCCCAGTCAGCAGCTACTTCGGATTATTTGCCCGGTACGCCTTGATCGCCGTGGTTGTATATGTTACTTTTTCATTTTTCCGGATACCGGTTTTGAGCATGCTTCTGGGGTTGTGTGCGCTCGGTGTAGCGGCAATGCTGGCAACTTTGATTGAGGTTTTGAGTCCGAATTCTGAGTCACATTGACCGGAGAGATGGGTAGATGGAAGAACACGTAAGCTGGTTGACTCATTTTGTAAACCAACACCTGGGCGGTGTCGCCATCGCTCTTCTTCATGCGCTTCATATTCATCCGGCCCATCCCGATCTGCCCATTCCCGAATACGTGGTGATGCAGGTGGTGGTGCTTGTGATTGCTGTCCTGGGGTCGTTGTGGCTCAAGCCGAGGCTCTCGGTGGATAACCCGGGCGGCGCGCAGCAAATCGCCGAATTGCTGATCACCAACCCCATTGGGTTCGGTATCCGCGATTTGCTGATCGAGAATTCGCATGACAAAAAAGGCAAGTATCTCGCGATGGTTGGCTCGGTCGCATTGTTCGTACTGCTTGCGAATATACTGAGCGTATTTCCAGCATTCTCCGCGCCCACAGCCGTAATTTCCGTGCCGCTGGGCTGCGCGATCGTCACGTTTTTGTATTTCAACTGGCAGGGAATCAAGCATCATAGCGTTGGTTATTACTTGCTGACGTTCGCGGGTTCGCCCCGGACGATTGGCGATTGGCTGCTGGGCATTCTGCTGTTTCCCGTTGAACTCATCAGCACCTCGGCGCGCATCCTTTCCCTGACAGTCCGCCTTTGGGCGAACATTTTTGCGAGCGACTTGCTCTATGTGATTTTCCTGGGATTGCTGGTCGGGCCGGTGACCTGGGGCTGGGCGAAGTCTCCCCCTTTGGGCATCATCCTGGGAATTTTCCCGGCGCTGATTCCGCTCGCTTTTATCGGGTTGCACATTTTTGTGGCCATTATTCAGACGTACGTCTTTACTTTGCTGCCTTCGATTTATATCGGGATCGCAACTGCGGACGAACACTAATTCGGCTTCATGGTTGCTTCAATGTTGTATAGCCGTTCCAAAGTGAGACCGGTTGCATTGCGACTATCCGGGAACCACCTCTTGACGGTAATTCATAGGAGGAAAAGATGAGGAAAGTTCTGTATGCGGTTGGAGCACTGGCAGGCGCATTACTAGCAAGTCCCGCGGTGTTCGCGCAAACGACGGCCGCTCCGATGATGGGCACAAACTGGGTGGCTATATCGGCGGCGTTCGGCATGGCGCTGGCGGCGTTCGGAGGAGCAATCGCGCAGTCGCGCGTGGCCTCTTCCGCGTGCGAAGGCATGGCCCGGAATCCGGGTGCATCGGGAGCCATCCGCGCGGCGATGATTTTGGGTCTCGTGTTTATCGAAACGCTCGCGCTGTTAACCCTCGTTATTATTTTCGTGAAAGTCTAGTTAGCGATACGAGACTTGTTTTCTGCGGCACGCTCTCGCAACGCCGAGGGCGTGCCGTTTGTTTTTCGGTAGGACAGGCTTCAGCCTATCTGGGGTTGAATTTCGATGGAAGTGTCGAAATCTAGGTGAAAATAACAGAAGTCAAAATAAGACAGGCTGAAGCCTGTCCTACGCGAGCCTAGCGGATACGCAGCGCC
>JBEKCU010000215.1:0-8182 GCA_050014735.1 Candidatus Acidiferrales bacterium | reverse complement strand
CGACTAATCCCGTACTCGTATTGAGGCAGTTCCGGAGGCGCACCATCTCTCTTCTGACGGCGAAGGAAATCTTTGATCTCGTTCGCGACGATCTGGTCAAGGTTGAACAGGAACTCGCGCTCCAGAACAGTTCGGCCATCGAGCCGGTGAATGAGATTTCCACTTACCTCCTGGGCGGCGGCGGTAAGCGCCTGCGCCCTGCGCTGCTCTTGCTTTCGGCGGGCTACGCAGGGTATCGGGGCGATAGCGCCATCCGGCTGGGTGCCGTCGTCGAGCTGATTCACAGCGCCACGCTGATCCATGACGACGTGATTGACGGTGCGAACACGCGCCGGGGACGTCCATCCGCGAATTCCCGGTGGGGGAATCACCGAAGCGTGCTTGCGGGCGACTGGCTGTACATGCAGTCGTTTCAAATGGCACTCACTGAGCGCAACTTTAAGATCCTCGACGTTCTGATCGAGTTGACCCAAAACATGGTGGAAGGCGAACTGGTTCAGCTGAACAAGCTCGGCCGAATGGATTTGACAGAAGAGGATGCTCTGGAACTCGCGGCCCGCAAGACGGCCTGTTTGTTCGCAGGATGCGCACGGCTGGGGGCCGTTCTAGGAAACCTCGATGACGCGGGCGAGCAGGCCCTGGCCGATTATGGCCACTTTTCAGGCCTTGCGTTTCAGCTTGTGGATGACGTTCTGGACTTCACGGCCTCGCCGGAGCAACTCGGCAAGCCTGTCTTAAGCGATTTGAAGGAAGGCAAAGTGACCTTGCCCCTGATCTACGCGATGGAGAGCGCCGGGGCGGCGGGCCAACGCATGGTGCAGACGGTACTCGAGGAAAAGGGTTTCGAATCCGTGCGGCCGGAGCAAATCACGGCGCTGGTGCAGGAATCGGGCGCGCTGGACCGCACACGGGCCGCCGCTCATGATTTCGCCCAGCGCGCGAAGGCTTGCCTGAACGGCAATGCGAAGGCCGAGTTCGGGCGAGCTCTGTTTACCGTGCCGGATTTTATTCTCGAACGGGATAATTGAGGATTTCCTGTACAGTGGCTTTTTTATTCGTGTTACGTGGATTTTCCTGGGACTGAGGAAGTCAAAAGCAAACAGGCTGAAGCCTGTTCTACCTAAATGCTGCCGTTTAAGATCGTCTATCATCCACAGTACGATTTAAACCTCGGGCCGCACGTTTTCCCCTCAAAGAAATTCAAGATGATTCACGATTCCTTGCTTGAGGAGGGAATTGCCGAAGAGGCGGATTTCATTCAGCCCAAGATGGCGAGCGACGATGATGTCCTTCGCGTGCACACGGCGGCCTACATACGCAAGATTCAGACCGACTCGCTCACGCTAAGCGAGCGGATGAAGCTCGAAATTCCCGTGTCGGAATCGACAGTTAAAGCATTCTGGCTGGCGGCCGGCGGTTCCATTCTTGCGGGACACAAGGCCCTGGAGGATGGATTTGCCGCGAATCTGACCGGCGGATTTCACCATGCCTACGCGGGGCATGGAGAAGGCTTCTGCATGCTCCACGATGTCGCGATTGCGATACGTTCCCTTCAGGCCTCGGGAGCGATTCGCACCGCAATGGTCGTGGATACCGACGTCCATCAGGGCAACGGGACGGCCGCCATCTTTGAGGATGACAAAACCGTGTTTACGCTTTCCATTCATCAAGAGAGCAATTACCCGATGCCGAAGCCTCCCTCCGACGAAGATATCGGCCTCGAGGATGGCACGCGCGATCATGAATACCTCGACGCTCTAGAAGAAGGACTACTGCATTCCCTGAAAACAATGACCCCGGACCTGATTTTCTATGTGGGAGGGGCCGACCCCTACCGGGAAGATCAACTGGGAGGCCTGGCCTTGACACTCGAAGGCCTGCAGAAGCGCGACCGTCTCGTCTTCGAGCATGCGCGACGCCGGAGGATTCCCGTGGCATCGACGCTGGCGGGGGGATACTCGCGTCGCGTGACGGACACGGTTCGGATTCACGTGAATACGATCATCGCCGCGAGAGATGTAGCCGCACAGTAGTACAGGTTTCAGCCTGTTTGCTTTTGCCTTCTGCTAGCTCAACGAAATTCAAATACAAACAGGCTGAAGCCTGTTCTACTTGACCCCTTCAGCTTTTGCGATCGCGGTCGAAATCGCGTCCACGAAGCCGTCCGGCGCGTATCCTTGGGTCCGGTATGCAATCTTTCCGGAGCGGTCCAGGACAATAATTGTGGGAATCGAGACGACCTTGAAAGTCTGGTCGAGCCCATCGGCAAAAACCATCATCCCGCCAAAGTTTTGGCTCTGAAGGAAAGGCGCGACGACGGCTTCGTCCTCATCCGTATTTACCGCGAGAGAGAGAACATCTTCTCGGCCGGCGAATTTCGTCCGAACATCGGCAAGCATCGGTTCCATCGTCTTGCAATAGGCGCACCATGTGGTCCAGAAATTTAAAACGACGACTTTGCCTCGGGAATCGGCAAGCTTCACGGCGCCTTTTCCATCCACCTGCCTCAGGCTGAATTGAAGAGGATCGGTTGCGCCCTTGTTATGTTCCGCGGGTTCCGGCTTATCCGCAAGCGACGCTTCCTTGATCAGTTCCTGGTTCTTGTCGAACGCCGAAAGAAATACGTCGCCCAGTCCGGCATCGGAATCGTGCGTGAAATGCCAGACATTTTCCATCCTCTGGCGCATGGCATTTCGAGTTGACGCGTCGACTTCCTCCTGCCCGGACAAGATTAAGGCCAGCGCGTAATCGCGTGCCGCATCGTCGGTGTGCTTGTCCTGTTCTGCAATTTCTCCGAGCGCGAGCGCGGCGTCGGAACTTGGCACGAGCCGGAACGCGATGTTCAGATCCTTGATGGCGTCGTCGTCTTTGTGAAGGCGTCTTTCGATGCGCCCGCGTAACACGTAGAGTTCGTTTGTGAATTTATTCCGGCCGGCCTGCCATTCTTCCAAGGACATTTGCGCGGGCCGGGATTCCGGGTTTGCTTTCGCAATCAGAGCGATCAAGCGCGTGTCGTACTCGATGGCGCGCGCCTGGCTGGCGTCGTCCGGCATTTTTTCCAGGGCGGTCACGGCGAGATAAAGTGTTTGGCTGTCATCGGGCTGAATCGCGACGGCCTTGTCCGCAAATTCGAGCGCGCGCTTTGGGTCATTCATCTGCAACGCCGCTTGCATCATGCCGCGATAGATCGCGGCGCGCCGGGGAGTATCCGGATGGCGCTCCAGATAGGCTTCCAGATTCTGGATGAGTTTTGCGTTGTCTCCAGCGGATTGCTGCACCGTCGCTCGAAGCTCGGTATCGGGATCGAGGACGGGAGTTCGATCGTCCGGCTGAGCGTCGCTCTTCGGTGAAGCTGGCGCTGCCTCGGTCGAATTTTTTTCCTGACTGGCAGGAGGTTTTTCTGAAGGGCCGTTCGGGGAGGACTGTGATTGTTGTCCTAGTGCCATCCCACCGATGCCCAGTGTCATAAGACAGGACAGTATGGGTATTTGCCATCGCATGGGCGGGATTATAGCTCGAATTAATCCGATATGTTGCAAATAAGAAGAGAAGAAGCGTAGCGAAGTATTATTTGAAATCCAGCAGGACGTCCACCGTATGACGATCCGTGTTGGGGCGGAGGAAATGTCCGAACTCGTTGTAATGGATAGGTATCTCCCCAAAAACGGCAGCTGTGGGTTTCTGAAGCTCCTTCGTCATATTGTCATAATACCCATTGTCAAAAACTTGCCCGGCGGCAAGTTGCCAGACTCGGCGCAAGCGCTTTTCCGCGTCGAGTGATAAGCCCGTGATAACCATATCTCCCATGCGATATTGAGACCCTTCGGCAATCTCAACGCGGTACGAAACCTGCCTATTCGCGTCGTCAAATTCCTGTTGCGGATTCAATTTAACGTCCAGGTACCCGTGCCTTCTGTATTCGGACTCAATCCTCTGCCACTCGGCCTCGATTTTCATTCCGTCGGCGACATCGCCCGGCTTAAGTCCGAACGCACCGTCCAGGACGGTGGTGGCGAATGCGGTGTTTCCTTGCCAGGAAGCGCCTTTCCATGAGTACGCCGGGCCGGGAGTCACAGGAATCAGGACATCGACTCCGGGCATTGCGGGATTATCCAAATCGACCGTCAAATGCGCCTGCGGCGGCCCGATTTGCGCGCGAAGAAAACCCTTATTTGCATAAAGCGGCCGCACGTGCTCATTTTCAAAAACCTCGACTGCAAAGCGGGAATAAGGCTGCCCCTTAAGATCGGGAATGCGGTCCTTAAGTCGTTCGGACGCAGTGGCGAGAGAATCGCCGAACTGCACGGATTGAATTCTAAGCGCCGGGCCCTCCACACGAAACTGCATCGTCATCCCATCGCCAATCGCCTGCGCGAGGAGTTGGTGAGTGACGCTGCCCTTCAGCTTCTTCGACGCCAGAAGGTTTTCGAGGACGATCGTCATTTCGTCGATCAGAGCGCCGCTGTCCGGAGCCTCCCCGGAAAACAGGCCCACTTCGCCGCGAATCGCGTCGGCGAGCTCTTGGTCCGTGAACCACGGGAAGTTATCGAACGAGATCGGATACGAGGGCGCTTCCTTGACCTGAAAATTCAGGGCAATGCCGTCTCCCTTAGTCGTGTAGCGGAAATTGATGGTGGAGAAAATGCCCAACGCGGCGAGGCGATTCGCGGCGTCCTGAATTTGTTGCGCCGTGACGGCGTCGCCGGGCTTAAGGCCGCTGGCCGTAGCGATCTGCTCGGCGGGAAATTTCTGTGTGCCGGTAACCGTGATCTCGGCGAGTTTCGAGGTCTGGGCTGGACCTGACGCCTGCTGCTGGGCGTGGCTCGCTGCGGCAAGAAAAAGAATCAGCAAGCTAAAGAGCAGTTTCGCAAAATGGGATCTCACAATGGATTTATTTTACGCGAGGACAGCTCGATTGGTGAAGGGGAGTGAAGCGCTTGGAAGTGGGCGCGTACTTGAGTATCCGTCGAGGAGAATTCTTCAGGATACCTCTGGCTCGCAACAGCACCACAACACAAAGCACACTCATTCCTGAATATCGAAAAGAAACTGGACAATGAAACCATCTGCGAGAGCTATTCGACGGTCACCGACTTCGCCAGATTGCGCGGCTGATCCACGTCGCAGCCGCGGCGCACCGCGATGTGGTATGCCAGCAGTTGCAACGGAATCACTTCGAGCAGCGGCGCAAGCAATTCCATCGTGGGCGGCACAACGATCACATGATCGGAAGCCTCCCGCGCCAGTTGATCGCCTTCGGTGACAATTGAAATCACGATGCCGTCGCGGGCCTTCACTTCCTTAATGTTCGATATGCTCTTCTCGTAGCGAGTCATCGCGTTCGGATCGTTTTCATCGCGTGTCGCAAGCATCACAACCGGCAGATTTTCATCAATCAGCGCATTGGGGCCGTGTTTCATCTCGCCGGCAGGGTAGCCCTCCGCATGAATGTAAGAAATTTCCTTGAGTTTTAGCGCGCCCTCGAGAGCGATAGGAAAGTGAACGCCGCGGCCGAGATACAGGAAATTCGTGTGGCGGAAAAATTGCCGCGCCAGGCTTTCATAGATGCCTGTTTCATCGCCTTGCAGCACTGTTTCCATCTTGTGCGGAATGCGCATGAACTCCTGCATTAAATGCTTTGCGCAATGCTCGGAGAGCGACCCGCGCACCTGGCCCAGATACATTGCGGTCAGCATAAGAGCCGTCAATTGGCCGGTGAATGCTTTGGTGGACGCGACGCCGATTTCCGGCCCGGCGTGCGTGAGAATCGTTCCGGCCGCTTCACGAGTGATCATCGAGCCGAATACGTTGCAAATGGCCAGCGTCTTCGAGCCTTTCGATTTCGCTTCGCGCTGAGCCGCGAGGGTGTCCGCGGTTTCTCCGGACTGGCTGATGCAAATGGTGAGAGTTTTGGAATCGACGATCGGGTCGCGATACCGGAATTCGCTGCCGTAATCGACCTCGACGGGAATCCTGGCGAGCTGCTCGATCATGAACTTGCCGGTCTGGCCGGCGTGCCAGCTTGTGCCGCAGGCAACAATCTTTACGTTGGTGAAGGCGCGGAACTCGTCCTCGGTAATGTCCATTTTGTCGAGGAAGACTTTTGCGGAATCGAGCGCAACGCTGGCGAGCAATGTGTCGCGAACGGCGCGCGGCTGCTCGAAAATTTCCTTCTGCATAAAATGCTTGAAGCCGCCCTTTTCCGCCATGATCGGGTCCCAGGAAATATGCTGGACGGCGCGATGGATCGTGTTGCCATCGAGGTCCATTACATGGACGCCCTTCGGGGTAAGCACGGCAATATCTCCGTCGGAGAGGAAGAACATTTCTCGCGTGTGGGCAAGGATCGCGGGAATATCGCTGGCGACGAAATACTCGTTGTCACCCAAGCCAATCACCGACGGCGGACCGGTGCGCGCGGCAACAATCTTGTCCGGATCACCAGCGGAGAGAACGGCGATGGAATAGACTCCAGTCAGTTGCTTCACCGTCTTTCGCACGGCATCTTCGAGGCGGCCGCCCTCGTTCATATGTTTCTCAATAAGGTGCGCAATAATTTCGGTGTCCGTCTCCGTGACGAATTTGTGGCCCTCTTTTTCAAGCTGCCGCTTGAGTTCGACGTAATTCTCCACAATGCCATTGTGCACAACGACGATCTGGCCTGTGCAGTCGCGGTGAGGATGCGCGTTCTCTTCGGTGGGGCGTCCGTGAGTCGCCCAGCGCGTGTGGCCGATGCCGTAGGAGCCGTCGATCGGCGAATGCCGGACGACTTCCTCCAGATTGTGCAGCTTGCCGGGTGCGCGGCGGAGATGGACTTTTCCGTCCGGCCCGACCACGGCAATTCCCGCCGAGTCGTAGCCGCGATATTCCAGGCGTCGCAGCCCGTCTAAGATGAGAGGAACGACCTTCTTAGGTCCGATGTATCCGACGATTCCACACACGGTTTTTTTCTCCGGACATTAGGCTAGGCGCGAGAAGAGAGGCCTGCTAGAAAAGATTAGCACAAGGGGAAGAGGAGATTTGGAAGAGCGAAGCGAGGTGTTTCCTGGAGAGAACAATCCCGAGCGAATGAGTAAACAAGCCCTAATCCACGATCTCGAACCGGAATTCCTCGATCACGGGGTTGGCGAGGATTTCCCGCGCCATGCGTTCCACCTGTTTTTCAGCGTCCTCGCGCCTCAAACCATTCAATTCCAACACAAAAAACTTACCCTGTCGGACGTCTCGGACATCGCTAAAGCCAAGAGAAGACAAGGCGTGTTGGATCGCTTGCCCCTGGGGGTCCAGAACTGTACGTTTTGGCATTACCCAAACATGTGCTTTCATCGCAACGATTATATCAAGCCACGTGCCGCGATGCCGGTGTGAAATTCTCCGAGCAGGTCGCGCTTTTCCTGATCGGGGAGGAAACAGTGCTGAAAACTTGCTTCCGCGAGCTGGATCAGTTCCCACCGGCTCATTCCCATCTCGCGCGCGTGCAGGTACTCATCGTTCAGGGTGGTCTCGAACATCGCCGGATCGTCGCTCGATATCGTGACCGGCAAACCTCCCCGGAAGAAGAATGGCAGCGGATGCTGCCCGTATCCGGCGGTCTCGCGGCCCAGTTGGCCCGCCAGGGCACCGGTGCGCAGGTTGCTTGTGGGGCAAATGTCGAGAGGAACGCCGCGCGACGCCAACAAATCCATGGTGCGTTCATCGCGCATCACGGCGATGCCGTGGTCGATTCTCTCCGCGCCGAGCATTTCGACGGCCTCTCGTACCAGTTCCGGCCCGCCAATTTCGCCGGCATGGATCAGGCGATGCATGCCCTCGCTCGCCAGGTATTCGTAGACGGGACAGAGGTCCTCGGTGGGCAGGCCAAGCTCATCGCCGCCAATTCCATACGCAACAATATCGGGCGACTCCAAGTTCACCGCGAGCCGCGCGACATCCATCGCGGCCGCTGCGCCCCACTGCCGGACAGCGTCGAAGACATACTTTAGACGCACGCCTGGAACTTCTGCCGCGGCGTCGCGAAGAGCGGCGAAATTGGCCACCGGGTCCTGTCCATTCCGGAGCATGACGCCGATCGAAAGAGTGACCTCGGCATATAAGACGTTTTGGCGCCGCATGGCTTCGGCAAAACGCCGGGCGATCAGTGCGTAATCCTCGGGACCTCGCAGAAACGAAGTCACCCATAGAA
>JBEKCU010000214.1:8240-12764 GCA_050014735.1 Candidatus Acidiferrales bacterium | reverse complement strand
TATCCATTTTGTCTAGCCGCTTTTCGTCAATACCAACGGCAGCAAACGACTCAGCAACCACGCGGGACAACGCTGCCCAATATTTGAAATCCGGATTCACCTGAAGAATCCATCCCAGAAGATTGGTCCCAATGTCTGGTTTGCTCCGCGCGCGTCGCCCGCTTTCCTTACTTAGCGACGCATCCAAAAATTTCATCCCGAAAAGTGTTATTCCGGTCGGGCTGTCGGCTGAAATCTTCCAGAACGGGTTATCAGGAATAGACTTCCATTGCGGGGTTGGCTTTTCCCAAAATTCCCGTAGATCGCAAATCAATTTTTTGAGACGCTTCGACAACTTTCTCCCAGTGTCCCGGTGGTGGCGAGCCCAACTCCTTGTCTTTTTCTTTCCCGACATCCATTCCATTCGTTTCCTAGCGAAAGACAACGACATCAGCAGCAGCGGTGCACGCTTAATTCC
Source organism: Candidatus Acidiferrales bacterium (assembly GCA_050014735.1). Taxonomy (GTDB): domain Bacteria; phylum Acidobacteriota; class Terriglobia; order Acidiferrales; family UBA7541; genus Palsa-360. The sequence goes on along the minus strand of JBEKCU010000214.1, from coordinate 12,307 downwards.
GGCCTGTTCGATCTTGTCTAAGTCCGTCCGGCATCGTTTTTCGATCGCTTTGGCATCATCCCGAATCTCAACCGGCAGCGTCGCTAGCCAAGCGGAAATAGCATTTTGCTTCTCGTTGATTTGCTTCATGGTGCACCCGCACCGGACACCCGCAGAAGTCTGGGTTTCTTCTTCTTCGAGGCCGCGATCATGGCGCGTGTCGCGCCCATGACTGATTCCCGAATCGGATCGAGGTTCAGCCTGGCATACACCTTCGTTGCGGATGTGGAACTATGGCCCAGGCTTTTGCCGATGATCGATAGTGATGTGCCCGCTGCCGCTTGCCATGAGCCTAAAGTTCGGCGCAAGTCGTGCATCCGAAAGTCTTCTAGCTTCGCTCGTTTAAGCAATCGTTTCCAGGCGCGCTTCAGATTGATCACATGGCCCGTTCCTGCACTCGAAGGAAATACGTACGGACCGTCACTCTTTCGGGCTTGACGCTGCATTAGGATTTCAACGACCTCGGGTGTTAGGGGAATGAAATAAGGCTCGCTGTTCTTTGGCTCAGGTACTTCCCAGCGGTTGTCAGGCAGGGACACGTTTTCCCATCGCATCGATAGGATGTCGTCCTTGCGGGCACCAGTGAAGAGCGCGAGCAGTACGAAATCACGAAGATCAGAATTGCTTTCCTCACGCAACGCTGATAACAGTCGGGGCAATTCTTCCGAGTCCAGGAATCGAGTCCGGGAAGGTTCGTGAAAACGATTCAGCTTTTCAGCAGGGTTGTTGCCACTCCACTCCTCTGTCTTGGCAAAATTAAACAGCCTACGGACGATCTCGATGACCGCGTTTGCAGCAAACTTTCGGTCCTGGCCCAATTCAGCGTGGACCTTAAGAACGTCCGGCCGCCTGATAGTTCCGATCTTCCGATTTTTCCATGAGGCTAGATGGGCATTGACGGTGTATTTCAAATACTTTTCGGCACGTTCAGGCCGCTTTGCGTGCTGCCTTAGGTGTTTCTCAATGTAAGCATCAACCAACGCTCCGAATGTTGGCTCACCCAGTTGCTTCTCGAAAGGCGCTGGCCCTTGAAAGTCTTTCCCTTTCCAGTCGGCCAGCTTCTCATTCAGACCGGAGGCCTTTCCACGCGCGGCCTCGATGGACATATCGGGAAACTGGCCGATTGTGGTTCGCCGGGGATAGCCCAACACTTTTGCCACGTGGTAGAACGTTTTCTGTCCGGTTGGATACACGCAAAGGCCCAAGCCGCGCGTTTGCGCGTCGAGGACGTTGTAGCGTTTGTCCTTGGCGGGGAGTTTTTCAAGCGAACGCTTTGTGAAATTGGTTTTACCCACGTTTTACCTTTGGCGGTAAAACCGGGTAAAACTGGTTAATCTCCGGGTAGAACCGCCAGTGCCCACTCTACCCTAAGTCCCTATCTCTGTATATAGTTATTAATGTCAGATAACGATGCGACATGCTCCCGCCACATCGTTCGCAACGATGAGGCCGGGGGTTCGATCCCCCCGCCGTCCACCAAAGTTTTCAATGAATACGCAGCTTTTGAAGTGTCGCCGGGCTGTTGCATCTTCAGCTTCGCTTCAGCTTCCCCTTTTGCGATTGTGTCGCCGGGATCAACGTGCGTCTATTTCTTTCCGTCCCTTTCCCGTTGCTCGTGGGTCAAACTTCTTGTATACGCTAGGCACTACAACTCGATGCGGGCGACACTATGTGAGCACAGCCTGTTCAGTGATTAACAGCAAATGCAACGCTGAACTGCCGGGCCAATGTGCGTTCACAGCTACGACGGCCCGACTACGGCAGGTGTGGACGAACGCCTCGCGTCCTCCCCTAAAATGACGACACCGCTCTGTTTCACTCCGACCTCGATCACTGCGCGATGGAATCCACAGTTAGGCAAGCGACAATTTCAGGTTTCTGGGTCAGGATAACTTCTCTCTGGAGGATCGATCGTGACGAAGACACGAGCGACGCTGCCATGCTGCATCCTGACGCTTCCAGGACAACCTAGTCGCTGGCGACGCCGCCATCCTTCCGAGCGGCAAGGTCCCTGCGGCCTGTCTCCACAAATCCCACGAACCTTCGCGCCAATTCACGAATGCGGTCCGCGTGATGGAGCTTGATGGATTCTCTTGGAATTAATGCGTCGCCAACGCCGAGCGCCAAAGCCCCCGCCAAAATAAAATTTGCCGCGGTCTGTTGATTCACTCCTCCGGCGGCAATCAGCGGGATTTGAGGGAAAGGTGCCTTCAAGGCTCTGATGTATCTGTCGCCGCCGACTTGCGCGCAGGGTACGATTTTGACGAGGTCCGAGCCGGCTTTCCATGCAATCAAAACTTCCGTCGGTGTCAATGCGCCAGGAAAGACTACGACGTTCTGCTTCACGGCATATTCCACGACCGTCAAATCGAGCCCGTCCGTGGTCAGGAATTCCGCCCCAGCACCCAGGCACTGGCGCGCGGTTTCAACGTCCAGCACACTTCCCGCTCCGACGATCGTTTCCGGCGCATGCTTGATCAGATCGGAAATTACGTGGAGCGCTCCCGGCACGGTCATGGTGATTTCAACGATGGAAATGCCGCCCTGGAAAACTGCTTCGGCGGCAAAACGCGCGTCTTCCGCGGAATAGACTCGTACCGCGGGGATGATACCGATTGTCTCAATCCGGGCGCGAACTTCTTGTTTAGTCATTAACTTCGCTCCTCACTGCCGGCGCCGAGTGACTCATTCCATTGAACGTTAGAAACCAAGAGCAAGAAGTCCGGCCTGCTGATAATCCAATAAGGCAGCTCCATATTTCTTACAACTATGTCTACTCGGGCAATTTCATGGACCCGCCGTCCATGCGGGGAAGGTCCTGTCCTTCACGACCGCCTTTGACAAAGGCAACCAGCCTGCGGGCCAGCTCATGGATCTGGTTCGCATCCTGATTCCGGATGGCTCGTGAGGGAAACAGTCCGCCACCGATCCCCAACGCTACCGCGCCCGCGAGGATGTATTTTGAGGCGCTTGTTTGGCTGACTCCGCCTGCGGCGATCAGGGGAATATGCGGAAACATTTTGTGAAGAGATTCAATGTAGGTTTCTCCGCCAATACACGCACAGGGCACGACCTTAACAAAGTCACATCCGGATTCCCACGCTGCGATGACCTCACCCGGGGAAAGAGCGCCCGGGAAAACGACCACCCCCTTTTGGGCGGCGAATTCGACTAGTGCGTGATTCGGCCCGTCACAAGTCAGAAACTGCGCTCCGGAATCCAAACAAGCTTGCGCCGCTGTCACATTCAACACGCTTCCCGCGCCCACAAGCAGTTGTGTGTGTTTCTCCGCCAAGTGCGAGATGAGTTCCGTCTCTCCAGGAATCGTTTCTCCAGGAACGGTCAAGGCAATTTCAACGATCGGAATACCGCCGTCGAAGGCTGCTTCGGCGGCAAAAAGAGCATTCTGCTTAGAACGCTCGCGAACCGCGGCGATAATTCCGATTTCCTCGATTCTGGCGTGGACTTCTTGTTTAGTCATGAATCTCGCTCCTGGGTACAGGCGTAGTGTAAATCATCTGCTTCAACGGGACTCGGTCAAAAAGACTCGTTCTCGTGAAAGGAATTTCAAGGCGGCTTCCAGCACCCTGGGGCTGTCCGGCAAGAACACCCAGGCATGGTCGTCTGTCTCGAAATAAAGTGGCGGGAGCATGAGGCTCCCGTCATACAAGACGCTCACGATCGTGACCGAAGCTTTGTCCCACCGGGGTTGGTAGATTCGCGCCGTCGGGGCCGTGGCTTGAATGGCAGCCGCTGTTTGGCCATACACTTCATTGGGAGGCAAAGACGCCTGACCGATCGTTTTTGACTTCGACCAGATCACCAAGAACCGGGGCTTTTCTCCGGACTGCTCCGATCCGTTTAAGCATAGGCCCGGATATTTTTTCTGCCCCTTGCTCTCCCACCATTTCTTCTGCGCCGGGTCCAGGCCCGTGCGAAGACCCGGCGTTCCTGCATCGGCTTGCAATACCTGGAAGAATGCCTTACACGATGCCTGATCCTGCGCCAGCGCCGGGATCGACCCGAAC
>JBEKCU010000214.1:0-8235 GCA_050014735.1 Candidatus Acidiferrales bacterium | reverse complement strand
ACAATCTCAAAATTGGTTCCGGCAGACAGCGGCCCACTTTAGTTCGGGATCTACGCCGCGATCTCGCTGAGGCAGATGCGGTCCCGGGGGATAGCTTCGGCAGCGAACAGAAAGTGCCCTTCGGCATACGCGCGAGGTGCGGGAAAATCCTGATTTCTTCTATCCAAACTCCCCCCTCTTGTTTTCACTGGCCGGGCACCCTATTGAGGGTTGGCCACTGGCCAGCGCCATGTCTTGGAATCTATTCCTTGACCGAAAATCCCCACAAACGACGCCTTTCCGATCACATGACCGTCCATTGCCTTCATCAGATCCGCGCGGCTCGATCCCGCGGGAAGATTAAGTTTCGCGTCCAGAGCGTAAAGTTCAAATACGTAGTGGTGCGGTCTTGCGCCAACCGACGGGCACGGAGGTTGATATCCATTCGCTCCTCGACCGTTCTTACCCTGCTGAATGCCATCAGGAGAAGCATCCGGCTGCACATTCGCTGGAAGTTGCGCCGCGCTTGCGGAGATGTTCCAGAGAACCCAATGAGTGAAATCCGTTACCCCTTTGCTGGGCGCCGTATCGGTATCATGAAAAATGAGACTGAAGCTCATCGTGTCCTGGGGCGCATCGCTCCATTGCAGTCCGGGAGAAGAACCATCGGTGACCCCGCACGTGTATTGGACCGGGATCCAGTCCCCATCGGAATACGCGGACGTTATCATCTTGAACTTCGAGGGGGGTGGCGCGGATTGTTGTTGCCCCCCCACCTTTTCCGCCCCTGTCACCAGCGCCATCAGAACCATGAGCATGTTCACTAGTGTCGTTCGCATTGAGTTCGCCTCCTCGTCCTATGGGGTCTGAGTGTCCGATTAAGGTAGAGTTCTGGTGCCCACAGCTTCGCGAAGCTGTTCGACGGCAAGCAAGTAGGAGGCCAGGGTTTGCCTATAACCAAGCTCGGTCGCTCGATAGTTGCGCTCTGCATAAAGGAAATCAAGGAGAGCCAGGCCACCACGCCTGTATGCGTATTCGCTGATATCGCGCGACTGCCTGGCTACGTCTAGATATTTGGAAAGATAGAGTTGCACCAGCTTGTCATTGGATTGGAGGCCCTCATAGGCATCTTTCACGTCGGTCAGGACCTGTCCATTGGTGAATGATTGCTGCTCTTGGGCTTGGGTAATCGCGTACCGTGATCGCGCAATTTCGCCCTGATTGCGATTGTTGATGGCGAGCGGGATGCTTGCCAGGATAGTGGCGGCGTTGATCGCATTGACGTGCGAGTAGTTCGCCGAAACCGTGACATCTTGTATGCCGTTCGCCTTTTGCAATTGATACTGACTATCGGCTGCGGTCACGCCCTGCTGCGCTGCACGCAGGTCCGGACGATTCTGCAAGGCCTTCATTTGCAAGCCCTCGAGATTGACCTTGACCGGCTCGTATTTGAAATCGCTGACAACGTCGTACTCAGCTGAAACGGATTCGTATCCCAACAATTGCCTCAAGTCCGACAACGATTGGGCTCTCGAGAGTTGCGCTTGCTCCTCGTCGCTTTCGAATTGCAATAACTGAAGTTTGATCATTAGAAAATCGTTTTCGCTAAGGCCACCAACCTGGTATTGATGTTCGCTGATGTCCACTGTGCTCTGGAAACTCTTAAGGTCCTGCTCGGCGAGATCGAGTGTGGATTCGGCAAGCTGGGCATTGAAGAATAACGTTGCAACCTGAAACGAAAGTCCGCGCTCATTGTCCGCGACCAGCGAACGAGTCTGGGCGGTGATATCCCTCTGCGCCTGAAGACGGTCAAGTCGCTTTCCGCCGCGTTCAAACAAATAGCTCAGGCCAATGTCGCCTTCCGTGTTGTTCTTCAGATAATCGGGAGTGGACACCCCGGAATACACATCGGGATTTTGCTTGGCCGGTGAGCCAAGCGGCAGGTATTCCCAATCGGCGAAGAGCGTCGGGTTGGGACGCAGGCCTTGCGTGATTTCTTCAGCCTCGCTCTGCTGAATGGTCGTTCGCATGGCAATCAAGAAGTGATTGTGCTTGATCGCCAAATCGATGGCCTCATCGAGCGTGATTCTCACGGGTCCACTGGTGGCCTGCCCATACGTCAAGGGAGCGGTCAGCATGCAACTGACCACGGCGCAAGCGGCAAAGCCGGCGTAAATCTTCCAAGGGGCACGAGTCGTTCGATTAAACTTCAAAGGTCGCCTCCGGTTTCGGTAGCACGTCGCCATCGCTCGCGAACCAAACGTAGAGCGTGGGCAAAATAAAAATACTCATGACCAGGTCGGCGATCAGCCCTCCGACGATTACGATGGCGAATGGCCGCTGCGAATCGGAACCGATAGCGTGCGAGAAGGCCGCAGGCAAGAGTCCGAACGTAGCCACCAGCATGGTGATCATGATGGGCCGCAACCGCAGGACCGCGCCCTCGACTGCCGCGTCGATGACCGGGTGACCGCTAGCGCGGAGCTGATTAATGTATTCGAGCATGATGACGCCGGTTTGTACGGAAACGCCGAAAAGCGCTAAAAAGCCGACGCCCGAGGCCACGCTGAAGAAAGTATGCGTAATCAACAGAGCAACAAGCCCTCCGACGCGCGCCATCGCAACTGTGACCAGGATTAACGTGGCCCATTTTGCCGACTGAAACATGGTGTAAAGAATGACGAAGATGATCAGGATGGTGATGGGGATGATCACCAGCAACCTGGCTTCTGCCCGCTTCTCGCTTTCGTATTCTCCGGCCCAGTTGAGTTCGTAGCCTCGCGGCAACTGCACCTGTTGGCCGATCTTGGTTATGGCTTCCTGAACGGTGGACCCCAGATCCCGGTCGCGCACTTCGAAGCGGATGGCGACATAGCGGGAGCCGTTTTCACGGTAGATGTCGTACGCGCCGTCCTTAACCTCCACTTTAGCCACCTGTGCGAGAGATACGCGCTCACCGGAAGGAGAAAGAAGACGGATATCCTGAATCGCCTCTTTCGTGTCGCGATAAGACTTTTGATAACGAACGGTGAGATTGTAGACCGCCTCCCCTTGAAGGACTTGGCCGATGGGGAAACCGCCGACGGCCGTTTGGATGGAGTCTTGTATATCCGCCACATTGATCCCAAACCGTGCCGCCGCTTGACGATCGACGGTAACATTAAGATTCGGCTCACCTGTATCGCGCTGAAGTCCAAGATCGTGGATTCCCGGAACGTGGGACATAACTTCCTTGATCTCTTCGCCCTTTGCCTCCAGAACGTCCAAGTCCGGTCCGTAGAGCTTGGCTGCCAGGCCGCCTTTCGTGCCGGTCAGCGTCTCGTCTACGTTATCTTCGATCGGCTGGGAGAAATTCCAGAAAGCTCCCGGATATTTTGAAAGCTCGCGACTCATCGCGGCAATCAGCTCATCTTTGTCCCGATGAAAGACACCACGCCATTCCTCCTTGGGCTTTAAATCAACGAAAAATTCGGTATTGCCGAATCCTCCCGTATCCGTGCCGTCGTCGGGGGCGCCGGCCTGCGAGACAACCGTGGTCACTTCGGGGAACGAGGCAAAAATATGACGTGATTGGGTTGCGAAGCGCTCACCTTCGGTAAGACTTGTACTGTTCGCCATCGCGCCACGGGCCCAAATCGCGCCTTCGTCGAGGTGCGGCAGGAATTCCGCACCGATAATGCCGCTGAATGTCAGGAACATAGCGACCGCGAATCCAACCAATCCCACTCCGATGGTCAACCAACGAAAGTGGATGGCTTGCCGGACAGCGCCGCGATACCACTTTGTCAGCCACTCAATGACCGGGTTGTGCCATTCCTTGACGCCTTTGCTGAACAGCCAACTGCTCAGAACCGGTGCAACGAGGATCGCGTAGGTCATGGCTCCGAGAAGTGCGAACGCCACCGTCCACGCCATTGGCTTGAATAATTTGCCCTCCACACGCTGTAGCGTAAAGATCGGCATGTAGGCGGTAATGATAATGGCGATGGCGTAGAACACAGGACGCTGAACCTCGTGGCACGCTTCGCGGATCGATTCGGCAACGGACTTGACGTGCACAGTATTGCGTCCGGGAGCGATCTCCTTTCCGGTGCCAGCGTCGTGAGTGGATTGGCGATGGTGCAAATGCCGGACGATGTTTTCGACCATTACAACCGCGCCATCCACCATCATTCCGAAATCCAATGCTCCCAGCGACAGAAGGTTGGCGGGAATCTTGCTCAAGTCGAGCCAAATCGAAGCGAACATCAAGGAAAATGGAATCGTGATCGCTACAATCAATGCAGCGCGGATGTTGCCGAGGAACAACAGAAGAATGATGGTAACCAGGATCATTCCTTCGCCGAGGTTGTGAAGTACAGTATGCAGCGTGAAATGAAGGAGATCGCTCCGGTCCAGCATGGGAATGATCTTCACGCCTTCCGGCAGAATGAGGTTATTGAGCTCGTCGACCTTCTTGTGAATTCCTTCGAGCGTCGGCCCTTCCTCCGAGCCTTTGAGCATCAACACGCTGCCCTGGATTACATCGGGCTCATCGACGATCACGCCGTCCGGACGATGGGTCGCCCTGGCCATGTGTCCCAGCCGAATTCTGGGGCCCATCTCGACGACGCCGATGTCCTTGACGCGGAGCGCCGTCCCATTTTTTGTCGTCAAGACCGTATTTTCGATATCCTGCACGGTACGGTAGAGTCCGAGCGCACGGACGTTCATCTGCTGTAAGCCAATTTCGATAAAGCTGCCGCCGGCGTTGACATTGTTGATTCCCAACTGTTGTTCCACCTGAGCGATACTTAATCCATAGGATATAAGCTTGGTCGGGTCGATGCGCACTTGGTACTCGCGCGCCGTGCCACCGAAATCGCTGACGTCGACAATGTTGGGAACCGTTTTGAATTGCTTATACAGGACCCAGTCCTCGATGGATCGTTGGTCCATCAGGTCGTAACTCGGATTCGTGCTTCGAATCGTGTACCAATAAATCTGGCCCGTAAGGCTCCAATCCGTTCCGATCTGAGGCTGAACGCCAGGAGGCATCGAAACGAGCGTGAGTCGTTCTAGGACCTTTGCGCGGTTCCAATCGTTTACGGAAGAATCGTCGAAAACGAGCGTCATGAACGACAGTCCAAAGAGGGACTCGGATCGCATTACCGACAGGTGCGCAAGCCCACCCATTTGGATTTCGATAGGAATGCTGACTTGCTGCTCGACCTCCTCGGCGGAACGCCCGGGCCATTGCGAAATGATCGTCACATAATTGTCCGCAATATCCGGATAGGCTTCGACAGGCATGTCGTGGAAAGCCAGCGCCCCTGCGATAAGAACAAGGATGGCGGTAGTAATCACCACGAACCGATTGTTCAGCGCAAAATCTACGAGTTTGCGAATCATCGTTTATTCCTTTAGCCTCCGAGTCCCTTGTCACTCATTGTCGATTGCATTTTGAATCGTGCCCGCATTGGACACGACCTGCTGGCCCGGTTGCAGGCCGCTGAGAATCTCTTGCATGTTGTTAGGCAACTGCGCACCGCTGGTGACTTGTGTGCGGCGAAATTTTCCCTGCGTGGGAATAAAGACCCAATCGCGATCGTGCACATGCAGAATCGCGGACGATGGCACGGACGTATACGTTTTCTTGTCGAGGCTGTAGAAAGTCGCCGTGGCGAACATGCCCGGCCGCATGAACTGGCCCGGGTTGGGCAATTCAAGGCGAACTTTTGCCGTGCGAATATTCGGATCGAGAATGGATCCAATGTTGGTGATCTTGCCTTTGAGAACCCTGTCGGGATACGCGTTCAGCTTGATATCGGCGAATTCACCCAGGTGCACGTTGGCCATGTCGTTTTCAAAGACGTCACAGACGACCCATACCATCGTCAAATCCGAAATCGTGAATGGGTTCGGCGTGGAGTAGGCTTGGACGCTCGACGCGATCGTCACTTCCTGATCGGTGATCACTCCGGCGACGGGCGCAAGGATGTCCACGATGCCGTTGGGCTTGTCGGGATCATTCCCCAGCAGCCGAAGATGCTCGGTCGCGGTATCCAGGGTGGTCTTGGCGTCATCTTCGTTGTCTTGCGCGGCCTCGAGGTCTTGCTGTGCCATGGCGCCGTGTTCATACAAGTCCTTGGTTCGATCCAATTGCTTTCTCGCGAGAAGCTCGTCCGAGATCGCCTTGCGATAGGCGTCGAATCCTCCCGCAACGTCATCGCTGCGTATGCGCAGAAGGACCTGGTCTTTTTGCACGGCGTCGCCAAGGCGTGCGCGGATGTCCACGACGCGCCCGGAGGCCAGCGTAATCACGGGCACATTTCTCGAGATGTCAGGAAGCACAACGCCGGTGGCGTTCAGTTCCGACGGGGCCTGGTATTGGGTCGCAGTGACGATCGGATACTGCTCCGGATGGTTAACCGAGAAAAGCGTGACATCGACGCCCGGAACGATCCGTTGAGGAGGCGGCGCCTCTTGCGCCTCCACGTCTCCTTGTCCCTTGCCGCAGCCGCCAAGAACCAGCAGGGACGCGATTGAGATTGCGAGAATTCCGAACCCCAAATCTTTCCTTTTCAAAAACATATCGTCTTTTCCTCCGCGAAATACTTTCAATGCTTTTCCAGAAATCGGCGCACAAATATCTTTGCTGGCGCGAAACGGCGCGCCCACTTTCTAGACATACCTGGCGTACAAATTGGTTCGTGTACTAACTCGCCGTTGTGAACGGTGGGGCTCTTCCCGGGCTCGATGTGTGACCCAACCGAGTTATATCCGTTCGAGCGAAAGAAGAAAGAAGACACTGCTGCAGCTGCGAATCGAACAGCCTGCTTTGGGGAAGATGGATTGCTTTGAAGCCCGAGGACAACAACAGTGCATAGGTCTGAGAATCGCGCCTTCGCGAACCCAGATCCCCGCTTGACGAAAAAGAACGTGAATCCGTACCCGATACGGCGACCTCAAAGTGTTCGTGGCCGTCGTTGACGAGAACCGTGGGAAGCCATCGGAGTAGCGTTGGCCTCAGGACCAAGTCGTTCGGAACTTTGTCCCCGGTCATGTCCTGCATTTCGATCTGAAGTCCCCCGGGAGGCGCCGTCACCACGACGGACTGCTCAGCGCCTGACGCAAGATGCAATTGGACTGTGTACTCGGTATTGTCAGCGGAGGCCTGCTCGATAACCGTTGCGACGTCCAGGCTGTGATCGCCGGCAAAATCCATGAAGTAACTTCTGACCTCGAAATGATTGCGGGATACGGAAGTTGCAGGTACGCCAGTGACCGAGATGCGCGTCGTCGCGTGCGCGGGACGCGACTCGCGACTGGTCACCAAAAAACGACCTCGGGCGGCTGTGCAGAGGGCCAGAATCGCGATCAGACTTGCAGCCCAGAGAACCCGCCGGCGTGTGAAACCCGAATTTGAAATAACTTTCATCGGTTGTGTCGCATGCCTTGAAACGGCTCTTCTCCAATTCCCAAGCAGCACGGCAGCGTAATCGCCAGACAATTCGCAGCGCCTATCATCCAGCACACTGCGTTGAGAGTTCGTAACACAAGTTCGAAAAGCACAGATTCCTTGATATCTCAAACTTGATAAAGAAGTCGCGAACCATTCATAAAGCAATCATCGAATTTTTGGCTTTCAGTGATTTCAGAATCTAACCGATCGACTAAATCCGCCCCAGTCTGCTACCTTTGTGCTGAGTCCGGCTGTAGCACCGACCGCCATTTTTGACCGATCGTTCTTTGCTCGGTGCCTTTGGAACCGGCGTGAGTTGAGGCCGTCGCGCGGCCCCAACTCCCCGAGAATTAGTCGACAAAAACTACGCATTGCTTTTCCCGAGTGCCGTAGGTTGGTTGCTCTTTGGCCTCACGTCGTATCGCAACATATCGATCCTCTGTAAGGCCACGGTGCTTTGCATTAGAACCTAGTCATAATCGCGAATGTCGCGACGATTTGACTGTGGCGAAGGTCCGGAGCCCAGGCGTACCAGCCGGCGCCTTGCTGTGCGACGCAAGACTTATCGACCGCACCATTACTGTTTTGCGGGCCACCGTTGTCGCCAGCCGCATTAATCGTGCCGCTGTTGTGAAAACCAATACCACTGGGTGTGAAGGTCGTGTCCGCGACAGACGAGGAGCCGTTGGTGCAAACATAGAGGCTCGGCGCTCCCGTATTGCCGCCCGGCGGTGTAATGCCCCCGCGACCGGACCAATAAGGCACGTCGGTATGGCGATAGCCCATCTCCGCGCGAAGAGTGATCCACTGAG
>JBEKCU010000213.1:0-8304 GCA_050014735.1 Candidatus Acidiferrales bacterium | reverse complement strand
GTGCCACAATTCCTCCGTCAGGAATGGCATGAAGGGATGGAGCAGCCGCAGGGCGCTCTCGAATGCCGCGAATAGATTCTTCCATGTTGCCGCCGCCCGCGCGTGGTCAGCCGAAGTCAGTTCAGGCTTCACCCATTCGATGTACCAATCGCAAAAATCGCCCCAGAAAAAGTGGTAGACGACGTGCGCGGCTTCATGAAAACGGAAATGTTCCAGGGCATCGTTGACCTGGGCCGTGGCGCGAGCGAGACGCGAAAAAATCCAGCGGTCCACAAGCGCGATCTGACCGTTGATGCTGTGTGGCGCGCGGGTGCGCACATCCGGCGAGGCCAGGGATTCCAGAGTTTCATCGCCCGCCGACTCGAACTTATCCAGATTCATGAACACGAATCGTGCTGCGTTCCAAATCTTGTTGGCAAATGCCCGGGAGCTAAGAATTCGGTCTTCGGTCAGAATGATATCGGTCCCTGGCGCGGCCATGCTCGCCAGCGTGAATCGCATCGCGTCGGTCCCAAATTTTTCATTCATCTCGACGGGATCGATCCCGGTGCCTTTGGACTTGGACATCTTCTGGCCCTCGGCGTTGCGCACGATAGAATGCATCCAGACCTGCCGGAAGGGAACTTGGCCCGTAAATTTCAAGCCCATCATGATCATGCGCGCGACCCAGAAGAAGAGAATGTCGTACGCCGTTACGAGCAGACTGGTCGGATAGTATTTCCGGTAATCGGGCGTGTCGTCAGGCCAGCCCATCGTTGAGAACGGCCATAGCGCCGAGCTGAACCATGTTTCGAGCACGTCCGGATCCTGCGTCAGCTTAGCCGACCCGCACTTAGTACATTGGTCCGGCGCCTTCCGAGCCACAATGATTTCCTTACATTCGCCGCACTGCCATGCTGGAATCCGATGTCCCCACCAAAGTTGCCGGGAAATGCACCAATCGCGAATGTTTCGCATCCATTCGAAATATTCGGTGCGGCGATTGTCAGGCAGGAGTTCCACATCGCCGCGCTCGACCGCTGCAATGGCGGGCTCGGCCAGCGGCTTCATTTTCACGAACCACTGCGTCGAGGCGCGCGGCTCGATGATGGTGCCGCAGCGGTCGCACGTTCCAACGGCATGCGTGTGGTCCGCCACTTTTTCAAGCAGACCAGCCGCCTCGAGGTCCGCGACAATGCGCTTGCGCGCTTCAAAGCGGTCGAGCCCCGCGTACCGTCCGGCCGCTGCGCTCATTTTCGCATCATCGGTCATGACGTCGATTTCCGGTAAGTCGTGGCGGCGACCGATCTCGAAGTCATTCGGGTCGTGCGCGGGAGTGACCTTCACGGCGCCCGTCCCAAATTCGCGGTCCACCACGAAATCGTCCACGATGGGAATTTCGCGATTCATCAACGGCAGCAGAACCATTTTCCCGAGGAGATGCTGGTAACGCGGATCGCTCGGATGGACGGCGACGCCGGTATCGCCAAGCATGGTTTCGGGCCGCGTGGTTGCCACGATCACGTATTCGTTTGTGCCCACAATCGGGTACCGGATATGCCACAGGTGTCCCAAGCGCTCCTCGTGTACCGTTTCGAGGTCGCTGATCGCCGTGCGGCATTGCGGGCACCAGTTCACGATGTAGTGCCCGCGATAAATGAGTCCGTCTTCGTACAGACGGACGAACACTTCCGTGACGGCGCGAGATAACTCCGGGGAGAGCGTAAAGCGCTCGCGGGTCCAATCGCAGCTTTCGCCAAGCTGGAGCATCTGGCGCGTGATCGTTCCGCCCGATTCTTCCTTCCATTCCCAAACCTTCTGCTCGAACGCATCACGGCCCATGTCGCGGTAATTGATCCCCTTCGCCGCAAGTTGGCGCACCACCACACGCTGCGTGGAAATTCCCGCGTGATCCGTGCCCGGCAAATACAGGGCGTTGTATCCCGACATGCGCCGCCACCTTGTCAGAATATCGATTTCGGTATGGTCGAGCATGTGTCCGATGTGCAGCGACCCGGTGACGTTCGGCGGCGGAATTACGATCGAAAACACGGGTCCGGGAGCATTCACGTCGGCACGGAATAGATTTTCTTCGGCCCAGCGTTTCGCCCAGCGTTCTTCGATCTGTCGCGGCTCGTAAGCCTTGGGTATATCTCTTGGCATGTTCTCCGGCCCTGTAATCGAAAGAATAACTATACGGACGCTGACGCGGACGGTCAAATGCCCCGTGTCGAGTTCTTCCAATTCCGATTCAATGAGAGTGAAAGTAAGAGAAGAATGAGACTGTCAGTTTCGCCCCAGGGCGCGATTCTAATGCTTCTCGATTTCCCGATGGACGAGCGCCTGAACGATGGGCCGCAAGAATTCCTTTGTAATGATGTCAACAACCTGCGGACGCATCTTATCGAGAACGCGCTGCACGACGGCTTCGACAAGAACGGGGTCCGGGGTGGGCGCTGGAGCAAGATTTGCGGAAGCCGGCAGTGAACTCGCAACCGCCGCCGCGGGAATTGTAGCGGCATGCACAGCAGCAGGTTCGATATGTTCCTCTAAGGAATTGCTGCCGTTGGCAGCGGGCTGAAGGACGACAGGGACCGATACTGTCTTACTCTGTTCCTTCGCCGGTTCGGTGAGACGCGACTGGAGCGCTCGAAGCAGAGACTCAGGCTTGATTCTTTGCGTGTCTTTTAGGGGCTCGATGATGCTGATCCCGGAGCCGAGATCCGCAGTCATATCAGCCCAGTCCTGCTTGCGTATGGAGTGTGCCGTTTCCTCGGGGCTTTGCAAAACCGATTGCGGCGCAGCGGGAACAGTCTTGATGGGTTCCGAAAGTTTGTCCTCGTGCTTTTCCTCTGGTGCCGCTGAAATTGCGGGCACAGCTGGTGACAAAATTGACGACGAAATTAACGACTCGGCAGAGGCCCTAAGCGTGGACTCGATCGACTCCGAAACCGGGGATTCGACAGAGGCTGAAACTGGAGACGGAAGCTTTTCGGGGACGGACCACTCAACGGCCGGCTCGCTACTCGTGTGGTCCGCTAGCTCGACCGGTTCGATGGCTTCAGCGGATTCTGGAAGCGGATCATCCCACCGTGGAGCTTGCTCAACCGTTTCCTCCGCGTGTTCGGGAGGAGCGGTCGCCATCCACTCGATGGGGTTGGCAGCTAGCTGCGGCGCGCTACCGGACTCAACGTGCAACGGCGCTTGAGCTGCCTGGTCGAGCAAAATGGATTTGGAGTCCACGATCGTTTGTGGCGACTCCTCTTGCTCGTCTCGGACAAGTTCAAGCGGCTCGATGGGCTGCAAGAGCAGGGCATCCTCGCGACGAGGCAGGGAATCCTCACCTTGTTTCCATGCGCGCAGATCGAGAGCTGCGGAAAGGTCTTCCGGATCTTCAGGAGCTTCTGCCGCCTCGGGTTTTTCCGGCTCGGGCGCGTCGTTCCGCCAGAAAATTGGATCGCCCAGCGTCGCGTCGCGCGAGCTTGTCAAAATCTGATCGTTGTCAACGGGCTCGATTACATTGGAGGATGGCGCGATCGCATCTTGTTCGGGCGGCGCCAGCAATTGGCTGAACGCAACTGGATGTTCGCCACCGTCAAAGGATACTCGGCCTGAAGAAATCGAAGGTGCCTGCGTCGACGATTCCTCGGACGTTTCGGACGGAGGGGAATGCTCCTCGGCGATTGCCGTCCCGGTCGATCTTCCCGCCGCAGCGGCCGAGGGTTTCGAGACGGACACAGCAACCAGGCGCTCTCCCATGGTACGTTCGAGAAGAGTTTTGACCATCGTAATCAGCGGATCGGGCGGAACGAACGGTTTTTTCAGAATACCGTCCGCGCCCACACGCTGCGCTTCGCGTTCATCGAGCGGATCGAAGGCGCCAACCAGCAGCACAACAGGAACATGCGCGAATCGATTGTCTTTCTTGACGTACTCGCAGACTTCGTAACCATTTCGAACAGGCATGAAAATGTCGGCCAGGACCAAATCGGGACTGACATCGGCAAGTTTGCGGACGGCCGCTTCGCCATTGTTGACGGAAATCACATCCACGCCCAAGCCAGCCAGCGCCAGGGCCACGGTTTTCTGGACGTTACTATTGTCGTCGGCTACCAGGATTTTTGCCACTTGCCGCCCCTCCGGATTCTGCCGGGTCAACGCATCCAGTTGCTGCGCACGAACGCCACAGCCTCTCGTTATTCGTAACACCTCGATATCGTTGAGTCAACTACGTCTGGGCAGGAGTGTGTCGCATTCAACTAGAGACGAACCAGCGGGCGGCGTTTGCAAACCCGCAAGAATCAGAACGGATTGAGTTTGGCGAGCCCTTTCTTTTTCTTCTTGCTGGAGGATTCCTGAGTTGTATTAGCGGGCGTTGTGGTTGAACTGGTAGTTGTATTTGCCGGCTGCGTTGTGGAACTGGAATCTCCCGTACCAGTGGCAGTAGGAGTTTGCGCAGCGACGGCGGAAACTGGGGCTGCAGCCGTTGAGTTGGATGTTGCCGGAGCGGCTGTATCCGAAGCAGCTGGAGCTGCGTCCGGAGAACCGGCTGCGGGCTGATCTGCCGAACTGGTGGTGCCGGGCGTTACCATTTGGACCGTGGCTGTGCTCCCAGTTCCGGTGCTTGCGCCGCCGACGCTTACAGCGGGCCCTGCCTGGGGTCCGAAACTTAGAGTTTCATCACCCGTTTCGCTGGCGGGCGTCAGGGTCGGCGCCCCGCTCCGTGACGCTGAAGAAACATCCGGACCGGTCTTCATGGCGGTCATGGAACGCTTCACGATTCCGGGACGGTCAGCGTCTTGTTCTAGTTTCATCCGTGCAAGGGCAGCCGCATCGGCAGGAGGAACGGGCACGCCGAATTTGACCAGTTTGTTTTTGGCATCTCCAGCCAGGGGAGAAAGGGGATAGTCTTTCACAATCCGGCTGTAATAGCGACCGGCGATATCATTGTGTTCGGTCTTCTCGTAAATTTGTCCCAGCATCCAATTGGCTTGGTCGGCCTGACTATAAAGTGGGTAGCGATTCGTCAATTCGATCAGGCGAGCGCCTGCGGCGCGATACGCGCCGCGAATGTAGTAGAACTGGGCGACGCCGAAATTGCCTTCCGCCAAAACCTCCTGAACCTCGCGGAGACGTTGCTCCGCCTGTGGAACCAGGGGGCTGTTGGGATATTTTTCCAGGAATGTCTGAAGCTCAGCTTCTGCTTGCACCATTTCAGCGTGATCGCGATCCGGCTTTTCCATTTGGCGGTAGTGCGCCATTCCAACTTGCATCTGCGCATAAGCCGCTTCATCCAGGAACGGGAAGAATGTGATGAAGTCTTTATACTCAACGATGGATTGCTTGAGCCCCGCCGTTCCGCCTTCCTTGTAATAGGAGTCCGCAATGGCAAGCTTCGCTTTGGCAAGGTATTCGCTGTCGGGATACGTGTTGATCAGCGTCTGAAATCCCAGTCGTCCGACCGTGTATCGCCCGTGCTTGATGTCTTCCGTGGCTTTGCTAAATAAAACCGTATCGGGTTCGGCCGAAGTGCCGGCGACCGGCTCCGCCTTTTTCCTGCCGAAGCAGCCACCCATCAGGCTAGCCGCAAACACGACGATCCAGATTATGCGTTTTTGCTTCAACAATTTAGCCTCATGCCTTTTGCGCCAGCGCTCCTCCAGCCATTTGCTTCATCGACCGGACCGCTTCGGCAGCATCTGGGGTGTGAAAGATTGAGGTGCCGGCAACAAGTATTTCCGCGCCGGCTCGAACCAGTTCAGCGACATTTTCCGGACCGACTCCCCCATCGACTTCGATCCGAAAGGATTGATTATAGCTCTCTCGAATTCGTTTTAGCTCGCGAATCTTTCCCAGCGCTCCGGGGATAAATTTTTGGCCGCCGAACCCGGGATTCACCGACATCACCAGGATATGGTCGACAATCCCCAGAACTTCTGAGAGCGTCGCCACCGGCGTGGACGGATTGATCACGGCACCCGGCTGGCAACCGTGTTCCCGGATCATCGAGAGCGCACGGTTGAGATGCGGGGTCGCTTCCTGGTGCACGGAAATCATGTCTGCGCCGGCCTCGGCAAATGCCTGAATATACAACTCCGGATTCTCGATCATCAGATGCACGTCGAGGGGGAGGCGGGTTGCCTTCCGTAGGGACGCCACGACCGGGACGCCAATCGAAATATTCGGCACAAAATGCCCGTCCATCACATCGACATGGAGCATTGCCGCGCCACCGCGCTCAACAGCTTGAATTCCATCTCCCAGGCATGCGAAGTCCGCAGCCAGGATGGAGGGGGCGATCTCGACCGGATAGTTCACAGTTTCACCGCAGGTATCTTACCAGAATCGAGAGTGGCGGTGCATTGCACAGGTGTATCGGGCCAGGGGCAGAGGCGGGCGCCGGACAGTTAACATTAAGCCCCCTTAACGTCATGATTGCGTTTACGCCCGTCTGACTTGGCGATATCGTTCTTGCTTAGAAAGAAGTGTCCCTATGCGGAGACGATGATGGAAATTCAGGATTTCTACGAATTCCTCCAAATCAGCCCCAACGCCGAGCCCGAAACAATTCACAGGGTTTATCGATTCCTGGCGGTCCGTCTTCACCCTGATAATCCGGAGACCGGCGACGTTGAAAAGTTCTATGTGCTGAAGCAGGCGTACGACGTGTTGTCCAATCCAGCTCGCCGCGCCGAATACGATGCGGCCTACAAGAAGGAACAGACCCAGGCGGTTCCCCTATCCACGACGATCGATTTCATGGACAACATGGAGGGGGAATTGAACCGGAGGCTGGCTCTGCTGGCTCTGCTTTATATTCAGCGCCGAACAAACCCGTACACGCCCGAAGTCTCGCTTCTCGATGTCGAAAAGCGGATGGGCTTTCCACGGGATTATCTGGAATTCACAGTGTGGTATCTACGGAACAAAGGATACATCACGCGGTCGGACAACTCGGATTTCACGCTTACAGCGGAGGGTGTGGACTTCGTGGAATCGCAACGCGTGCAAATCCCGATTCTGAATCGATTGCTGACGACCGGATCGGGACCGTCTTTCCCGGATGGAATGCCGGCGGACAGAACCCTGGTCCAGCCGGATACGCCCGTAACCCGTACCACCTCCAGCCCGATCATTGTGCCTGAGGGCAGTATTCCGCCCGAGGAGATCGGATCAAACGGAGACGCCGAGGGGTGATGGTTGTCCGTTCTTGATTGTCAGACTCGCAAGGCTGCGCTGGCTTCTCGTTGTTCCGTCGCGTCTTTCCCGTTCCAACCTTTTTTCATTTCCATTTCCAGTTTCTTGATCTGGATCAGATGTTTCGGGTTGAACGGCAGGGAAGGATAGTAACAATTCGATTCGTGCGTGCAGAAGCATCCATCCGCAGCCTGCTTGCGGCGGGCCTGCATCGCGGGAGAAAACCACAGCTTGCTGAAATTCCAATCGTAATCCCGCAGATTTCCGACGGGCTCGAGATTTTCGCAGGACGATACCGTTCCTTCGTCGTAGATCACGCCGCCCGCCGTCCCCGCGTAGCACGTCAACTGCGCCTGCCCCGTCTCCTGAGTTTTCGCGATCAGGCCGTGCATGTAAACGTCGAGGGCGGCTTTGAAGAAGCCTGTGTTGCCCGCGTAATGATTCTTGAGCGCGCCTCGCCGTGAGTCTTCCGCGATCATCGCGGCCAATTTCGCATATCGCGCTCTGTCGATTTCCAGTTCCTTGGGGTTCGCCGCCGGAGGCCGGATGTAATTGAAATTTACCTTGTCGGGTTTCAATTCATGTTTCAGAAAATCGTACCATTCAAAAATCGTGTCCTGATTCGAGTTCATGAAGCAGGTGCAGGTTTGCACGTCGAGCCGCGGGTATTCTTTCTTCATTGCCTGAAGCCGCCGCGCCGTATCCACAACTACGTCCCACGATCCGGGTTTCTGGCGAATTTGATCGTGCTGCCCCTTCAATCCGTCGATGCCGAGGGCCACGGTGACATTAAGCCGGGGACATTCTTGAAGCATTCGGATGACATCGGGAAAAATTCGCTGCTGAATCTGGCCGTTGGATGTGATGTAGATCGATTCGAGATTATTATTTCTGTAGAACGCTCGCGCGATCTCCGGCAAATCTTTTCGCGTGAACGGCTCGCCGCCCGCAAGAATCAAGACGCCCAGATTTCCGCCCAGCGTTTCGGAAATCTTCTCAATTTCATGCGTTTTCATCTGAAGCTTCTTGCGCGGCCCGTCATCGAGCTGCTCGGTAAAGAAGCAGTGCGTGCAGCGCATGTCGCACACCGAAGTGACCAGAATGTTCAGTAGGCCGGGGGAGAACGGT
>JBEKCU010000212.1:0-8329 GCA_050014735.1 Candidatus Acidiferrales bacterium | reverse complement strand
CAGAGCGCCGCAACCGACGGTCACGCCTTTCGTGACGGTGCCATGAGCCGCGATCCATGAGCCGCGGCAGAGACGGATCGGCGCGAGTGCGCTGCGACCGAAACGGTAAGAACCGGCGGTGCGGGTGTGATCTCCCGTGACAAGCGCCGCGAAGGGGCCGAGTTGCACCTCATCCTCTAGGACAATTCCACCCCACGCATGTAGCCAGCAATTCGCCGCGATGTAAACATCGCGGCCGATTTCAAGACGATTGGGAAAATTGATTGTTACGCGCCGCGCAATCTGGAAATTTCGCCCGCACTTCTTGAAGGCTGGCCGAAGGAGGAACCCGCGGAGACGCATGAGGGGACGAAAGTCCGGCAGCCAGCAAGTCGCCAGCGTTATCACGTGAAACCAGAGATATTGGAGGATTCGCATTCTTTTCGACTCCGATCCTTTGTAATCGCCGCTCTTTTCGCTTTGAGCTTCGGTTCCAGCTCCTTGCGCACGGTTTCGATAAAGCACTCCAGAGTATGCTTGCGGGCCAGGTTCAATCCATTGCGAATAAGGGCGCGGCGAACTTTTTGGTCGCTGGCAATGCGTTCGATCGCCTGGGCCAGTTCGGATGGATTTTTGGGTGGAACAAGTAATGCGTCCACTCCATCGGTAACGGTATCGGGCACGCCTCCGACAAAAGTGGAAATACAAGGCAAGCCATTGGCCCGCGCCTCAACCAGAACGTGCGGGGTTCCCTCGGAAAGACTCGGAAGAACAAAAATATCGGCGGCTCGCATGCGATCGAACAGCGCTTCTCCATACGGTGCGTAACCAATCCAGCGCACATGATCGTGAATTCCACGCTCGGCCACGATTTCGTCGAGACGGCGGCGATACTCCGGGAAATCGTCGGCTGGCCCAACAATTTCCAGGTCCCATCGCGTCACAGTCTTCAGGCTACTGACGGCCTCCAACAGATACTCGATACCCTTCTCCGGACGGATGTAACCCACGAAAAGGATCCGGATCGGCTCGCCTTGGCAAGTATCGAAACGCGAAAAGAATTCGGACTCCTTCACCGTGCTGGAAACCGTGGCTGAGGTCCTGGGGGACGTGTATACGCGAGCCAATTCGCGTCCGTTGCAGATGAATGCGCCGCCCGTCAGCCAGCGCCCGAGTCGACTGAACATTCGGTCCTGCAGGGCATATAACAATCCCAACGTGTCGAACAGCAGACCTCTACGCGGGCCGCTTCCGAGTACGCTAACCGGATCGCCCACGATCCAGTGACAAATGGGCCGCCGGAATAGAAATGCACATACGTACAGCGCGAGGATGTACGGGCACATCCCCCTCACGAAAAGCACGTCCACCCTGCGGCACGTTCGAAAATATGACCGGGCGATTCCGAAAAAGTGCGGCAAGGATCCTGCGGTGGAATTCCAAAAAGGCTGCGCGATGAGTTCCAGGTTCGGAGCGCCAAGAGGTGAATCGGCGGGCGCGGGAGGAGAACCGTATCGGACCCGCGTGCAGATATAAACTTTTTCATAATGCTTCGCAAGGGCATCAGCGACGCGGCCGGAGGCCGCCTGCATGTAAATCTCGCCCTCGTTCAAGAACGCGCGAACTGGGGTCACGTATCCGATGGTCTGATTGATTGACATACTTCCCCAAAATTGCTTAAGCGGGGGAGCGCAACACTCGCAAACGCAAAGCAGCCAATTGTTGGCAAAACACTTTAAGGTTATTTGCACCGAAGGGCCAAAACCGAAGTGGGGAAACTCGCAGCCAGCTCGCGGCGGCAAAGACCAGCACAGCGACCTGCATGCAAGAACCCAGCAAGACCGACCAGGCCATTCCAACGAGTCCGAATCGTTGCAGGAGCAGCATCGCAGAAAGCGCCATTACAGCGGTTGCCAATAGCTGGCCGGCGAGTCCCGCATACGGGCGTCCCGCGCCGCGTAACCCTTCATTCAGGATGCCGCTTGAGGACGTCAGAGCCGCCGCAATCGCCAGGATCATGGCGGGACGGGAGGCTCGAGAGAACTCGCTTCCGAACAAAGGTTGGACGAGGAACGGGATCAAGCAGGCAAGGAGCAAA
Source organism: Candidatus Acidiferrales bacterium (assembly GCA_050014735.1). Lineage (GTDB taxonomy): Bacteria > Acidobacteriota > Terriglobia > Acidiferrales > UBA7541 > Palsa-360. The sequence goes on along the minus strand of JBEKCU010000212.1, from coordinate 6,252 downwards.
CCCATGCCGAAAGAAACCAGTGCGGAATGGCGAAAGGTTTCCGTCAGGATTTTCTCCTGGTTTTCCAGGGATTTTTCATTGGAAAGAATACCGAACGAAGTTATCCCCAGTGCATCGCCCACCGGAGACAATGCGCCGGCAAAGGCCAGCGCTACAACATAAATTCCGGCGGCTTCACTGCTCATGAGACTCACGACAAGAATCTTGTCCAATTGCAGCGTCAACGAATCGGCGGCCGTAGCCCAAAAATAAGGCAAGCCGGAGCGAAGCAATTGGCGGCACTGCGCAAAATGAAGTTTGCCTATCGACAGCGATTTATTCTGGATCCAAAGAAGCAGGAGTACTGCAAGCAGGTGACTGGCCAGAAAAGCCCGAACGAACCAGATGACCTGAAACTTTTGCATCGTCCAAATCACGCAAATCATGATCAAGTAGAAAAGGAAAAATGAAGCCCTTGTAAAATTGTACCGTCGCCATCGCATACGCCCGTGTTCGATCGCCAGAAGCACTTGATTCAAAATATCCAACGGGATGAGAAATAAACAAAGACGCGCGAGTGGAGCCAAATTTCTCTTTTCCGGAGGCAGTAGACACGGAATCAGCACAAAACCCAGAATGAAACAGAAAAATGCCGATGCAAGACTGACCGCAAACGCCCCGCATGCCCAATCGGCTTCCCCTTCATGATCGCTCGCCACTTCGCGCGCTAGGGCCCAATTGCAACCCAGCAATCCCAAGTTGCTCAAAATGATGGGCCATAACATGGCTGTGGCCAGTTCACCTCGTGCCACAGGACCGAGGGTGCGCGCGGTCACAATTCCGGTGATGACGCCGCATCCCTGGATGGCCAAGCAAGTAAAAAACGTTCCAATATTCGCTCGGGAAAAAATCATAAGAAACGCCGAGAAGATGGGCTGGATGATCGTCGCTTACTGAACCTCAACGGAACGATCTTCCGAAGAGCTGTAGGCGCAATAAGGAAAATCGGTGAATCGAATGTCCAGATTATTCACGACAATGCCAAGCAGATTGGCGCCAGATGAGCGAGCCTGGGATTCCGCATACTGGACCACCTGCCGGGGAGTATCTCCGCCCTTCACGACCAGGACCGTTGCATCCACCATGCTCGCCAGAATCCGGCTGTCCGCCACTTTCAGCAGGGATGGCGAGTCGAGCACGACAAAGTCATACGTGGCCGCCGCCTCTCGAATCAGTTTTCGCATGCTCTCCGAGGAGAGAAGCTCAGCAGGATTTGTTGGAGGGGGGCCGCAAAGCAATACGTAGAGACCTTCGATCGCTGTTCGATGCACCATATCAGTCCACGGTCCTTCGCCGGACAGATAGCTGCTCAGACGCGATCCCATCTGAGGAAAATATTTGTGAACGTTCGGCCGTCTCATGTCCGCGTCAATCAGTAGAGTGTGCCGGCCCAGTTGCGTCAACGAAGCGGCCAGATTCATAGCGATTGTAGTTTTTCCCTCTCCCGGTTGCGCGCTGGTCACCAAGATGGAACGAGCCGAGTGGTTTGCGCTGGAAAGAAGAACGGAGGTTCGAAGTCCTCGGAAGGCTTCCGACAAGATCGAACTATCGTGAATCCCCGGTTCAGTTTTGGGACGGCCAATGACCAGCGTTCTTTTCCCCGTGTTTTTTGGATCGGTGATGCGAAGAGTGTAGCCCCAATCCCTGCGGGCGAGCCGACCGATCTTTCGTGAACCCAAAGATTCCAGTGAAGGAATAAAGCCCAGCGCAGGCGCGGTCAAGAAGTGATCGACGTCCTCGGCGCTCAAGATGGTACGGTTTAAATTCTCACGAAGAAACGCGAGGCTTACGCCGAGAGCCAGTCCCACGATTACCGCCAATCCCAAATTCAAGGGAACGATTGGCGCAACTGGCTTGAAGGAGGCTTTTGCGGCATCCACGACTCTGATGTTACTCGCCTTTAGTCCCGCGGAGACGCCGGCTTCCTTAAGCCGTTGTAGCAATCCATCGTAGAGGCTCTTGTTGCTGTCCACATCGTGGCTCAGAATCTCGTACTGGACCGATTTTTCGGCGATCAGGTTTGCCTGTTTCTGCTTCTCCGCAAACGCTTCCTGGAGCATTTTTTCCTGTTGTAGCGCGGCAACATAGTCATTGCTGATTTTTTGCACGCTGCGCCGGCGTTCGCGGTCCAACGCCGACTGAAACTCCACGATCTGACTCTGTGTTTCCCGGACGCGGGGATAATTTTCAGTGAATGTCGCTGCAAGTTGGGCGTGCTGCCGTTCAAGTTCCGCCAGCCGCTCAGTCAAGTCTTGCAACAGCTTATCGTCATACACCCCAGGCAGAGATTCGTAATCGCCCGATTGAATCAATCGGTATCGGGACTCCTTCTCATATCTTTCGGTTTGGGCGCGGGTTAGCTCTTGCTGCAAATCTCGGAGACTTTGGTCGACTATATTTTCGGTACCGCCCTTATCCGACTCAAGGAAAACAAGACTGTTGTCAGCAGCGTATTTTTGGAGGTCATCCTGGGACTTTTCCAGTTTTGCTTTCAGATCCCCCAGTTGCTGAGACAGCCATTCCGAGGCTTTTTGCGAGGCATCCCACCGGACTTGCAGATTTTTCTGAATGTAGTCGGCTGTTAGAGCGTTGACGACGCGCACCGCCAGATCCGGGTCTTCAGAACTAAAGTTAATCTCAACCGCGAGGCTGTGCCGGACCGGCTTGATGTCCAGTTGGTTTTGAAAACGCGTCAGCACGGTTTCCTGGAAATCGGGATTTTCTTCGAGACCATGGCCGCCTGATGCCGCGGGAGTCGTTGGAGAGCTTAGAATGTTGATCCATGGCCACGAACGCTCGGGTGGTCGGAATTCCGCGGTCTTGTCCAGATCGAGTTGATGAATCACATGCTCGGCTAGGTCTTCGCTATTTAAGATCTTATATTGCGTCTCCAGATAGGCGTCCGATACATCGCCGAGCTGTAAGAGTTCCTCTGGTGTCTCGAGGCTAGGATTTTCCCTTTCGATTTCAATCAGCGCCGTCGCTCGGTAGACAGGTTTCTCTTCCAGGGTTCCGACCAGGACCATTGTAAACAAAATAAAAAATGCGCTTAAAACCGTCCATCGGTGCTTCCGGATCACGTTCCATTTGGCCAATAGGTTCGGGGGCTTCTCCCTCTCAGAGACACGGCGTGGGAACTGGTGCGCTCGGCGCCTTTCGAATAGGACCTCGCCCGGCTTGAAGAACTCGAGCCGGTCCTGACCTTTGTTGTCGTCGTGGTCCTTGCCGCCTTGAGGCATCCTAAAATCTCCCGTAAATCGCCACGCCCGTGGCCGTTACCAGAGCAGCTTCGGCGCCACGGTAGAATGCGGTTTTGCCCGAGCTATTTGGCACAAAAACGATGTCTTTCGACTGCAACATGAGGTCAGGCGACTTGCTGGCCATGATCTTGCCTAGGTCCAGTGGAATTTCGATGCGCTTGTCAGTGTCTTGCTGCGTGCGGAAAATTCGTGCTCCGCTTTTCGCCGAGGTTCGGTTAATTCCCTGGGCTAGAGCAAGCGCCTGCAGCACGGAAATGTTTTCGTTGTTCCTTAAAACGAATCCGCCGGGCATCTTTACGTCTCCCACGACGTAGACGATCCCGGCGCGAGGCACTTTCACGACGTCTCCTGGGTGAACGGGAACGTTGAGCGAAGAATTTTGGGACGCCAGCAAGTCCTTGATCTTAATCTCCTGGATTTCTTGGTGATTTCCGCCATCGATCGGTTGGGAATCTCGCGGCCCAGCAAGAATCGACCCTGGCAGATCTCCGCCATGCATGACCAAAACGGTGTCGCCCGCATCGTCGGTGAACCCCTGGGCCATCGAGAGCAATTCGATGAGCGATCTCGTGCCTTGAATCTGAAAAACACCGGGTTGCTTTACGGATCCGACAACGGAAACCGGATGGCTCTGCAGTTCCCGAACAAAAACGCCGACGTGGGGATCTTTCATGTACGTGTGGCGAAGCAATTCTCGAAGGGCAGCCTCGAGTTCCCTTGGAGTCAGTCCAGTTGCCTTAACCGGCTCCAGCAACGGCATGGCGATTTCTCCGTTGGGCGTAACCCGCAGCGTGCAATTCATTTCGGGCGCTTCAAAAACCACAATATCCAGAAGGTCGCCCGGCCCGATGCGGGATTCATCGATCCTGGACTCCCGCGACGAATCCGCAAGCGCTCCGCGGGACTGCTCCAAACGCCGGTTCAATTCCTGAACGACAGGCAGTGGAGACGTCGCCGGCCCGACCGGACCGTTTTGGGCGTGATCCGGCACCGCGAGCGACAGCAATGCAATCACCAGAATCTGCAGTGGAGCAAATGATTTGAATTGGCGATTGACAGTCATGGTAAACCGCCCTTCACAAGCAATGGTTGCGCAGTCTGCTTTCTCGAGAATCCTTCAGCATCCTCGGGGGAAGGTGTGCGCGTGACCCTGTTTGCTATCTTGACGCCTTGCAAAATCATTGGCGCCTCAACCGTGTGGTAAAGAATGACCGGCAGTGTCACAAGCGTGGCGATGAAAATAAGGGCCTGCCAAGCAATGTTCAAAGTCCTGAAGGCGACAAATCCGATCCATATCGCTAAGTAGTGAAGCAAATAGATCCCGTAAGAGTATTGGGCGATCGTCTGTGCAAAGCGGGCTAGGCGGCCATCGGGCGCTTCTCTGAAGAAACAAACTCCCACTCCCACGCCAAGGCAAATGAACCACCCCGCCTCAATGGGCTCATTGCTGGGGATTAAAACAAAGACGCCACAGCACAGCAAGAGAAACACAGGCAAGAGAAAACCGGGCAGCTCCCGGGGGCGACGCCAAAGTTGGTAGGCAATAATGCCGGGCAAAAAGCAGGGAGCAAAACGCGTGAATTTCAGCAATGCTTCCGCCGGCGAACGGATGGCCCCGTCGCTTAGAGGCAACATTCCACTCGCAAATCCCAGCGCAAACCACAGCGCAACGGTCAAGCACCAGAAGACAATCATCGCCCACCACGCCCTGACCCGTCTGGCGAATACGAACAACGCCGGCAAGCTCAGGTACATCTGAAATTCCAGCGGGAGGCTCCATAAGGGACCGGGATTTGCCTTCTGCCGGGTTATGTTTTGAATCAGCAGTAAATTCGCAGCGAGATTTGCAGCGGTCTGATGAACCAAGTCGAACCGTCCGAATTGCAAATCGGAAGGAATTCGAAAGAGCCAAACGCAGATGACGACCAGGACGGACAGTGGATAGATACGGAAGAACCTACGCGTCATGAAGGGCAGGAACAAGCCCGTGGGATGAGCGTTTGCAGACGCGCTCGATTGACCTTGCTGGCGCTCCAGCGAAAACATCAGCACAAGCGTGGTGTGAACGAAGAAGAGCATCACTCCTAACAGGCCGAAATCCGCAACGCGCAATCGGTCGAAACGCACATTGAAGAATCTCGCCAGGTGGTATCCGACCACCAGCAGTACCGCGAACGATCGAAGCAGGTCAAGATTGCGCGACTTCATGGCGGACCTTCCCAAACTTACGACGATTTCATGGAACCTTTAATTTCGTTTGAAACGGAATCAGGTTAACAACGATAAAATGTCGATCGGAGTCAATAGAAACCACATCGCGCATGCCTATCGGCAGTTTCATCCTCTTGTAAACACGACCTTGAAAACGCTCCTGCGATGTCGCGCCAAGGGCGTGGAGGATGCCCGCCCGCGGCAACGCCCCGGGTAATGCGTCCTAGGCGATATTGCCCGCCCTGAAAGGGCGGAGGAATCCTCCGCCCCTTCAGAGCGCCAAACGATCGGTTGATGCTGGACCCAAGGCGTTGCCCTGGGCTGGGATGCGCCGACGCTTTCAGCGTTGGAAGATGTTGACTGATTTTCTCGAACCTTGTAAGGCTCACCCTACACATTTTCCCCTTCCCGCTCTGTCCGGACACCTATGACGTGGCATAGCTCTGTTGACGTCCTAATCCACGAATGTCGATTGCTCTTGCCCACGTCTTCAGAGGCGGGAATTTGTCGCATGATCCAATGGAAGCCCCTCGCCTCCGAAGAGGCGAGCTACAGCAATGACGCCGCCTCAAAGAAAGAGCAGAGATGTGCCACAGGATGTCAACAGAGTCACACGGCATCTAGTTGACTGTAACAACTATTCATAGACTATAATCGTGTTCATGAGAAACGCGATTACTTTGACGAATTCGGAGCTTCTGGAATTGACGCGACGGGCCCATAGCCGGACGGATCGGGCCGA
>JBEKCU010000211.1:0-8389 GCA_050014735.1 Candidatus Acidiferrales bacterium | reverse complement strand
TCGGTGTAACAGAAACCGCCTGCATCCTGCCACTACGATCCGGCCCGCGTTCAAACTCCACTTTCTGGCCCGCGACCGGAAGACGGCTGCCATTCCATTGACTAACGTGGAAAAATTCCAGTTGAATCTGATCTTCGACCCGAATCCAACCGAAACCACGATCTACGTTGTACCTATTTATCTGTCCTCTCATTTTATTTCGCTCCGTTTACCGCCGTAGCGGCCTTTACGTTTTGATCTTTTGCTGTTCTTTCAACCACTCCATAAGCCCTCCCTTCGTCCATTGCACGAATTGGCAGTTATCGTCGTTGAAATGCTTACCACGATGGCCGGAATGTTTGACGCACCTGCTTCCATCGAAAATGCTGTCACATCGGTTTGCTTCCGTTCCTTCCATGCCTTTACCCTCGGCCTCAGCCGTCGTTGATTCCTCCCTCGCCGGATTCATTTGCCGGATCAGAAAGTTGGATAGATCCACTGCTATTGGTCGCGCTGTTCGTGCTGGTCTACAGTGATTCGCCAGCGAAGTCCTTCCCGCTTGTACGCGATAAGCCTTCGAACCGCCGTGCAGTCGGACCAGTCGATTGGTACGGGTTGCAAATCGGACAAAATGTCGCGCAGTTCTTGGGTTAAATCTGAAAGCAGTATCGACTCTGGTCCGCTGAACGACGATTGACCGCGCAAACACTGTGAGATTCGCGTCCTGTTAATTCCCGACAGCGTGGCCAGCGTGCTCGCTGCAATGCCCGTCTCGCGTAGGAACCCATCAATCAAATTTTCGTGCGACATACGTCCTCCACTTTCGCAACGGATGGTTGCAAAAATTTGGGCAGATAAAAAATAGGAGCAGCAAATTTCGCTGCTCGATCAGCATTTCAAATTGTTTGGAAAACTCCGCCAAGAGTCTTCTTACCGCCATACGTAAGGGCGTCCGATCTGGGTTCAGACGCCCCTCAAGACACCACCCGCGTTCGTGGGTGCATCGTCAGACGGCGGATGCTGACGAATCTGAAAATAAGAAGGGCTTGTACCCTTCATAATATGCCTGACTCGGGGCACGAATGCCCTTGTTTGAACTAAGTCCCTCTGGCTCATTAGCTTATAGCTGCGGAAAATTAACCAGGGAATTCAATGCCGCGTGCTTGCCGTAAAAATAGATCGATGCTTTGTCGTACGCCTCGGCAGCTAGCTCCGGGGTATCAAAACGGCCAAGATAATGCCTTTTATTGCGGAATTGGATTTCGGAGACAAATTTGGTGTCATTTTTGTTGACACTCTGAACGCCACGAAAACCGCTAGAATTGTGCGGCCTGTTTTGTTTTTGTAGTTGCCGTGATTTGTTTGTAGTGTAAAAAATTGGATCGCCGATTGTTCAGGCGGTCTCCATCCTTGTGACCGATCATCAGGAAAGAATCTTTCCCGTTGTTGCCATTGAAGTATACGAAATGCCGCAAACTGCCTTGTTTGGCTTGCACCTGGTAGCTGTTGCCGTGATGCTGGAGACCCCAATGAATTTTGTCCACGAGTGGGTAGCCTACCGTATCAACTATCGCTTCAAATTGTTCGTCAGTCCTCGGCGAATAAAAATTGCGGGTCGATTGCTGCAAATGGCCTGACCCGCTCCTTATTGTCTTTCACGAACAAAGCTATCGTGGCAATTTCTTCATCCGTAACCGGGTGGTAACTGTCATCGTCATAGCTGGCTATAGCCTTGTGCTGTAACAAATACTCGACCATCTTTTCAAGGTGATGTTTTCTATTTGTCAAAATTTTTTCAGCATTTTTTCGCGCAATACGCCGCATGCCTTCGCTGACGTACCCTAACTCTTCGTGGTCGTGTTTTGCGCCGTCGGAAATCAGTCCGGGGAACAGTAGTTGTTCTGAGATAAATCCACCTGATTTTCTGGCACATTCGTGTATTAGTGGAAAATCTTTCGGCGCCTCAGTTAGAACCAAGCCGGAGTTTTGTGGTCGCCCTAGTTTAGCTGTCACATCTTTTGATATAGTGGCGAGAATGATATTAAGACCGAAATGCTCCGCAACAACAACATGCCCGGCCTCATGTATAGCAGATACATATTTACGTTCGTAATCTGAAAGATGACGAAGAGTCATGATGCGCTCCCTTCATTTTGGTTCTGGCCTGCTTTGTTGCGATTAACGAAACGACGGCGAGCGCCAGAGGATAGTTTGTAGCTTCGCTTCGCGTTCTGCGGTCGCTGAATTAACTTATTTGCTTCTCGCATCTTTGATATTCCTTAGTTGTGCCGTCATTCCGCGCCGCGGCTGCGCTTACCTCTGCGGTCGTCTTTCGATCGCGCCTTACTTTTTCGGCGTCGTTCGGAGGATCTACCGCTACAACCTCGTTTGTTGTGGGTTGCCTTTCTGCGCATCCAGAAATGCATCCATGTCTTCCTTCAAAATTGTGTAATGACGACACAGCCGGAGCGCCCGAAGTTCGCCGGACCGAATCTTGAGTTCGACGAACCATGGGCTGACACCCATGTACCGGGCGGCTTCGGGTATCCGATAGCCGCGCCGGTCGTTCACCGGTATGGGCGCTGTGCTCATGCTTTAATCAGGATCTCAGTAATTGTATGCACAGTATAGATGTGCTAATGTATTTACATATTAGGTGAGGACGTTAGGGAAGGAGCTAGCGTATTTACATGAATGATCGCACAAAGCGTATTTGGCAAGGGCTGGTTGACTATGCCAACGCTAGCCCGACGGCTATCGACATCGCCGAGTTTCGTCGCACTGTTGCAGCCTGTATGCCCGGGAACGTGTTGCCTCCATGGCAAGGGTCCGGTCTAGGCCTACTTGATCGTGAAGATCTCGTAGCGGAGGCGGCTGGCAGATATCACTCGCAAATTCAGGGGGTACTTCGATGGTTCGTTGTCGGAAAACCAAATGACAGAGACGATTTATTTCGCCAAGGCTTTGGCTTTTTGCGAGAGCATATGCAGCATATTAAGTGGGTGTTCAACGAAGCGAACCCAATCCCAGTGCCTACAAGCGATGTCGGCGTAGCGCCGGATGCCGAAAGCAAACTCGGCCCGAATTCGGACGCTAGAAAGGATCTCGGAGAAATTTATACTCCTGCGGATATAGAGCGTTTCGAAGAAGCATCGAGAAAATATTGGGCAGGGTGGAAAGCGGGCGATTCTCCTCTGGGCATTTGGACCCCCGCAAAAGATTATGAAGATTTGGCTGATCCGATCTGCGATTTCTTGCTAACCGAGTATCAGAAATACCGTGATCGAGATCCCAGCAGATTGGACCGAAGGCCACCCCTGGCAGTCCCGATCTTGATTTGTCCGAAATGTGGCCGGTTTGTTATGCCGCAGCGCGTGGGCAGGAAGCAAGCCTGTAGCGATTGTTCTGACCAAGTGCGGCGTGAAAAAAAGCGTCTGAAAGATTTGCCCTTTGAACGCGCTGACTACCAGTTCCTCTATCGTTTGAAAACATGTGGACCGGCGGAGCGAAAGCTACGTTTACGACAACCGAAGGTTCAGAAACGGCTCAAGTTAATTAAGGAGAGGCAAAAAGACTCCGCGTTATGCCAAGGAGTGATTGTCAATATGAAATTTTGAACGATCTCAGCCCAATTGCTACTATCTATGCTACTAATTCGGCCGGATTTCACAGTGTTCTAAAGTCCGCGCAACTCTTGTGTTAGCAGCTAATCGCAGAAGGTCTTGCAAACAAGAGACATACCAACAGTTGCCAACGCGTGCCAACGCTAAACTACCAAGGTTTCAATCCCCCCCTCTCCGCCATATCTTTGTTTTCAATGGGTTAGGTTCCTTCCTAAAGTTCTTCCCTAAGACATCCTCAATTCGCCTGAAAAAGTCCGCTCGCGCGGTATTAGGCATAGAGAGGAACCTGACACCATGGGAATTTCAAGATTCACGTTGTACAAATACGTCAGGATCGACGGATCCTGGCGCTACTGCAAAGCTGCCTACCACGACAACGGCAAGATCAAACCTGACATTGTTTTCGTGAACGTGAAGCAGGCGCTGTTAGAAAAGCATCCCGAAGGTCGTTACTACATGAGCCACAACGGCCAGTGGATCGACGCTAGCACCGATGCACTGGATGCGCAGCGGAAGCGCAAGCAGCGGCTGGCGCTCGACGAATTCAAGCGGCTCAGCGGGAAAGCTTCTGCGCAAAGCTCGGTCGTTTTGCCAGACAGCACAGGCAGAATCACGCTGTCGGCGGCTGCCGAGAAATACTTTGCGAATGGCGAAGCCCGTGGTCTTGATCCCGAGACCATCCGCAAATATCGTGCTGCAGTTGATCCATTCGTCGAGCATTGTGGCGTTACCTATGTCGACGAGTGCCGTGACAACAAGCAAGTCTTGCTCAACTATATGGGCTGGCTCAGGAAACAGCCCGTGCCGAAGCGCAAGCACAGCAACCCCGAGCGCACTCTCGCCAACAAGGTCGGGGACGTGCGCATTTTCCTCAAGGAATTCGGCATCACCAAATTGCTCAAGAAGAACGAGGAACCCAAATACCACAAGAAAATAGTTATCGCCCATCCTGACGACGAACTGGACGTGCTCTATGGCGCCGCTGACGCCGAGGAAGCGTTCCTGCTCGACTTCTTCATCGGCAGCATGGCTCGCGACCACGAAGCCTACGGGAAGTATGGTCATCCTGACCTGACGGGCACGACCCTGACGCTTTACGGCAAGCACCACAAGACCCGCACGGTCGAAATCAGTCAGCGGCTCGCTGATGCCATCCGAGAGCGCTGGAAGCGCAGCAATTCCAAGGAACTATTTGTCAACCGCAACGGGAAACCTGATAAGCACCTGCTCCGCACGTTACAGAACATAGCCCAAAAGGCGGCGGCGAAGTTCCACACTGAACTTCACAAGTTGCGCAAGACTGGCGCCAGCAGACGGTACCTTGCTGGCGTACCGCTACCGACCCTCATGCTCGAATTGGGGCATGAGTCGCTAGCAGTGACTCAGGACTACCTCGCCGACGTGCGCAAGCCAGGTGAAGCAAAGCAAGCTGTGACAGATGCCGACTTCGTTCCGAAGCCGAAAATCGTAAAGACTGGCACGGGCGGCGACTGAAGATTTTATCCGTAGGTGACTCATTGGCTCGACAGGCCTTGGATCGCCAACTCGTCTCTCGGGAATAAAGGGTGAGGTTGGTCGCGGGGCCTGCGACCATCTGAATTTGCTGATCGTACAGTTCAGATTCGAACTGTTTCGGGCGCAGTACCGGCAGTATCAATCCTCACGGCTGATATTAGATTCCCGAAAAGACCCGCAACGCGTGCGATCTGCGATGGGACTGCAATGCTGCAGCCAGTTACGGCAGAACCTATCCGCTTCTATACCCGAGAGCAGGTCATGTGAGGTATCCAGTCCGGTGGAAGAATTCGGCGCCAACCGTCACGTCCGGCTTCCTTTTACCTTCGTGGAACTCGGCCCAGTCCGCTCTCGCCATAGTGTCTCCAGAGTCGTTTCAAGATAATTTGTTACGGATCGATTCTCTTTTTTCGCCTCCTCCGCAAGCCTCCGCTTGAAAGCGGCTGATACGCGCAGGTTTAACGTCTCCTTTTTTGCCATAGACCCCTCAGTCTGAGACGGATGCTAATCAACCTGCGGGGCAGCGTCAACAAAATGAGCGGGTGGTTTTTCGTACTTGACAATGTAACGCTATCTGCGTTACATTGTCGTTACAGGAGGATTCGCTATGACTATTGAGCGTAATGAACCGATTCGGTTTCACGAGAAAGGAACTCTCGAGGCAGTTACCCGGTGGATCGCTACACACCATGACGGCGTTGCGGAGTGGCTGAAGAACGTCCGGCGCCAGTATCAGGTGGATCGCGCCAATGTTGCCGAGAACCATCGCGTGGCCGCATTGCTTTTGCAGGATGCCCGGGACGGCAAGCCGGCCAGACTTGGCGTCCTCGACGTGGGCGGTGCGACGCTGGAGGATGTGACCGCATGGAGCACCTGGCAAGACACCTCGGCATCGCATCGCTGGTCCGGGCTGCAAGAAGAGGAAACACAGGGTAACGGCGGGAAGGCATACATGTATCGCTTGTTCGCCGGAGCGGCGCGCATTCTTGGAATTCGCGATCGGCGCCGCAACTGTAGGGGATTTGATGGCGTTGCAGGAACCGTTGAACGTGGCACCCCCGGCTGGATGCCGAATCTAGCGGGAGGCCGCGATGTAGAGATCAGTTCGTTCGACGCCGAGCTTCGTCACGCCCTTGAACCTTACGGTCTATCTGTTGCCGATCTCCCCGGCCCGCTCCGGACCGCCATTGCAGCCCGTAAGAGCTTCACCCTCGTTGAAGGCGAAGCGCCGCTCCTGACCTATAAGGGGCAGATTGAGGCGGACGAATTCATCGCCAAGATCGTACGGCACGAGCAGTCGACCCTTTGTCTTGAGCAGGTCGATGTGTTCGCCATCCACAATGGCCGAGTGCTGAACGACGGCAAGAAGCTTGAACTGCCTACGATCATTCCGTACCCCGGAATCGACTCGCCGGTGGTGCACGAAATTCCCGACCAACTCGAACTCGACAATGGTCAGGTGGTGTCTACGACGGAAGCAGGAACGAAGCCGAAGGGCCGGTTGATTTTGCATACTTCGCTGGAGAACATGCCCACGGCATATCGTAATCTCCGCCCGCGTTGGCAGATTATGTACCGTACGCGCCACCAGATGATTGGGGCGAAACCGATTTCCGAACTCGCTCCGGCGACGCCAGGCGCCGCCTTCATCTATGGCACCGTCGAACTCCCGGCGCTGGAACCCGCGTATGTTGAGCATGGTCGGCGCCGCCCGAAAGATGGCCCGCTGGTTGAAGCGCTTGACCGCTTCATCGCGGAAAAAATCCGTGCCTTGGCGCACGAGATCAACGCTCGGCGGCGTCAGGAGCTCGACGACAAAGCTCTCGACCAAGTGCATGAGGAAAACCGGAAGCTGGACGAATTTAAGAACCGGTTTCTGCCGAGTTTTGGCGAGGGTGACGGAGGCGATGGCGACGGCAATGGAGAAGGGCGCCGAAAGCGCACGCATGATGGTCCCGGACAGGTTGATTGGGGAACTGAGCCTGAAGTGCTGAATTATGAGGTTCCCGACCAGGGCCTCCAAATTGGTAAGGGAATTTCGGTCGGACTCCGGGCGATGCTCGGCGTAGGCGTTCGCGACCGCAAGGGGCGGCCGGTCCGCGCCATGATCGAATGGTTGACCAGCGACCCACACGTTGCGGCCTTTTCGAAAGGCGACAAGCTCGATGCGCGTGCAAAGGGAGCGTGCCAAGTCTGGGCGCGAGTAAAAGGGACGAAAATCGAAGGACCGCGCGTTCCGGTCCAGGTCTGGACCGTGGACCATATTCTGCTCACACCGCGGACCCTCGACATTCCTCTGGGAAAGCGGGAGCAGATTACTGCGGAAGTGACGGACGATGAAGGACGCCGCTCGACGGATGTCTTGCTTGAATGGCTTCATGATGCCGAAGATCAGATGACCGTTCTTATCGACCGTTCTGGCGTCGTAACTGGGAACCGCCTTGGTCGCACGGCAGTCACCGCCGGCGCTGCTGGAATTTGGGCGCGTATTCCTGTCGAGGTCCGCGTTACTGCCAATCCGGAAGAGCAAGGACGTGGCAGTGGTTTTCCGCAGTTGCTCATTACGGGACGTGACGAAGACCCGGCCACCGGGCAAATTCGCGAAGGCGACCCGGACCAGCCCGCTTTATGGCAAGAGGCTTCTGATTATATTCACAATGTGTGGTGGCTGAACCTGCAAAGCCCGGAGGCGGCGTTTGTTTTCCAGCAACGCGGCACTCACCCAACGCTCTGGCGGACCTATCATGCGCAGCAGTTGGTCGAGATGTGTGTCCAGGTTTGGATGACGGATGAGTTTTCGCGCAAGGGCGATAGCCAACGGCCTGAATTCTGGGCGGCGCACCAGGCTGCGCTGGATCGGCACCGCGTGCGTACGGTCGGGCAAATGTGGAAGAAGCTTGAGTCTTACGTCGGAAGTGGGGCCTTTGGCGACGAGGGGACCGAACTACAAATCAAAGGGAGGGCGGCATGATGAGCACGAGGCAAAAGGCAGACACACCGCGCCGGGCGGGCTTGCGGGAGCAAGTGCTGCTCGCCGCTCTTGATTGCTCCGGTGGTGATCTAGAAAAAACATTTACTGCCGAGGATTTGCTTGTAGCCGCTTGGAAAAGGGACCGCGTTGCGTGGGGGCTGCGAGGTTACGAGCAGGAGTATCCGGACGCCGATAGGCTTCGGAAGGAGATAGACAGTCGTGGCGCCCGAGAAGGAAACCAATCCACGGGACTCGTCGCGTCGGGATTGTTGTCCCGGGTTCGAGAGCGTATCTACTGCCT
>JBEKCU010000210.1:0-8442 GCA_050014735.1 Candidatus Acidiferrales bacterium | reverse complement strand
TTGCGTTCACCCTGGCCGGCACCGGCACTTCGGGACCTTTTTTTCGCGCGGGAAGCTTTGCGGCGGATGGCGCCGGTCATTTGAACAATGGACTTGAAGACGTCAATGACGGTTTGGGTGTGACGTCAGTTCCGATATCGTTCACCGGCTCCTACACGCTGGGCCTCGACGGACGCGGTACTCTAACATTCGTGGACAATCGGTCAACAACGCCGGCGCAGTTTGACTTTGTCCTGGTAAACGCAAATCAATTGCAAATCATCGGTTTCGACGGCACCGGGACTTCCAGCGGCCAAGCGAACCTGCAAGATCCGTCCAAATTTAACGCGGGGCTGTCCGGAACGTATGTGTTCGACTTCAAGGGCGTGCAAGGCGCGAACACTTTCTCGCAGATCGGTGAATTCACCGTCGATGGCTTGGGAAATATAACCAGCGGCCTGATGGACATCAATAACGGCGGCGCGATCGCTTCCGCAGTCCCGATTACGCGCGGAGTATATTCAGTTCCGGTGAATTCCAACGGACGCGGGACAGCGACGCTCGTCACTTCGAGCGGGACGCTGGACTTCAGTTTCTACATGGTTTCGCAGGGGTCGGCGCAGTTCGTCGGCACCGATACCCCATCGCGAGTTTCTGGGACCGTTTCTCAGCAGGCTCCGAATTCCGCATTCAGTCAAACTTCGCTTAACGGAAATTTCGCATTTTTGCTCGCCGGATCGGCGCCGGACGGCGCGATTGCAACTGCGGGGAACTTTCTGGCGGATGGGAGCGGCCACTTCACAAGCGGCGTCGTGGATGAAAATAATAATGGCGTGCCAATTCCCAGTCTGCCGTTCCAGCAGAACGGGACATACGCTGGAACTTACACGATAGCTTCCAACGGCCGGGGCACAGCCACATTTGCGACGGCGACTCGCACATACAATCTGGTGTTTTACCTCGGCCCTGGAGGAACCAATTCAACGGCCGTGCTTCAGGAAACCGATTCAGGAGCCAACAGCGACGGAATATTCGCGCAGCAGCAAAGCGCACCGTTTACCCTAGCCTCAATTCAAGGGAACTATGCGATTGCGACGAGCGGAGTGTCCGGATCGTCCGGTCAGGACATTGCCGGCCAATTCGGCGCGAATGGATCGGGCGTGCTGGCATCCGGAGCAATTAATATCAACACCGGTGGAATTTTGACATCGGGCGAAGCCGTCTCCGGAACTTATACAACACCGGCCGCGAATGGCCGCGCCGCTCTTGTGCTCAATCCTGCCTCGGACAATCGCAACTTTGCAGGCTACGTTGTGAGTTCCACGCAGGTGTTTATATTGGGAATCGATCCCGGGCGCATTGGGGTTGGCGCATTATTTAGACAATTTTAGATTGAGCAGAATTTTATTCGCACGCTGCGACCGTTACGCGGCATGCGCATTGCGAATCAGCCGTTCGACTCGCTCAACATCTTCCGGCACGTCCACGCTCACCGAATCGTGAGCCGTTTCAGCGACACGGATTTTGTAGCCGTTTTCCATCCAGCGCAGTTGCTCGAGCTGCTCGATCCGCTCCAGGTCTCCCAATGGCAGCGTCGGAAAATCGAGCAGCGCTGCGCGACGAAACGCGTACAAGCCAAGGTGCTTCATGTGTTGCGCGTGAACCGGAGCATTGCGGTCTCGGACCCAAGGGATCGGAGCGCGGGAAAAATACAGCGCATTTCCATCGAAATCGAGAACAACCTTGACGATATTGGGGTCCATGATGTCCGCTGGCTTCGCGATGGGAACCATGAGCGTCGCGACTAGAACGCCTTCCTCCGATTCGATCGCGTCAATCAGAGTATCGATCGCCTCCGGTTCGATGAGCGGTTCATCTCCCTGCACGTTCACGAAAATCTCATTTTCCACGCTGTGCATAGTCGCCGCGACTTCCGCGACACGCTCAGTGCCGGACCGATGCTCAGACCGAGTCAGGACCGCCTCACCGCCGAATGCAGCGGCGGCTTGGATGATGCGCTGATCGTCCGTAGCGATGATGACACGGGATACCTTCTTTGCGCGCCGCGTTCGCTCCCAGACTCGCTCGATCATAGGCTTGCCGCCAAGAAAGACCAGCGGCTTGCCCGGCAAGCGGGTAGCAGCATAGCGCGCGGGAATTACGACAATCGCCATCGAGTTCCTTCTCGGTTCCCCGGAAAATGAAGTGCGCGGCGGAACTGGAAGATGCTACCACAAGTGCAACCCTCATTCATTTACGCGCTCGATGAATTTAATCGTCACGATTTTTCGAAAAGCCCCGTCGTGGGACGCGACGGCTTTGGGAGCGCCGGCGTCTTGCCGGCGGCTTTCGCGGCCAGCGGTCAGCACAGTCGCTAGCATGAAACCGGTGCCACGCGTTGAAGCCAGAGGCGTGTCGCAAAGTAAACAAATTGTCAAAAGAAGGTGTCAGGCACTTGCGCGGTTGATCCCGAATGGTAGAATGGCTCTAAGTTCGAAGTCGGAACAGCCGTAACCGCCCGGGCAGCGCCGGTGAAGGCAGGCAACGCGGTGATGGCAAGACAAAATTCGTTTTCTCCATGGCGAATCGCTTTTGCTGTGTGCGCCCTCATTGCGATTCCGGGAGGCGGACACTCTCAAGGGCCCTCCAAACCTCCAAAACAGTCTGCTAGCTCGCAAGTCAAACCAACGGAAGGAATTAAGATCGACGTCAACCTTGCACTGGTGAACGTAACGGTGACGGATCCGCTCAACCGTCTGGTCACTGGCCTGGAAAAAGAGAATTTTCGAGTCTACGAAGATGGGGTGGAGCAAGAAGTAGTGACCATGTCGAGCGAGGATGTTCCCGTGTCTATCGGGCTGGTGTTCGATATGAGTGGCAGTATGTCGGACAAGGTCGACAAGGCGCGCCAGGCCGCCGTTCAATTCATGCGGACCGCAAATCCTCTGGACCAATTTTTTCTGGTGAGCTTCAACGATCGCGCCGAATTAACGAGCGGATTTACGAGCAGCGTCGAAGAGCTCCAGAACCGCATGATGTTCACCGAATCCCACGGACGCACGGCTTTGCTCGATGCGATCTACCTGGGCCTGAGTCAGATGAGGGGTGCACATAACGCCAAACGGGCCTTGCTCATCATCTCCGATGGGGGGGATAATCATAGCCGGTACAATGAGAACGACGTAAAGAACTTCGTGAAAGAAGCCGATTGCCAGATCTACGCAATCGGTATCTACGATCCAATCGGCATTCGCTCTCGAACGAGCGAAGAACTCAACGGACCCTCCCTGCTTTCTGAAATGACGGAGATGACCGGCGGACGGGTTTTTCCAGTCGGGAACATCGGCGAATTGCCCGACATAGCCGCGAAGATCGGGATGGAGCTGCGAAACCAATATGTTCTGGGATATAAGCCAAGCAACGCGCAGAAGAACGGAGTTTGGCGGAAAATTAAAGTCAAGCTGCGCCCACCCAAGGGCCTCCCTCCCCTCAACGTCTACGCAAAGACCGGATACTACGCGCCGACTCAGTAGCCGCGTCGCGCCTTTTTTTCTGGCGTTTTTTCTTGCGGCTGCGGCGGTCTTCCTTGCAGCTGGCGCATTCGCGCAACAACAAACCGCGCCCATTTCGCCATCCACGCAGCCAGTGGCGCCCAATGCTTCGCCACAGGCCGACACGCAAGGACCGTACAAAATAAAATCGCAGGTCAGCCTTGTCGTTTTGCACGCGTCCGTGCTCAATGACCGCAGTGTGTTTGTCCCGGGCCTACAAGAGGACAACTTCCGGGTCTTCGAGGATAAAGTCGAGCAGAAGCTTTCCGTGTTCAAGCAGGAAGACGTGCCCGTCAGCTTCGGCTTGGTCGTGGACAATAGCGGCAGCATGCGCGACAAACGTCCTCAGGTCAACGCGGCGGCCCTGACGTTCGTCAAAACTTCCAATCCGCAGGACGAGGGCTTCGTCGTCAATTTTAATGACGACTACTACCTCGACACCGAGCACGATTTCACCAGCGACCTAAACGAAATGAAGACCGCGCTGGAACGCATCGACGCGCGCGGCAGCACGGCACTGTACGACGCTGTGATTGGCTCGCTGGATCACTTGAAGAAAGGCTCACGCGACAAGAAGGTGATTCTTGTCGTCACCGACGGTGAAGATAATGCCAGCCGGCACAGCCTGGAAAACACCGTCGAGCAGGCCCAGCGAAATGACGCCGTGATTTACGCCGTCGGTGTATTCAGCGACGACGACATCAAGCACAATCATCGTGCGATGAAGAAGGCGCGCTCAGCTCTCACACAGCTCGCCAATGCCACTGGGGGCCTGGCCTTTTTTCCGGAAGATGCGAATGATACGGAAGCCATCTGCACGCAGATCGCTCATGATATCCGCAACCAGTACACGCTGGCCTACTACTCGACAAACGCGGCGCGCGACGGCTCTTTCCGTTCCGTGCAGGTGGAAGTGATTCCTCCGCGCGGCTCGGGAAAACTCAGCGTGCGCACGCGCGCCGGTTACTACGCCTCTCGCGCTCCGTCGTCTGGGGATTAAGTAGACCAGCCTTTCGCCTGTTTGGGTTTGATCTTTTTAGAATTTGAAATAAAAATCTTGGAATGCAAATTCAAAAGCAAACAGACGGAAGCCTGATCTACTTAAACCGCAATCATTCGCAGAAAACTCTTGCCGTGAGGAATGGCGCCGCCGAAATTCTCGGCGATGGTCTGGCCCATGTCCGCGAGGGTATCCCGCACGCCCAGGTTCACGCCGTGCTTCCCTTCCGGACTATGGGTGAGGATGGGCACATACTCGCGGGAGTGGTCCGTTGTTGGCCATGCGGGATCTGGATCGCAGCCATGATCGGCGGTAATCATCAGCAAATCGCGCGGCGTCATGGCGTTCAGCAGCGGAGCAAGAAGAAGATCGAATTCCTCGAGTGATTTGGCGAATCCCTCCACGTCTTTGCGGTGCCCATAGAGCATGTCAAAATCGACCAGGTTTGCGAAGACAAGACCAGTCTTCTGTTCTCCGAGCGTCGCGCGCAGCTTCTGCATCCCGTCGGTATTATTTTTGGTCGTGACGTAGCGATCGACTCCGCGCCCGTTGTAGATGTCATGAATCTTGCCGATCCCAAAGATCGGCACTTTGTGCTCGACCAGCACATCCATTAGCATCGGACGCGGCGGCTCGACGGCATAATCGTGGCGGCGCTCGGTGCGCCGGAAATTTCCCGGTGTCCCCGTGAAGGGACGAGCGATCACGCGGCCCACCTTGTTCGGGCCATCGAGCATTTTGCGCGCGATTTCGCACATGCGGTATTGCTCGCCGATCGGAATCACGTCTTCGTGCGCCGCGATCTGGAATACGCTGTCTCCGGACGTGTACACGATCGCAAATCCGGTTCGAACGTGTTCCTCGCCCAGTTCCTTGATAATTTCCGTGCCGGAAGCAGGCTTGTTTCCGATGGTCTTACGGCCGATCGAGTGTTCGAACTGCTCGATCAATTCGCGCGGAAAGCCTTGCTTGTAGACCGGGAACGCCTGCGGCAGCCAAATCCCAGCCATCTCCCAATGGCCGGTGGTGGTGTCCTTCCCCGGAGAATGAGTAGCGCCCTTGCCGTAGCAGCCTTGAGGGCTCACAAGAGGTGTCAGGTGATCGAGCGGCGCAATATTCGCCAGGCCTAGCTTCACCAGATTCGGCAGCACCAGCGCCCGCGATTTCGCGATGTGGCCAAGCGTATTGCGTCCTGCATCATCGTAGTCCGCCGCGTCAGGCAGTGCGCCGATGCCAACGCTATCGAGCACAATCCAGATGACTCGTTCGAATGCTCCCATGGCTCCCCTCGAGTCCACTTTCATCGATCCGCTCCAACCGAAAGTATACAACCTGCGGCGAATAGAGGCCGACCCGTCCCCGTGTTCTTCGGTTCTTCTCTGTGCCCCTTTGTGTTCTCGGTGTCTTCCGTGTTAAAGCCCTTCGAACTGAGCACAGCGGACACAGACAGCACAGAGGGGCACAGAGAAGACTGACCAGATCGCTACGACCGGAGTTCCTCACATTCAAGCCGTTCGGATAGTGAGTCACTGCCCGAGATATCCCCCGATTGCCGCATTCTGGCAGCTATGATAATATTGGCTGGAAATCATGTTTTTTGCCCGGGAATTGAGTGTTTTTCCGCGCGCATAGATCGTCGACTAGGAGGCCCGATGCGGTCACAGTTTAGGGTGCTCGCGCTCGCGAGCGCGATTGTCTTGTTCGGTTCGATTTGCCAGAGCGCGACAATCACAGGCACGGTAAAAGGCGTGGACGGATCTCCCTTCCAGGGCGCATTTGTCTCAGCCCAAAACACGAAGACGAAGATTACGGTGGACGTGTTGTCCGACAAGCAGGGGCGCTATAAGATCGAAAACCTGCCAACCGGCGATTACCGGCTGGCAATCAGGGCCATCGGCTTTCAGGCCGATCCTCGCACGGGAGTCAGCCTCGCAGCGGATCAGAACGGCTCTTTCGACTTCGCGCTGAAACAGGGCATGGTCCGCTGGAGCGATATTTCCCTCTATCAGGCCAATCAACTGTGGCCTGCGGGAAAAGGGAAAGATTTGATCGCTGATAATTGCTCGATTTGCCACGAATTCCAGAGCCGGATGGCTTCCGTGAGGCGCGATGCGGACGGCTGGAAGGATCGCGTCGAGTATATGCGATCCGCGATGCACTTCAGCCTGTATCACATCACCGACGCGGAGGCGAACGACATTTCCTCATACTTGAATAGCCTCTTTGGCCCGGACTCGGTGCTGCCTAAATCTCCTGCGGACATGCCAGGCTACAAGGCAACGGTGCGGCCTTTCACCAGCGACGCCATGAACATCGTGTACGTGGAATACGACATGCCAGGTCCGAGCCGCATGCCTTTCAGCGCTGCTCCCGATAAGAATGGCTTCATGTGGATCCCGAACTTCGGAGTTGCGAATAAAATTACCAGGCTCGATCCCAAGACCGGCGCCATGACCGACTACTCCGTTCCCAATATCGGCACGGCTGCCGTGCACTCCGCAGTGCCTGCGCCGGACGGTTCTGTCTGGCTGACCGAGCAAGGCCCGAACAAGATCGGGCGATGGGACCCAGTGACCCAGCAAATTACCGAATATCAGGACCAATATTTGCCGGGCAAAGAAGGAGAGCTCGATGGTGGATCGAAACATACTCTCCGCATCGATCCAAAGGGACGAGTTTGGTCCAGCGGCTCTCCCCTGACGATGTTCGATCCGGAAACGAAGAAATTCACCCGCTTCGCGGAAGCACCGAGAACTTACGACGTGAAGACGGATAAGAATGGCGATGTCTGGTTCACTGAACAAACCAAGAACAAGTTCGGTAAGGTTGACGGTAATACATTGAAAGTTACGGAGTGGACCTCTCCGACGCCCAGCTCCTATCCGCGTCGCCTGGAAATCGGAGCCGACGGCATTATTTGGGTCGGCGAGTTCGATACGGGGAAGATGTTGCGATTCGATCCCAAGACTCAAGCTATGAAGGAGTATCTCCTACCTGGCCCTGAGCCTTCTCCCTACGGAATGGGCATCGATGCCGATGGCAACGTGTGGTACGACTCACACAAAATGGATGTGCTCGGACGCCTCGATCCGAAAACTGGATCGATCACCGAATATCCGTTCCCTCATCCGGAACTCGCGATTAGGGAATTCTTCCTGGATGACCTTGGGCGTATGTGGTACGGCACCAACCCGAACAACAAGGTCGGCTATTTTTATTTGGCTAAGAACGGCGGCACGATGGCGTCGAACAAGTAAGCAAGAAGATTGATTTCAGTAGAACAGGCTTCAGCCTGTTAACTTTTGACTTTCTCTGAATTGTTGGAAGTCAAAAGAAAACAGGCTGAAGCCTGTTCTACTTTACGTTCCACTTAACGCGATTGCCGCACCTGGGCTGTTGTGCTAATATCCCGCCAGGAATCAGTCTATTTGCTCGGCACATCGATGGAAGAATTCCGCGAGTCTAGGTCGTCAACGAGGAGAAAAGATGCGTTCACAGATTAGGCTACTCGCTTTTGCGAGCGCGATCGTTTTGTTCGGTTCCGTTTGTCAGGGCGCGACTGTCACAGGGACGGTAAAAGGCGTGGACGGAGCTCCCTTTCAGGGGGCATTTGTCGCGGCTCAAAATACGAAGAACAAGATTACCGTGAACGTGCTCTCCGACAGCCAGGGACATTACCGCATCGAGAATCTGGCAGCCGGAGATTATCGGCTAACAATCCGGTCCGTCGGCTTTCAAGCGGATCCTCGCAACGGCGTCAGCCTGTCCGCTGACCAGAACGCCTCGTTCGACTTCTCGCTTAAAAAGGGCATGGTGCGCTGGAGCGATCTTTCGCAGGACCAGGCGCACCGGCTCTGGCCCGACGGAAAGGGTAAGCAGCTGATCATCGACGATTGCTCGATTTGCCATGGA
>JBEKCU010000209.1:0-10113 GCA_050014735.1 Candidatus Acidiferrales bacterium | reverse complement strand
TCATGGGCGATGTCCCGGTGGCCGCTACCGCGAATGTAGCTGCTTGTCCGGCGGTTACCGTTTGGCTGGCCGGCTGCGACGTGATCGTTGGAGCTACGGCAACGCTGGACTTCGATGTCAGCGTCAAATTTACGGGAATGCTAATTCGCGAATTCGTTTCTTCGACAATCGTGACGACCACGTCTCCGCTGTAGCTGCCTGCAACGAGGCTGCCCGGATTGGCGCTCACCAGCAACACCGCTGCGCCAGATTTCGTGCTGCTGGAGTTGCTGCTTACCGAGATCCACGGTTGGTTTGCGGATATCGTGAACGGCGACGACGCGCTGGTCGTCCCATCGATGTCGACGCTCTGACTGACCGCAGCTCCGCCAGCTGCTGCCGTGAAGGACAATGAAGCAGGATTCGCAGCAATGAAAGATCGTTCGTGACGTCTTGCGTGTGCCGGTGAGCCGAAAGCAACCATTAGAGTTACTATGATCGCGAACTGAAAAGGCCTTAGTTCCGTTCCCCCTGTGGTTCTCATCGAGTTCCCCATTTCACAAATTTGTCCGGGCTTCCCAAGAACTGCGCCGGTTCGCAGTGCGTCGGGTGGAGGGGGTCTCGCTAAATCATTCCCGACTGGCGTGAGATTAACGCTGGGGGCGTTTCGGACTCGACTGGTCGAACGGCCTTAAAAAGGACAGGTTGAAAGCTCGTCCTGAGATACAGGATTCAGGCGGTGCGGGCCTCCGCCTATGTGGATTTGAAATTTGCAAATCTCAAATTTCATACAAAAGCCAAAAGCAATTAAAACCAAACGCAGGACCAAACGCAAAACAGCTCTGACTATTCACCGTGTTTGGTTTTTGATTTCGCAGTTCCCAAATATCAGACAGGCTAAAACCGGCACCATGAAAGGCCATTGCACTCCGAAGAACCGCGTGCTAACTTTAGCGAATAAAAGGCGAAGCGCGGAGGAGGCTCAAAGTGGTTCAATCGCTCGCGGTGCGGCATAAGAATGAGACCCTCACCCTCAATCATGTACAGGAAATCGTTGAGCAGCTTGCGGGACGCGACCGCCTCGGTGAAATTATCTCCGCCGTGCACCACATACCGGCGCGCGAGGCGAAGTTTGCGCCGATGCCGCAATGGATCCGCGCAGAACTGGCGGCGGTCTACGCCGAGAGAGGCGTCGCCGAACTGTACAGCCATCAGGCCGCGACAGCTGCAATCGTCCACGAAGGACGCAACGTCGTTGTGGTCACGCCGACGGCGTCTGGAAAAACTCTGTGCTACAACCTACCCGTCTTGAATTCAGTCCTGGAAAATCCGGATACCCGCGCGCTATACCTCTTCCCTACTAAAGCTCTTGCGCAGGACCAGCTTGCCGAGCTTCACGATCTATCCGCGCGCCTCGATCATCGCTTCGGCGTTTTCGCCTACGATGGCGATACGCCCACCGATGCACGGAAGGCCATTCGCGAACGCGGGCACATTGTTCTCTCGAATCCCGACATGCTGCACACGGGCATTCTGCCGCACCACACCCGCTGGCAGCGGCTATTTGAAAATCTGCGGTACGTGGTGCTGGATGAATTGCATACCCGCAATTCATTTGCTCCTCGGCAACCATTGCGAATCCGGGCGAATTGGCCGAGCGCCTTGCGGAAACCAAATTCGATGTGATCGAGGAGAACGGCGCTCCGGCCGGCGAGAAACTTTTCGTCTTCTACAATCCCCCGGTCGTAAATCGTTTTCTTGGCATTCGACGCAGCTATATCAATGAATCGTCGCGCGTCGCGCAGGAATTTCTGAAGCGCAACCTGCAAACAATCGTATTCGCCAATTCGCGGCTGCACACCGAGGTGCTCCTTACGTACTTGCAGCAGGCAAATCCAATGCCGCCGGGGCAGCCTCCCGCGATTCGCGGCTATCGCGGAGGATATCTTCCCGGCGAGCGGCGTGAAATCGAGCGAGGGTTGCGGGAAGGACGCATCCGCGGCGTAGTCTCGACCAACGCGCTCGAACTGGGCATCGATGTCGGCTCGCTGGATGTCACGATCATGGCGGGCTACGCGGGCACGATCGCGTCCACGTGGCAGCGCGCGGGACGTGCCGGGCGTCGCAACGGCAGTTCCTGCGCGGTGCTGGTGGCCTCCTCGGCTCCGCTTGACCAGTTTATCGTGCAGCATCCGGATTATTTTTTCGGGCGCTCTCCCGAGCACGCATTTCTCCAGCCGGATAATCTCGAAATCCTTGTGAATCATCTGAAATGCGCGGCATTCGAGTTGCCCATTTCAGCGGAAGAATCCTTTGGCGGCGTAATCGTTCCCGAACTTTGCGAGCGCCTCGCGGAAGCGGGATTTCTGCATCGCACCGGAGACCACTGGCACTGGACGCAAGAGGCTTATCCCGCGGACGCGGTAAGCCTGCGTTCGGCAACCTCCGATATTTTCGTGATTGTGGATACAACGCACGAGACTGAAGTGATTGGCGAGGTCGATTTCTCAAGCGCGCTCACCACGGTGCATCCCAAGGCGATTTATCTCCATCAGGGGCAGCAGTACCACGTCGAGGCGCTGAACTTCGAGGAACGAAAAGCGTATGTGAAGCGCGTCGATGTGGATTATTACACAGACGCCATTCGGTATACACAGGTGCGCGTGCTGAAAACCGAGGCTGCGGCGCGCCTCGAATCGTCTGGCGCGGACGCGAATGCCGTACGATCCCACGGTGACGTCCTCGTACGTTCACAAGTGATCGGATTCAAGAAAATCAAGTTTTTCACCAATGAAAACGTGGGAAGCGGAAAACTCGAGTTGCCGGAAAACGAAATGCACACCACGGCGTTCTGGCTGACGCTCGAGCGAGCGCTGATCGAATCGTTGCCGTTTTCCTTGAGCGACCGTCAAAGTGGCATGTTCGGCCTGCTCCACGCGCTGGAATCGATCGCCACGCTTTTATTGATGTGCGATGCGCGTGATCTGGGCACCGCAATCGGCGAGCGACCGCCATCGCCGGGCCTGGAAATCGAATGGGAAGAATCGCCGGATCTCGAAGCCGTCGCGACGCGCGCTGAAAAAGAATTCTTCGAGCCTAATCTCTACCTCTATGACGCGTATCCCGGGGGCATCGGATTTTCCGAGCCGCTGTA
The DNA here is from genome assembly GCA_050014735.1 of Candidatus Acidiferrales bacterium. GTDB lineage: Bacteria > Acidobacteriota > Terriglobia > Acidiferrales > UBA7541 > Palsa-360. The sequence continues at coordinate 6,980 of JBEKCU010000209.1, read as the reverse complement.
CCGGGCGCACGATTTGCTGCTGAAAAAGACGCGCGAACTGATCGCCGCATGCCCATGCGACAACGGTTGCCCCTCATGCGTGGGCCCCGTGGGGGAGCGTGGAGAGCGAGCGAAAGAGGCGGCGCTGGCAATACTCTCACGTCTCGGTGCGTAAGCGGATGGAACCACAGATGGACACAGATAAACACTGATAAAGGCTGATGAAAGTAAATCCAAAACAAACGAGTGAGGAGTGGTGAGTAGCGAGAAGAAACATATGATGAACCGATTGAGAGCATTCGTGCATTACAACTTTCTTCTGCTTTCTCCGCTTTTGTTCTTCATCAGTGTTTATCTGTGTTCATCTGTAGTTTCAGTCGCGGTGGTTTCATTTTGAGTGCCATCGACAAGTTCGCTCATATCGCCGCGTTGCGGCCTGCCCGCAAACGCGAGGAACAGCCTTCTCGAACTCTCGAGGTTTCGGCTAATGTTCCGCGGGAGGCGGACTGCATATCTCGCCTACTTGGCGGCCGGATTAACCGGAATCACTATGGCGAGCATTTATCGGTGCAGCGCTGGTACGCAACGCCGGAACTGTGCGTTCCGGATGAACGCTCGCTATCTCTACTTCTACCGCAGACTCTCTATGCCGAGGACTTATTGCAATCCGCGTGCGATCCGGAACAATGGCTGTTTCTCGACACGGAAACCACTGGCCTTGCTGGAGGCACAGGGACGTATCCGTTCCTTGTAGGGATAGCGTGGTGGGACGCCGGCGGCCTGCAAGTCGAACAGTTCTTCATGCGCGATCTCGATGAGGAGCACTCGCTGCTGCTCGAACTCGCCGGGCGCATGGCCCAGCGACCAGTCTTGGTCACGTTCAACGGGAAAAGTTTCGACTGGCCGTTGCTGGAAACGCGTTACCGCATGACGCGAGCGATTCACGCCTTCCCTCCCAAGGTGCATCTGGATTTCTTGCATCCCGCTCGACAGCTCTGGCGGCTTCGGCTAGGCTCGGTGCGGCTCAAGGACATCGAACGCCACGTGCTGAACGGCGGCGGCCGAGGGCTCGACTGGTCGCGCCACGATGACATCGATTCCTCGCTGATCCCGCAAATGTATTTCGACTATCTTCGGGGCGGACCGGCCGAACCTCTTGCCGGCGTCTTCCATCACAACCGGATGGACTTGCGCGGCCTGGCGGCGGTGGCCGGAAAAATTCTTACGCTGCTCGATAGCGGACATGGGATCGCAAACGCCGCCCATCCGGATGCTCACGACCCTGTTGACGTTCTCGGTCTCTCTCGTCTGCTTCACCGCCGAGGCCACCCAACTCGCGCCCGCGAACTTTACGAAGGCGCATTGCGCGCAGGCCTGCCACACCCCGTCGAACGGCTCGCACAAGCCGAACTCGCAAAACTCGCGAAGCGAGAGCTCGATTACACCCGCGCCGCTTCCCTATGGGAGAACTTGCGAAAAACTCCAAAGAAAACCGCGCCAAGTGAAGCCGCTATGCTGAAAGAAGACGCGGAGAAATGCCAGCTGGCAGCGATCGAAGCTGCCGAGCAGCTGGCCATCTATTACGAGCACCGCGTGAAGCAACCGCGCCGTGCTGCTGAACTGGTTCGCGAAGCAATTGCAGATCTGCATGAAGCAAAACGCACCGGTGGATTTACTGGAAGCCGCGCTAATAAAATTGAATCACGGCTCGCTCACCGGCTGGCAAGATTGGAGCGCCGTTGTTCAGACAAGACAAAAATCGAATTCCTTCAAGCCGGAAATTCTTCGTAGATCGCTGATAAGCAGCAGTCCAGGAAAACCGGCAAAATCCCACATTCCGGGAAGACGAACGTTTCTCGGGTAATTTCAGCGATAGCGTCGCGGGGAGGAGGCTGGCCAAACCTTTAAGTCGTTAGGTTTGCGGCTGCGTTTGAAAATACGCTGCTGACTGTTTGCCCGATCTTGGCCATGCTTGCTGTCCCCACTAGGCCAATAAGTATAAGAAGCAATGCGTATTCCGTGAGATCTTGGCCTTGCTCATCTCTCCAAAGGCACTTCAAGATATTTTGCATATCGTTTTCTCCTCCAAGACGATAGCGATGGCGAGACATCCCTGCCCTGCGTCGCCGACCGGTTCACATAATTAACTGCGGCTCGGAACACAGATAATCTTCTTAGTACACATATCGGTCAAGTCCCTTTCTTCCAGTGGTACGTATAGGACCTATAGTACCCACTAGCCTTTCTTGTCTTAGGGTTTCAGAATCCTCACGTCCTGATTAATACATTATCGGGGACTTGGGAACCGGCAAAGTCCCACATGACGACAAGCCGACTCTCGGGCTTTGGCCTAGAGGTGGTAGACCAAACTGAGATTGTAGCTGCTCCTCTGTTGTCAACTCTTGTCCGGATGGTTCTGTTCGGCGCTGACAATCAGGCTCCCATCGGTATTCCCGGCGCTCTCGTAACCCTTTCTAGATAGATACATTTCGAAGCGCAGCATTGGATCGCCTAACAACGGCTGGAAGCGTGATTGCACGAGAATCGGGATGCACACGCGTCTCGCGCAGACGATCCTTTAGGTAGACTTCTTCATACGGCGGGCATGCGCCCATGATCAATGACCCGTGATTAATCGTAGGCGCGTGGAAAACGCGAGACCCTGTCGTCCTGCAAACGTAAGGAAATCCGGAGCGTCCACGTTGTTGACGACGGCTGTGGGGTTCAGGTGATTGGTCACGTTATTAAAGGACCCGCGAATCGCCCAGTCGCGTTTGCGGAAGCGAAAATGCTTCTCTAGGCCCACATTAAGGTTCACATAGCTCGGGTAGCGTAAACTGTTCGCCGGACCGACGAGCTGCTGCTGCTCATTCACCGCGCTGAATGGCAGGCCGGAGTGGTATTCGAAGAAATAGCTCAACAGAAGTTGCCACAGGGGCAAGGGCGTCCAGCCGCGAGAGATCAGCCGATTGGGCGCATCCCAGAGAAGCGGGCCCGCTTGCTGCGAGGCGAAGATCAAGTTCGAGATCGTAGGATCGAACACCTCATTCGAAGTTGCGCGCGAGCGCGTGAAGTCCACCATAATGTCAGCCCGCTCGCCGAATGCGTGCCGAAACCAGAAATCACCCGAGAGGAATCGATCCTCACGCGTGTTTTGCAACAACTGAGTTCCGGACGGCTGGGCTTCCCAAGCAAACGCGTCGCGCCCATTCCGTAGTAGGAATGCCGTGCCCACAAACGTATTGCCGGATAGTTTCTCGTCCCACTGCGCCGTGGTGTTGTAGGAACGCGGCTGCGATAGCCCGGCTCGGGGCACAACGAACTGGGTGACCACCGGGTTTCCAACCGGAACCAGCCCGGTGCTATCGTAGAAAACATCGGTGCGCACTTGACCGGCCCCTTGTCCCATTATCGTTAAGTTGATTGGCTGATAGTGCTCGCCCCAGGCTAGTGTGAACTTCATCCGCCCGTCTTCCCTCGGAATCCAGTTCATAGCCAATCGAGGCTGCACCAGTGCTTGATCGATCAGGCGGTCCCAATCCACGCGAGCACCTAACGAAAAGACGATAGGTTTCACCGGCCGCCACAAGTCCTGTGCGTAGCCGCCGATTTGTGTATTGGAAACGCGAAGCGCTCCCGGCCCACTGAATGTAGCGCGATCGACAAGCGTTCCGTCCGCGCTCTCGAAATCGATCTCGCTGCGCGCAGCCTGCTGCGCGAAGTCGATGGCATCGGCATTCAAACCTGCCGAGAGCGTGTGCGATCCCCGCCATTCGAGCTGTCCGGACGTGACGTCCCCGATGAGTTGCAGCCTGGATGACTGCTGCGCAATCGTCTGGAAATAGTTACCCGAAGACATGGAAGGCGTCACGACGTATGTCGCGTTACCTTGTGGATCGTTGTTGCTCCGGACCGTATCAGCAGCAACTCCCAATTCGAACAGCGTGCTGTGGACCCACATTTGATCCTTCACGGAGACGAAGTAGCGCTGAGATTCAAGGTCCGTGGTGGTCGAGGTTGGCGTGTACGGCCCCAGCCCGAGTTGGGGATCGCTCGAACGGTTGAAAAGAAAACTCCCTTGCAGAATGTTCCTTGGCGTCAGGTTCACTTGAGCACGTAAAAGGTTATCGCCAGCCCATTCCGTGGCGACATTCTGCCCGGCCGGCAATCCACTGATCACGGCAATCCTATGCTGAACACTGAGCGCCTCGGAGAACCATGCCCGCCCCTTTTTGATCGGTCCCGAGAGCATTACGCGCGGGAACCAGTTTCCGAAGCGTGTACCCTCCTGAAAACGTACGCCCGGGAAAAAGTTAGTCGCCCCGAAGCGCCACTTGCCGTCGCCCACCGTCGTATCGAGCACGAGGATGCCCGCCCCAGCATGGGCGAACTGCGCTCCGTAGCCACCGGTTTCTGCCGTGACCGTCTGGACCGCATCCACATTGAAACGCGGGGTGAACGATCCGTTCGCCGGATCATTGACCTCAAAACCATCGAGAAGGATCTCGGTTTGCCCTTGACGCGCCCCAGCCATGTGGACGCGCCCGTCCGCATCTAGAAGAACGTTTGGCATCGTGATTAGACTCTGCTGCAAATCCTGACTGGCATTCACCGGCGTGTTCAGGATTTCGTGCTGAACGAGAGTCTCCTGATGACTGGTGGTATCTGGATCGATCTGGGTGGGACCGGAAAGGACATCGACTTTCTGTTGCAGTTCCGTTTCGTGATTGAGTGTCAGCGTAATTTCATTCACCCCGGGATTCAATGTGAAATTCTGATTTTCGAGCCGGAAAAAACCGGGCTTGGAAATCGAAAGGGAAACCCTGTCGTCGCGGATGGGGGCAACTTGGAATTGTCCAGCGGCGTCCGTGTAAGCCGTAAACGAAGAATTTAGACTCCAAGTAGCGATAACTTCGACACGATTAACGGGATGGCCGTCTTCGTCGAGAACCTGCCCCTGAAGCTCTACTGCTATTCCCTGCGCTCTCGCTACGGTGCACACTGTCACCGACATCGCAAAAGCAACCATCGCCTCAACGAGTAGTCGTTCGACCCTTCGCCGCACTCTTGACCTCTTCTGTGACCGCTATCAGCCGGAAGGAACGTCAGATGAAGCCAATGCTCGGAGCCGCGGTTGCGACGGCCCAACTCCACGATTGGGGCAGTGAATCCCGAATTTTCGATTTGGACGTACCCCACTGTATCGTATGCTTCTCCTGATCCAGAGACAACGAATTTACATCTGGAGCAGCCACAACGCGGATCACGAGGTTCTGGCGGCAAAGTCGTGTGAAACGTAACCTATCAGGATGTAGCCGAACTTTAGTCGAACGGCCAATCGCCCGTGGGCATGGACTTCCATTGGCAGTACTTGCAGCATTGCCAGAAGGTATAAAATCGCGCAGTCGCTCCTCCTCGGCGAAAAACACCGGTGCTCCGAACAACGTCTATGAATACCTTGCTAGTCTCGCGGAACCCGCCCGCGGCACCCTGAACAAGATTCGCGCGGCGATTCGTCTCGCTGTGCAACCGGGGGCGAACGAGACCATTAGTTAACGGAATCTGCTTTCAAGCACAACGGAATGCTGATGCGATTCGCCGCCTTTTCGAACCATTGCAGTTTGTTTCCCACTGCCTCCGTTGTAGAAGCGTTTCTTACGTCCGACTTTTTGCCAATGACAAGGCCACCCGCGCTGACGTCCTGAAGGCGATGGACTGCCACATTCTCGGGAAGGGCGTGCTGGTGGGCTGATATCGTCGATAGCCTAAACTATGGGCATAAACCTGGTTGGCAACGTCAGCGCGGAACGAGAGGAGGTTTCCAGCTAGACGGGTTGTAACCTGAATTTAACATTTGCCTCGGCGGCCCGATGTTATCATCCCGCATCTTTTGACTCTAAGGAGATTCCGATACTATGGCATCGAACGTGCCAATCCCTTTCCACTACGAAATTGAGAAGTCAGGCGATGATCCGCAAGGCAACAAAGTTACGACGGTCAAGTGTCACGGAAGGCTGGTGACCGAGAGCGCCGGCGAAATGAAAGACATGGTCAAACCCCTGATCCCTCAGGGCGGTCGCATCGTCATTGACCTTAGTGATGTGAGCTATCTGGATAGTACCGGTCTGGGGGCGCTCGTCTCCCTAAAGGCGACTGCAATTAGGCAGGGTTTGTGCATCCTGGAGTTTGTCAATATGACGCCCCGCATATTGGAGCTAGTGCGCATTACAAATTTGGCGCAGCTTTTCTCGTCCTAACGGGCGGGTCATAGAGCTGGCCCGGTTGTCTCGCGAACTGAACATACGCGGGTAAGGATGCGAACAACTCATCACGCGATTCAATCGCTGGCTCTCACTGGCCAACCGCCCGCCCGAAAGCGTCCAACTATCCCCCCAAGCGGACGCCAGCGCAAGTGCCCACTCCCCGCATCATCTCGGTTCCAGCACTCCGTCCAGACGTCACTGACCGTACTTTTAGGCATCGCCTCACAATCAAAGCATGAAAACCAAAGTCTTTCAAATGGCCCACTTAACGATTTAGCTGGGCTCGGCCCAGACAGGGACGGAAGGAACTTGCTATCAGCGATAATAAGCGAGCGTGATGATGCGGCCCATGGTCCGAAGTCTTCAATTGTTTAGCGAGAAGCCGTTACTGAATCGGGTTTCTCGGGCGCTTCGTGCGAGTTGGTGTCAGGTTGTACCCTCAAAACCAGCACTGGGCACGTAGCCAAGCGCACAACTTTCTCTGTAACGGAGCCAAAGGCGAGCTTGTGCCATCCCGTCATCCCATGAGTAGCAATGACAATCAAATCCGCGTTATTGTGGTCAGCGATACGCAAGACTTCCATGCCTGTATCATTCGCGGTGCCCACCACTGTTTTGACCACCAGACCACTCTGAGAAAGGTTCAATGCCATCTGACGCAGGCGCTGATCCGCGTCATTGTGTAGTTCTTGCTCATACTCTGCTTCGTGAAAAATGGTGCTGGCCGAGGGCAGTCTC
>JBEKCU010000208.1:0-8567 GCA_050014735.1 Candidatus Acidiferrales bacterium | reverse complement strand
CTTCCTTGTAAGCCGGCGCGAGCGCTTCACAGTGATTTACGGCCGGGCCTTCTCTCAGCTTTGCCCATGACGGCATTACAAAACGCCCTGTCGCCGACTCCAACCATCGCGCGAATCCGAACATTCCCATGACCCTGTTGATCGTTGCAGGATGCTGGCCGATGAGTGCGAGTTTATCGATGACGCCGAGAAGTACGGCCGGCGCATGGCGATAGATGTCCCGGTCAATTATCAGGAATGGGAGGGGCGACCGGTTTGTTTCCAGGTTCCATCGACACCCCGAGTTAAAACAAAAGATGCCGATCTCATCGTCAGTCCCTGTGGAAACTCGCCGTAATCCCGTGCTCTGCGAACAGAGCGGGCACTTCGGCGTTTTGTTAAAACTGTCGTTGACCTCGTCATAGTCGACGCCCAAATTGTCATCATTCGGATGCTTGACATCGTCCAGGCGAGGCACAGGTTCGAGGCGGATATCGTCAGGTTTATTTGGCGTATTGCCGTTGCCGACCCAGAAGCCGATCTCAAATGGCGCGCCGCCGACAGATGTGCTTCGGCGCAGTAATTCGGCGCGCATCAGGATGGAAAGCAGTCTTTGTGCCTGCTGCAGCGTCAGCAATCTCAGCGGGTATCGAATCAGCGCCGTGACGCCCACGCTCTTGCCGCGCAAGCGATCGAGGAAAAGATTGAAGATGAGCAGGCCGAAGAAAGCCTCTGACTTTCCGCCGCCGGTCGGGAAATACAAGAGAGTCGCGGTCTCTTCATCAAAGTCAGGGTCGAACCACGGCGTCTTCGCATACTCAACCATGCGGGAAGCAAGGGTAGGAATGTGGGCGAGAATGAATGTGAGCTGGAACAGGCGCCATTTGGTGATCGCGCGGTCCGCCCCGGTTTCGTGAAAAGTTCGATTAAGCAGAAGCCAGGCGCGATAGGGCATTGCCTCACGGCATCCAGGCTCGGCGCTAAAGCGCTTGAATGCGTGGTCTAGGAGATCTATGCCCAGTTCAATCCTGTTCGCTTCACGCGTATAGCTGGCGATATCCTTCTTGAATTTCTCCCGTTCCCGGTCAGCCTGTTCGGCGTCTTCAACGCCCGCTGCCGGGTCGAGATTCTCTTCCTCGGCGGCTATCCAGTCATGGTAGGCCTTGATCAGAGGACGCAGACATGCGGGATCGAAATTTTCAGCGCCCAGAATCGCGAAGTCCGTTGGAACTCCCTTGATCTCGACAGGCTCTATTCTTGGCTGCTGATATCGGGGCATCCAGTCCGTCGTCAGCCTCAATCTGTCGCCGATGCGGGCCTCAGTGACGCCGCAGTTTATTCCAATCGCAGGATAGGACAGGAAATCGCGGAAGCGGTATGAAGACTCGACACGATCGAGCTTAAGCGCACGGTGCGCATTCACGGGAAGCTCGATGGCAAGTTCTACCTGATGGATGGAGTGGTCAAAGCGGTGCCGCAGCCGCTTGCGGACTTCGTTGCTGTTGTTTTCCAGCATCACCCTCAAGTTGCGGCGCGCGGGATCGCGTAAGTCGTTATCGAATTGAACGGTCAGGATGAGCCCGCTCAGGTCGGGGCCCAGCTCTTGCGCCGACGGGTGGATATTCCTAAGCACGGAAAGAAAGTCATTCCATGTCGTCTCTGACTGTATATAGCTCGGCCGGATGTTGGCGGGACGGTAGGCCCAGTTTCGGCCTTCGTCGGTTTCCAGCCAAGCTGCAGTCGCGTTGACCACCGCCTCCCGCATCTGTATGGTCCAAGTCTCCGCAGCGGTCTGAACGGCCGCTTCGTCTGATATTTCTACAGAGAGAGGCGGAAGTTCAACGGAAAGCCTTCTCCATTTCTGCGGTATATCGATCTCCTGTGCCGCCTCGTCTCTGTGGAAAATATAGCGGCCCCGCCGAGCGATAAGGCGAGAGGCGTCTTCTGCAGTTTCATCTTGGTCGGAGGAATTCGTTTCCGGAGTCCCGGCAGTTTGCTCAGGATCGATGCCGGCATCAACAACCCAATCGTCGGACGACACCTCAACGCCGTTATTACCTAGCAGCTCACGATAGATCTCTTGCTGGAGATCGCTCCTTTGGCGTCTCTGATCGGCGGGCTTAGCCTCCTCGACGGCGACAGCGACAGTCATCCGTTCCCTCATGGTGGCGCGAATGGCAATGTCCAGGTCCCTCCGCAGAGGCGGATTGGGAAAGATCTCAAGCTCCGGTTTCGTCAGTTCGTTCCAACTTGGAAGGGTACGGACGTAAATCGAAAATGCAGCGCTGATTTCCAGATTCCCTTTTGCAGCGGACGCAATCTGGCAATCAAGGCCATGGGCGCTGATGTGAATGTCCGAGGTTTCGTCTTCCTGACCACTTTCTTCGAAACGCGGCAGCAAGAATCCGGAAACAAATCTTAGTGAGGGCTTCGTGCCGAAGATCGTCTCGCCTTCCGCGCCGGATCCGCTGGCCCGCTGCCAGGTGAGATTGAGAAGCGCATCAACTAGACCCTCCTTAGTGTCGTCGAGATTCGCGGCGATCCTTGGGGGCAGGGATTTCAGGTCAACGACTTTCATCTGTTTTACCCTCCGGATCGTTCGAGATTACAGCAACTAAATGCTGTTCTGCAGTTTCATAAATCCGCCAGACTTCTTGGCGGTGGGCTTCGGGAAGGCGGGAAACGGCGCCATGCGGGTCGATCAACACTCCCAGAAAGACTTGGTGAAATGCGGTGCCGCTTCGGATACGCATTGAGCGCGTCCAGAAAATTCCCCAATCCCAGTAGTGCTGCGCCACATCCTCCGCAATCCCAAGGGCCTTCATGAAACTTAGATAGTGCCGGCGGTCGCGTGGAGCCTGAGGTCTGACTTCGTCACGGGAAGTTTCAACCAGGTCGGCCACGCCGATCCATTGGCGAATCGACTGCGGCCCGGGTAGCGACAGTGACGGATCTATTTTCATGATTGAATTGCGGAGAGCGTCTGCTTTGGCTGTGAGGTCGTGACCCGGCAGCTTTGTAGCCGCTTCCGCGACGGTCTTGTGGTACAAAGTGAGAACCTCGGGTGCCGTAGCGCCGAGGTGCAGTCTTTCCCGCGCCGCGTCTATGAAATCGGGGCTGAAAACGCAGATTTGATCGCCCGATTGTAGATCCTTCGCCAGCTTCCTCGAAAACGGTTGCAGTGCGTCCGGATCATAGACGGCCAATTCTGTGCCGTCGAAGGCCCTAATCTGAACATGGCCGGAGGTCCGAATGATACGTGTCGGGCCGGCTCCCTGTGCGTGGGGTCCTGTCAGATCGATAGTGCCTGCGCGTGGCGGCAGCAGGATAGAGTCCAGATCAGGAATATCAATTGTGTGACCGCTTAGCGCCTTGAGAAGGCTTTCCTGCACGATTAGCAGATTCCACTCAACGGGAGCGATGCCGTCCAGCTGCAGAAACGCTTCAGCGCGCTGAAGGATTTGTTTTGCCCGGGCAAGATGGCAGAGCACCGTGGCCTTCGGCGGCAGGGCAGGGTGCGTCAGAATCTGCAAAAAATGATCCGCATGCGGCTCAACGAAAAGGACCTGCTGGCAGGGATTTGCAACGCTGACTGCGCGTTCTAGTTCATCAGTGGCTTCCCTGTTATCGACGAGAATAATTTCTCGACCTAGTTTTGTTCGTACATCTGCGAGGGCGTTTTCATTCTCAATGCGCCACTCGGCAAAGGAACGGATCAGGTCGCTCGAAAACACGATGATCGAGCGCAGCGACTGTTTTGTTACCTTGGAAAGGCAGCCGTCGAACAGGCGCGTGCCGGGATTATCGGTGGCAGCTATCGAGTAGAGTTTATCGTAAGTATCGAGGAATGAAACGAGCGGCGCGTGATTGGCGCCTGCAGCCCCAAGTTTTATAACAGCGTTGATTTTCCCTCTGGGTGTCAGGTGATCAAATCGAGCGCCTAAGCTCTGGAGTTCGTATCCTTGATAGTTATCCGCGAGGAAAGTCAGGAATTGGTGCGGCGGACCGGGAAGGCCGATCAAGTTCTGCAACGCAACGAGCGCGGCCGTTACCGCCGCCGCAATTTCCAGGTCGCCTGCGTTGAGAAGAGAGTGTTTCAGTTTTAGGCCGGAATCCACAAAATTAAGAAGATCAGCGCCATAGACTTCCGCAAAAAGCTCGTCCAGAGCACCCGGCGCTGCGGCCTGCCAATCGAAAACGTCCGTCTTGGCGCTGAGAACCAAACGCGCGGGAACGGGATGTTTAGGGGAAACCATTTTCCCGCGACGGGCGTCGTAATCATTCAATATTTTCCATCTGAGCGTCTGCAGGGCGAAGACTTCATCGGTTACCGCGAGAGCTGGAGGACACTCTGTCCCATACAGTTCTTCAACGGCGTTGAGAAATTTCGAAACTGCCTCCCGCCAGTTTCCCCCGAGTGCATTTCGTGATCGGCGGGTGAGATCAATCAGAACGATATCCGGGCGGCGGCCGCCCTTATTAAGGTCCAGGCCTGCCTTGCGAAACAGTTCCGCCGATACCGCGTCTGCATGTACGCCAAAGAGGACAAATGGGGTTCGAGTTGAGTCGTTCGCGGCATTCATATGTTCGCCGCGTTCGTTGATCCATGTGTGACGCCGCAGACGCTGGAGAAAGTGATCTCCGGAGTCGCGAACATTAGCTTCTTGAATGCTCACCTGCGGAATGATCTCAAACAGAGTGGGGTGCATCAGACTGGGATCGCGTTCGAGTGCTCTCTGTCGCCGGTTACCCGGCTCCCCGGTGGAGAGGTGCTTGAGACTATGAAGAGCCATTAGGTAACCAAACGCAGAATGGCGAGCACCCTGCGTGTGGACCCGGTTCAACGGGGGCAGGGTGGCCTGGACAAGTTGTTCTCTGTCCACGAGCAGCGTCCTTTGTGTTGCTCCGCTATTTCGGTTCCACGGAAAGAACAGGGCTGCAAGACCCTGGCAGTCGCAACGGGCTATCCGGGCGAGCGCCGCCAGCGCGTGAAAGACGGTGATGCCCTCAATCGCCTGCGGCCAGAGCAGGAGTGCTTCACTCTTTCCATCGGAAAGAACGCGGTCGAAAACGGCGAGCACTTCCTTCGCGATCGGACTTACGTCACGACATTCGCCGGATTCATTTCGACGGCGCAAGCCGACACCGTGAGCGGGACCCGGTTCCACCACGCCGATGCGGGCAAAACTTTGCGTGTCGGGTTCTTGGCTGCCGGACATCGTACCTACCTGTTTGCCGCTGCGGCGGACGACTTCCGGGGGACACTCTTGAGTGACGCGGCGTAGGCAACCTCGACGGCGCGTTCGTCTTCAGCATCTGACCGGAATGCGGCGCGAATCTGAGCGCTAGTTGGAAGAGGCAGCTGATTCAGAGCCTTCGTGGACACGCTCACCGAACCCGAGATCCTGCGAAAGCGTGCGTCGACGGCTGCCGTATTGAGCAGGCGACAAAGCATGGCTATGGGGATTTTCTGTTTCTTCGCGGGATCGGGGACGATGATAATGGTGTGGTTTTCGCCCACAAAACCACGCTCGCCTGGAACCGTCGACTGTCTTACGACGGCAGCGATCAACCGACGGCTCTGCCGTTTGTTGCTTGTTCGCTGGAGGATGATTGCGTCTGAATGAATGACGGCCGTGCTGTCTGTGTTGATTTTCACGAAGCCGATGCGATCGGCACCAGACTCACTGTCGTACGGCTTGCATCGGACTCCCGGCTTGATATTGTGCGCCCAGAAAAGCGGAACTTCAGTCGGGCGCGGCTTTTTGCCTACCCGATACCGATGCTGCTCACGGTTCCATACAAAATAGCCGGTCTTTGCTACGTACCCGTAATCCCGCAGAGTCTCCAATCCGGTCTGGAACAAGCTGTCTTTCTGCTTTTCATCCGGCAGCGCCCACATCCGGCCCGTCGGCTGTTCCGGAAGGTCGAGGTTGCCCAGCAACCGATTTGGTTGCCCGATCATGAGAAGGGAAGATGTGGGAACCGGCGTACGCGCTGAAATCCCTTTTTTTCGAAGGACAAGGACACAGACGTCGTACAACACGTCAAGAAATACATCGCTCCGCTTATCGATGGGATCAAGGCTGAGAACGTGCGACGTTTCTAAAATACGCTTCCGGAGAGATGAAAAATACGGTCCTCCCAGAAACGACATGGGGATGATGAGGCAAATGACCCCTCCGGGCTTTACCAGGCGCAGGGCTTGCTCCAGAAACAAGACGTACAGATTGACGTAGCCGTCAGTGATGACCGGAGCAAACGCCTTCAGTATGGCTTTAGTCGGACGAAACACACGACCGTATGGAGGATTGCCGATGACCGCATCGTAAAGGACATCAGGAGCGGGCAACCTGAGCGTGTCAGCCTGCTTGATCGATACGCTTGGTCTTCGGCCTGCGGATCGAATCTCTTTCCCAAGCAAATCGGCGAGCAGCGCCTTTGATAGCTTTGCGAGATCCGGCTCGATCTCCACCCCGGCGAGAGTGGACTCAATTGCGCGAAGGATGCTTTCGGCACTGGCGCCACGCTGCCGCGCCCGACCGGCTATGCGGGCGGCAAGCGGCACCAAAAACGCCGCGCCGCCTGAAGCGGGGTCGAGAATTCTGTCCTTGCCTGGTTGAATTCCTGCTGCGGTCAGCAAATCTATCGCATATTGGGCCAAATGTGGGGGCGTGAAATACGCGGCAAGCTTCCGCCGGCGGGCTGCGGGCATTAGCAGGGCATAAAGACTCGAAATCCAGTAGTGTTTTTCATTCTCCGGCAAACCGGCGAAGAAAGCCCGTGTTTTGAGGTCGAGAGCGCGGCCGTCAATTATCGTCCGGCAAATTTCGAGCGGGCTCAGCCGCGATTTTTTCAGCGTTACGGCGACCTGTCGAAGCTCGCTGAGGCGACGGCTGATCAGTGGATCAAGCGCTTCCTGTCGATTCGTTGTTCGCGCCGGGATCATGTTCGCCTTATAGAAATTAATGTCAGCTGCGCCGCGTGTCTAAGCCAACGGAGGCAAGCCGGAACCGTGCAGGCACGGGCTCGCGACCTGATTATCGACTATTAGGGGTCTATATCCAGGCGCGAGTTTAGCGGTAGGCTGTGAATTTGGATAGTCCCGGCTGTTAGATTGAACGGTATTAAACAATGAGCAATAGGCCACGCCGTTTATCTGAGAGAGTTTCGGCTTCGGACGGACTGTTTTCCCTTTATGCAATATGAAAACACTCGCGCCCGGAAAGCCTCATCCTCTCAGGAACCGCTGTGGGCATCTTACTCGGGGGCGGAATTCGGTTGGCTAATGGATAGTCTGAACTCGTTAGAATTGTTTCGATCGATCCGGGAGACAACACAATGACACCGAAGCAGGCGGAGCAGGTTGCCCAGTTGCTAAATTCTCGCAATCATCTTCAGGTTGAATACACGGCCGAGAAGGTGAGCCAACACGCCGACGACTACCTGTTCGAGCTTCGCGACGAGGTCGTCGTCGCTTGCGTTGAGGTAAAGAAGGTCCAGTGGTACCAGTGGGAGATCTGCCATCTGTCTGTCAGCGAGAACCATGAACGCCAAGGCTTGGGCACGCTGCTAATTCGTCAGGCCGAGGCGAAAGCACGGCGTGGCGCTGCCCGCATCGTTCAATGCACGATTCGTGTTGGCAATGAAGCAAGCGAACAGGCTTTTCAGCGCAGCGGGTACCGCGAAGCGTGTCGCTTCTTCAACGTGGCGACCGATAATCATGTCGCCGTGTGGCAGAAAGTGTTGAGCACGAATAAGCGGGCGCCCTGAACCGACGAAAAAGTTTCCGTAATTCCGATGTGATAATGTTAATTATGGGAATTAATTCCTATTTTTTGAGCAGGGGGGTGTGTGGATTGGATCACATCTTCATCAGCAAGGCTTGACCTGTAGGCAATTCCAGAACATTTAAACCGTGGCTCTTAATAATCGGGTCCAAAGCGAGTTTTTGCGCCTGGTATCCGAACCAGCCATAGTCATCGAAGATTACTACTCCGCCGCGCGAGAGTCTTGGTAGGACTCTCTCCAGTGCTCCGGCTTCCGGTATTGGATGATTCATATCAATGTGGGCAAAAGCTATTTTATCTGGAAAGCCTTCGGACAGTGACTGAGGTACCGGTCCTTTAATTATTCTCACGAAAGGGAGATCCGAGAACCTTGCTTTGACATCCAAGTACATCGTTTCATTCTTGTGGCCGGGCAAAAGCGTGTGCTCATCTCCCTCATTCCACTCAAATAAATCGTACAGGTAATATTGTTTACCCAATCCCGGGAAATCAATCTTCTTTACAACATTTGATGCCGTATAACCGGTGTGGCAGCCGAGCTCTAGGTAATCCCCTTCCGCCTTGCTGGCTAGTTCAGCAAAGTAGAGCAAAATATACAGGCGCCAGATGGCACCTTTTTCAAATTTCGTAGCTTTATTGCCGTTGACAATGTCAACAAAAAACGGGTCTCGCAAGAAGCTAAAAGTTCTGTTCCATGTTATTACGTTATCAGCGATATAAAGCGTTGCGCCCTTGTCATGCAAGCTATCGCGTAACATAGTCAGCGCGAATTTAAATTTCTCATCATCAGCAACGTTA
>JBEKCU010000207.1:0-8578 GCA_050014735.1 Candidatus Acidiferrales bacterium | reverse complement strand
ACTACGTAGTTCTGGTTTCGCTGGATGGATTTCGGTACGACTATGCGAACAAATATGGCGCAAAGAATCTGTCGGCGATGGCTACGCACGGAGCCAGCGCCCCGCAAGGAATGATTCCTTCCTATCCTTCGCTCACGTTCCCCAACCACTACACGCTTGTGACGGGGCTTTATCCAGAGCATCATGGCATAGTAGCCAATAATTTTTACGATCCCGCGCGAAAGCAGCGATATCGGTACGTGGACTCAGAAGCAACCTCGGACGGCAGCTGGTACGGAGGCACGCCGCTCTGGGTGCTTGCCGAGCAGCAGGGGATGCGGTCGGCCTCATTTTTTTGGGTGGCTTCCGAAGCTGAAATACAAGGTAAGCGGCCCAGTTACTATTTGCGTTATGACGCAAGTTTCCCTGACGACAAACGCGTCGATCAAGTTTTGGCCTGGCTGCGATTGCCCTCTGATATGAGACCGCATATGATCACCTTGTACTACGCAAACGTGGATTATGCGGGGCACAAGCACGCTCCAGACAGCCCGGAGGTGGCCGATGCCGTACACCACTTGGACGAAATGATCGGAAAACTCCAGGAAGGTTTGGCGGCGCTTCCTCTAAAAGTGGACCTCATCGTTGTGTCCGATCACGGCGAAGCGGCCCCGCAACGAGAATGGACTTATCTTGACAAGTTTACTGATCTTTCGCACTTTGAGACCGCGGGAGACGTCGTCACAACGCTTCTTTATCCCGATTCCGAAGCGGCGGCGGAAAAGGCATATCGCAATTTGCGTGGCGCAAGCGATAAGTTTCGCGTCTACCGCCGTGCGCATGTCCCGGGGTACCTGCACTACGATGCCAATCCGCGATCGGGTGACCCGATCGTTGTTGCGAATCGGCCCCTGTATATCCGGGCGCATGAGGCGCTTGCGTTCGGCGACCCGCCCAATACCGATCCTGGACAGCATGGATACGACGCCAAAGTCGTCCCCGAAATGAAGGCCATTTTCTACGCAGCCGGGCCGGACATTCGCTCCGGGGTCACGGTAGCTCCATTCGAGAATGTGGACGTCTATCCGCTGGTCGCAAAAATTCTCGGTCTGCGAACCGGAGCGATCGACGGCAAACTCCGCGTGTTGCACCCGATATTGACGAAGAACTCCCAAAACTGATGAGGTGTTGTGCCACTGAAATAAAGAAGCCGGGTAGTGTCATGATTTTGAGAAATGCGTTCGAAGGAGTGTGAGGCTGCGACTTCGGAGTCTGATTCTGGGAGCGCCAATCTCCCGATTGGCGACGGTACAGAGGCACAAAACGCAAATCGGGAGATTGGCGTTCCCAGGGTTCGCCAGCCAACACTCGAACTCAAATTTAAATTAGGACACTGCCGGAAGCCGAATCCTTTTGACTTTTCCGCGTGTCCAACCTAGCATTTCGGGTTGCGTGTCGGAGGAAATCGAAAGCCGAACGGATTCCCTGATGAATCCCTTCCTGTGACACGGCCCGAATCTGGCAGGCGTAGCGCATTCATAGGACTTCAGAGGCTAAAGAGTCTGTGTGAGACCTGCAAAATTAGAGCCTTAGCGGCTGAAGCCGCACTGATTTTGCGGGTCTTATGTCGTGGCCAAAGCCACGACCCACGAAGATTTCCAAGTTTTCGCACAAGGGCTAAAGCCCATGTTTTTCGGGCCTATTAATGTCGCGGCTGAAGCCGCGAGCCACAAAGACTATTCTTGAGATAGGTGCTGGCCAAGATTGCTGGACAAGATCATGGCCAAGATCACGAATAGGATTATGGGCGAGATGAGTAAACGATAGAAGCGGTGGTTGTGCTATTCATTCTTCCGGAGGGTTCATGCCGATCAAAGTGGGAATCAATGGCTTCGGCCGCATAGGACGGAACATCGTGCGCGCCTCGCTGGGAAATGCGGCAATCGAATTTGTCGCCGTAAATGACGTTACCGATTCGCAAACGCTGGCGCACCTGCTGAAATACGACTCCGTTCTGGGCAATCTACACCAGAAGGTGACCCACACGGATGATTCGATCGCCGTGGACGGCAAGAGTTTCCGCGTGTTCAAGACGAAAGATCCCGCTGAGATCGACTGGCCGTCGGTCGGAGCGGAAATCGTCATCGAATCGACAGGCCTCTTCACAAAGGCATCGGACGCAGCGAAGCACATGCGCGGCTCGGTGAAGAAGGTCATTATCTCCGCGCCGGCTACGGGCGAAGACTTGACGGTGGTTCTCGGCGTGAACGACAAGGCGTATGACCCGGCGAAACACCACATTATTTCGAACGCCTCCTGCACCACGAATTGCCTTGCGCCTGTCGCGAAAGTGATTCAGGAAACGTTTGGGATCTCCTGCGGCACGATGACCACGATCCACTCGTACACAAACGATCAGAAGCTGCTGGACCTTCCTCACAAAGACCTGCGGCGCGCTCGCGCAGCGGCGCTGTCCATGATTCCGACGTCGACCGGAGCGGCCAAGGCGCTCCATCTTGTGATTCCCGAGCTTAAAGGGAAGTTGGATGGTTACTCGATCCGCGTCCCGACGCCCAATGTAAGCGTCGTGGACCTCACCGTATTCACGGATAAGCCCGTCACGGTCGAGACAGTGAACGCGGCGCTCAAGCGGGCCGCCGAAGGTCCGATGAAAAATATTCTCGAATACACGGAAGAAGAACTGGTTTCCGCCGATTTTCGCGGGAATCCGCATTCCTCGATCGTGGATTCCGGCTACACCCGCGTCGTGGGAACAAATTGCGCGAAAGTTCTGGCGTGGTATGACAACGAGTGGGGATATTCGAGCCGCTGCCGGGACTTGATTCAGCTCCTGGCGTCGAAGCTGTAGAGTCGAAGCTATGGAGTCGGTCGAAGCCGCGACTGCGTGATTTGCTTGTTCTTGACGCAGTATGCGATGGGTGAATCGCGATCTGTGATTCGTGAAAGACGGGTGCATACGGTTGGGCGCGCGGTGGATTCAAGACCGTTTCATTACGACTCTGAAACTAGCCACTTCGACCCAACCTATAAATAATCCTTGTGGGTCGCGGCTTCAGCAGCGACATCCAAAGAGCTGAAAAGGTGGGGGCTTTAGCCCCTGATGTTGTACCGAGGTCGGACGGTGATGATCGCAGTTCATAATTCGTGCTCGAAGGGGCAGGGGCTAAAGCCCGTTTTTCTTGACGTCCTACTGTCGCGGCTAAAGCCGCGACCCACAATATGCACTTGTGAGATACCATCCGTTATGAGCACTCGCCATTCCGTTCATCGCGAGCGTTTGCTGCGAACCGAACGGATTAAGGCATTCGTCTTTTCTTGTGAACCTCTCCCATGAACAAACTATCGATTCGCGATCTGGAACTTTCCGGCAAGCGCGTATTCATTCGCGTGGATTTCAATGTTCCTCTCGATGGTGGGCGCGTCAGCGACGATACACGCATCCGGGAAACACTGCCGACACTGGAATTTGCCCAAGCACGCGGCGCACGGCTTGTCCTTGCGTCTCACTTAGGACGGCCTAAGGGTAAACCCAACCCGAAATATAGTTTGAAGCCCGTGGCCGCAAAGCTTGCGGAACTTCTCGGCGGTCGGGTCGAGTTCGCGGAGGATTGCGTTGGCGCGGACGCGGAAGCGAAGAGCCGCGCGTTAGCCAATGGCGGCGTCCTGCTGCTCGAAAACGTGCGCTATCACGCCGAGGAAGAAGCGAACGACGAGAATTTTTCGCGCCAACTCGCGGCGCTGTGCGACGGTCTGTTTGTGTGCGACGCCTTCGGATCGGCGCATCGCGCGCACGCTTCGGTCGTGGGTATTACACGTTTCGTGAAGCAGGCCGCGGCCGGGCTGCTGATGGAACGCGAGCTGGCATATCTGGGCAAAGCACTCTCGAATCCCGAGCGGCCATTCGTGGCTGTGCTCGGTGGCGCAAAAGTCTCCGACAAAATCGAAGTGGTCGAGAACCTGATGAAGGTTGCCGATTCCATGCTCATCGGCGGCGGCATGGCTTACACGTTCCTGAAATCGCAGGGCTTGCCCATCGGGAATTCGCTGGTGGAAGCGGACAAACTGGATCTGGCGCGAAAATTGATCGCGGAAGCAAGAGAGCGGAATTTCGGGCTGCTGCTGCCGGTCGATCATGTCCTGGGTGCCGAATTCAAGGCGGACACCAAGACGATGATCACAAGCGTGAACGCCACGCCGGACGGATGGATGGGACTCGATATCGGTCCGGAAACGGTCGCGAGATTCGTAGCAGAGCTTGCGCGCGCGAAAACAATCGTGTGGAATGGGCCGATGGGCGTTTTCGAGATGCCTGCGTTTGCCAAGGGCACGCTCGAAATCGCGCGTGCGGTTGCCGCCGCTACAGCCAACGGCGCAACGTCAATAGTTGGCGGCGGAGATTCCGTCGCTGCGATTCATGCGGCTGGGCTTGCCGACAAAGTTTCACACATTTCGACCGGGGGCGGCGCGTCGCTAGAGTTCCTGGGCGGCAGGAAATTGCCGGGCGTCGAAGCGCTGACGGAGAAGTGAAACGCGCGTTTCAGTAGGATAGGCTTCAGCCTGTCTGCTTTTGAATTTTGCGTACTCTATCGAAAGTCAAAACCAGACCGGCTGAAGCCTGTCCTACTGAAGAGCGCTTGCCTCGGGAGAGGTGCGGATGCGACGGCCTGTAATCGCTGGGAACTGGAAGATGTACAAGACGCAGGCGGAAGCGCGCGCTTTTTTCGCGGCCTTCACGCCACTCGTCTCGGGCTCGACGCACTGCGACATCGTTATCGCGCCGGCGTTTACGGCCATTTCTGCGGCGGTGGAATCGACGCGCGGAACCGGGATCTCGATTGCGGCGCAAGACATGCACAGCGAGCCGGAAGGGGCATTCACTGGCGAAGTATCCGCGCAGATGCTCGTGGAAGCGGGATGCAGCGCGGTGATCATTGGCCATTCCGAGCGACGGCAGTTCTTTGGCGAGACCGATGAGCGCGTTAACCATAAGATCAAGGCGGCGCTCGCGGCTGGGCTAACGCCGATCCTGTGCGTGGGCGAGCTGCTAGCCGAGCGCGAAGGCGGCAATACCGAGGAAGTCCTGGAAAGGCAATTCCGCGGGGGGGTGGCTTCGTTGACCGGTGCGGAGTTCTCGCGTATGATCCTTGCTTACGAGCCGTGTTGGGCGATTGGCACGGGCCGCACGGCGACGCCCGAGATGGCGGGCGATGCGCACCGTTTTCTACGGCAGCAGGCAGCCGCGAGCTTTACTCCGGAGCGCGCCGCCGGGCTGAGAATCCTCTATGGGGGCAGCGTCAAACCCGACAACATCAAGGGATTGATGGCGCAAGTGGAAATTGACGGAGCGCTGGTCGGCGGCGCGAGTCTGAAGGCGGAGGCATTTGCCTCCATTGTGAATTTTTGAAGCAGTGAATTTTTGAAGGGCAGGAAAAGCAATGCCAAGAGAAGTGAAGTGGGCAATATCGTTGATGGTGGGAGCGGCCCTGCTGGTGCTGGGCTGGAAGGTCTATTTCGTGCTGGTCACGCTGCATATCGCAGTCTGCGGGCTGCTGATTATCGTGGTCTTGCTGCAAAGCGGCGAGGCGGCGGACTTGGCGGGAGCGTTCGGCGGAGCGGGGAGCCAGACGGCGTTCGGTCCACGCGGAGCAGCGACGTTTCTTTCCAAGGCCACCACCTGGTGCGCCGTTATGTTCATGCTCACGTCGATGGCGCTGACAATGCACCAGAATACAGTAGGCGCTGGCTCTACCGGCAGTTCCGTGCTTCAGCAGTTTTCAAAGTCGCCGAAGAATGGGACGCCGGTCGCGCCTGCTCCAACCGCGCCGGCTTCAGCTCCGGCTCCGGCCCCTGCAACACCGCCGCCATCGAAGTGATGGACCTGGTATAGCTTAGGCGGCAGGTCCTGGCAGCAATCGGTTTTTTACATCACCTCGTGCGGAAGTGGCGGAACTGGCAGACGCACCATCTTGAGGGGGTGGCGCCGTAAGGCGTGGGGGTTCGAATCCCCCCTTCCGCACCAAAACATCGCCTCCAGCTTATTGACCCTCGAAAGCGCTCCATCCTTCCGGTCCGCATGGAACGTGCTCAGGATATCTACCGTCAATCCAGACAGGAAGCGATACCCGTATTTCTACGCAAAGGATTTCATTAGGCGGGAAAGCAGTTCGTAGCAGGACTTTTCCTGCTCCCACCTCGGCGCACAGCATGAAATTACCGGCAACGAAAGTGGATTGTTGGGGGACGGGTCATTTAACGTGATATATTTCCACAAATGATAGGTCGGAAGCGCACAGTATTCGGGAAAGACGGACGGCGAAAGCACCATCACTGGCAGGTGACGGTGTTTTACAAGGACGGCGAAACCTTTGGTCGTGTCTACACGGACCGTGAAAAGGCTGCTGGCTTCGCGAAGCGGCAGAAGAAATCCCCGGTCGTGAAGATGGTTCGCGTCACTCAGGTCAGTTAGTTCCGGGCTGCTCATTCAGGCGTCCTAACTTATGGCGAATACGCCTTGAACCTCGTCACGATTCCAAAGCCACAATCCGAGACGTCTTCGCGGGATTTAGCTCTCGGCGGGGAAGCTGGCTTGAAGCGAGCGGCACGGCTGGGCGACATACAGCGCGAGCGCATGCAACTCCTAGCTAAACGCGACGAAATGCTGGACAAACGTATGGCCGTGCAACTCGAAGTTAGGCAATTATTTCTCGAAGTCGAGGAACTTTCCGTCCGGATCAGCCAGTCGGAGCAAGGGGCGCGCTACGCCGCCACATCGTTCGTCGAATATTGCGACGGCAAGTTCCCCCAGGGAAGGGCTTACAATTCTGAAGACACGCTGGAACTAAAACCCGCATCCAAGGTAATTTAAACGAGAGGGTCTTTGTTTGGTATTACTTCTTATTGGCCCATCGTTCTTGAGGACCTTGCAAGTAACATGATATGTATTCTTACTGCGGTAGCGTGAATTGAGGAAACTGTGCGTCAAGCCGACAAAGCCTATTTTTATCTTCGACTACAGGGATTCATAGGGCATTGTGCCAAGGGTAATTTTTTCAGCTCCATGCGGGCATATGGGCAAGCCAATTGGCGCGGCTTAAGCGGACTTCCAGCCGGATCCTCTTCTGGATGCAAGTTGAAGAAGTGGAGTCCGCGGCCATTGTTGGCAGGCCTGCTGCTTCTGGTCATGCCGGGCGTGGCAGCCGCACAAGGCAGCGCCGTTCGGTCGCAGATCACGCAACGAGTTGATGAGACTAAACTGGCCACGCTTCCTGGGAACACGCATCCGCTTGCCCGTGCCGAGTTTGACCGCGGTGCGGCCCCTGCAAGCCTTGCAATGGAGCACATGCTGCTCGTTCTCAAAAGGAGTCCGGAGCAGGAAGCGGCTCTGGAGATGCTGCTTGCCCAACAGCAAGACAAAACGTCGCCGAACTACCACAAATGGCTCACTCCCGACCAATTCGGGCAACAATTTGGACCGTCCGATCAGGACATCCAAACGATCGTTTCGTGGCTTCAGTCTCATGGTTTCCAGAACCTGAACGTCTCGAACGGGAGAACCACCATCGATTTTTCAGGCACGGCGGGCCAAGTGGAGGCAGCGTTTCACACCTCGATCCACAAATATGTCCTTCCGGGTGGCCAAGAGCACTGGGCGAACGCCGCCGATCCGCGGATTCCGTCGGCGTTGAATGTTGTCGTTTCGGGCGTGAACTCGCTTAACAACTTCCCGAAGAAGCCGTTACACCACGCGAGCGGAGTCGTCCGCAGATCTACCGCAACTGGAAAATACACACGAGTCAGTCCGGAATTTACCTTCGGTCCTATCTCGAATTATTGCGATAGTCCCACGACAAATTGCTATGGCATCGGTCCAGGTGACTTTGCCACGATCTATAATGTCCCGTCCACCATCAACGGCACCGTGCCCGGCACGGGACAAACCATCGCGGTCGTCAGCGATAGCGACATCTACACCTCGGATGTGAATGAGTTTCGCAGTCTTTTCGGCCTGCCGGCGATCAACTTCAATCAAATTGAGACTGGAACCGATCCGGGCGTTCAATTTAACCAAAATAACTCCGACGAGGAGGAGGCCATCATAGATGTCGAGTGGTCAGGCGCAGTCGCCCCCGGGGCGACGATTGATTTAGTTGTTTCGCCCTCGACCAACACCACCTTCGGCGGCGATACTTCCGCCAACTACGTAATCAATTGCCAAATTGCCGGCCCCAATTGCCCTGCCGGCGCCGTCCCGGCTTCGATCCTTAGTTACAGCTACGGTGAATGCGAACTCTCTCTCGGCGCGGCGGGGAATCAGTTCCACTACAACGAATGGCAACAGGCATCCGCGGAAGGCATCACGGTACTTGTTGCCGCAGGAGACACCGGTTCGGCGGGTTGCGATTCTAATTCCGCAGCCTTCAATCCTGCCCAGTACGGGTTGCAGGTAAACGGGGTTGCCTCTACCCCTTACAATGTCGCGGTTGGCGGGACTGATTTTAATGACCTTAATAATCCGACCACGTATTTTTCAAATAATTCAGGCGCCATAAATTCGGCCTTAGGGTACATACCGGAGGCC
>JBEKCU010000206.1:0-8597 GCA_050014735.1 Candidatus Acidiferrales bacterium | reverse complement strand
CTTGACGTGGATAGTCCCTATATGCTGCTTGTTGGGTCCGTGGCTCGGTCCCGGCAGATCAGTATGACGCCTGAGCAAGAGGCGCTGTTCGGTATCGACAAGCTAAATGTTCCACGATCCTCCATCCCGGCAGTGACACACGTCGATTATTCTGCCCGCATCCAAACCGTGCACGCAGAGACGAATCCACGATATGCACAATTGCTGAAAGCCTTCAAGGAACGCACCGGCTGCCCTGTCCTCGTGAATACCAGCTTCAACGTGCGAGGCGAGCCGATTGTTGCAACGCCGGAAGAGGCATTCCGCTGTTTTATGGGGACCCAGATTGACACGCTGGCAATCGGCAATTGTTTTCTACGCAAGAGCGAGCAGCGCGAAGACTTAGTGAACAATTACTCATCCACATTAGAAATGGATTGAACCCAAATATGAGCACACTTGTTATGCAGGTAGCGGCAGAGCGCGAATCTTCAAGATGGCGCAAACTATTTTTGAACGGCGCATTGATCGTTTTCGGCCTGATGGCGCCACTCGCCCTGGCGGAAAGCGGGCTTCGACTGACGCATTACCGGATGACCAAGTTCGACGATAGCGGTTTCCGCCAATCCGCGTGGTCGTTTCGACCGAACTCCCACCAAGATTCCTATATCGGCGCTCCCGTGACGATCAATAATCTTGGTCTGCGCGGTCCCGACACCACGCTTGAGAAGGCTCCCGGTGTGTTTCGTATTCTCGGAGTCGGCGACTCGATCACGTTTGGATATGGCGTGCGCGTCGAGGAGACGTTCCTAAGAGTCCTGGAGCAGGATTTGAATGCGTCTGCTCCCGCAGGCTTGCGTTACGAAGTGCTGAACGCGGGTGTTCCCGCGACCGGACTCGAGTATTACACGCACTTCATCGAAAATAACGCGCCTGCCATGCACCCGGATCTCATCGTTGTGTGTATGGCGCTAAACGATATCGATCCGCAGCTCGATCCGCAACCCGTGGAACCTCATGCACATCTGACGGCTTTTCGGTCGATGAATGCGTTATTCTTCCTCCATTCCCGCCTGTATAACATTGTCTACGTGCGAGCAAAATCGCTGTTATACCGGCTTAACGTTCTCCACCTGGAAGACAATGAGGGGTTTGGCTTCTTGTCGATTGAGGCGCCGTCACCGACCCAGGATAAGGCTCGCGCAGGAGTGAGCCGATATATTCAGCGCATTGCAAACTTTGCCCGAAGCCGCCAGCAACGGCTGGCGATCGTGGTTTTTCCGGTGGAGCCCCAGTTGTCAGAGCGTGCGCTGAAGCTCTACGCGCAGCAGTTGCATCTTTATTTCGGACCGGAAGTGCTGCGCGGCCAACCCCAGGGCTGGATCGAGCAGATCGGCGCTACGAACGGCGTGCCCGTGCTCGATCTGCTGCCGGCCATGCGGGCAGGGGATAATGGCCAGCTTTTTTTGCGCAACCAGTCGATCAGCGTCGATCCTGTCCATCCCTCGCCGGCCGGTCATCGAATCGCAGGCGATGAGATAGCGCGATTTCTACGAAGTCCCGGAGTTGGCCTGATCCCTTAAAGATGCTGCGGCGCCTTGAGTTCTATACAGGTGAACTCGTCACCCAGGAATTTTAATGTCTCGCGATAACGTATTGCATCTCATTGGCCGATTGCTGCATGCAGGGAGGGGGCCCTGGTCGCTGGGGCTAATCGCTTTCAGTTTGCTATTGAGCTATCTTGTGGGATTGCTGCTCCGTAGGAATCAGCTGAGAACAATTCTGTGGCGCGGTTTCGTTCTGACTGCTGCATCGTTGGCCATCTATACATATGCGCCGTCGATCGTTCAATTTCCTTTGCGCGCGGCGCCGAGCGGAATCTTGACGGATGAACCTCAGGCTCCCGCCGGCTCGAACTATGCCGATCCTCTCGACCTATCCTACCGCCCCAATATCGATACGAACCCGCAAGACTATCCGGGAAATGTCTGGGTTACGGACTCGCTGCAGAAAGTGCATCAAGATTTTGGCAATTCCGGTTCGGTGCACTGGGCGATTCTGTCAGCGGCAAAAAACGAGTTTGGCGATTTTCAGGTGCATGTGCAAGCAGGTGCCAGCCCCGTTTCGCTAGGTGTCACAGTAAGCGATCTTGTAAGCCCTCGAACTGGAACTCACATCTCAAGTCTTACGAATATCGTTGTGTACCGGGAAGCGTACATCGACATCACCACGCGTTCGAATGCAAACGGGATCCTCGGGCTCACCCCCGATATCCTGATTCCCGCGGTCGATCCGTATTATCGTCAGGCCAGAAACGCCTTTCCTTATACAGTCGCGCCGCACCAGAACCAAAGCGCGTGGATCGATGTGCTAGTGCCTCCCAATGCTCCCGCCGGATACTACGTGGGGACAGTTACCGTGACCGACGGAGGCAGGACCCTTGCCACGCTCCCTGTTTTGGTGTCGGTGTGGAACTTCACTCTTCCATCGACGGCCACATTAAAATCGGCGTTCAGGCTCACTGGATATGGTCTCTGCGTGCAAGCGTATGGCAGCGAGACGAATTGTGGAGCGTACCCAGGGGCCCATGGAAAATGGGTTTCCGGGGTCGACTTATCGCATGTCGATCAAGCAGTGATGTTCCTGGACCATCGGGTGTCTCTCGCAAACGTTGCATTCACCACACCGTATGACAATAATTGGGATTCCTTCAATAAGCTTTACGGGCCGCTATTCAACGGAACAGCCGCGAACACGAAAACGATGCTCGCGGGCGCACAATTAACGAACATAGAATTCAATAGTGGAGGTAACGCGACGCGTCAACAGTGGGCAGCCAACTTTAAGGCCCACGGATGGATGCCCAAGGTATACGACTATACGTGCGACGAGCCTCCGGAGAATTGCAATTGGGCTGACATTGCTCCGAGAGCTGCGGCGAATCGAGCTGCCGTTCCCCCAATTCGAACTTTGGTCACCACGAGCATTCATAATGCGGCCGCGCAAAATGTGCTGCCATCGATTGACGTTCTTTCTCCTGTAGTTGACCAAATGGATGGCCTGTACGGATCGAATCAAAGGTCCGCGTACAACGCATGGCTCTCGTCTCCCGGTCATCACCTGTGGTGGTATCAATCGTGCGATGAGGCCAGCACGTGCGACAACGGAAAACCCGGCGACTCGAGGCAAACGTACGGAAACTATATGATCGATTCCACTCCCGTCGGGAACCGGGTCTTCCAATGGCTTGCATATCTGTATGGAATCGAGACCGAGCTTTACTATTTCAGTGACTACTGCTGGAGCACTCCCTGTGGCTATCCGACGAAGTCGTCGGACCCGTGGACAAGTATCTACATCTTTGGAGGCAACGGCGACGGCACGTTGGAGTACCCTGGAATACCAGCAAAGATCGGCGGTTCCGCGCCAATCCCTCTTCCCAGTATCCGGCTCAAACTCATTCGCGACGGCATGCAGGACTACGAGTACTTGGCCGCCCTGGGCAAGGCAGGCTATGCCGATTTCGCCAGGAGAACAGCCGAATCGTTCATCGCGAATCCGTACACATTTAGCAATAACGCCCAGGCGATGATCAATGCGCGCAGAGTTCTTGGCGCTAAGCTTCACCTTCTTTCCGTTCCGCCCACGGCCAGCCGCCAACCACCTAAAGAGGGAGGTCCCGGCGAATAACAGAACCTTGTCGTTCCAGTTTCCCCAAGCGCCCCGCGAATTTTCGGGGCCTTTTTTATTTTAGAGATCGCGTGGCGATGCGCATCGCACGGATTGGGCTAATTTCCACGGAACCGGAACTTTTTCGGCGTTGTTTTCCTTTAGCGAACGATGAAGGGCAGGGAAACAGTATCGGTGGCAATGTGTTCGGTGACATGTTCGAAGGTGTCGATATCGAAGGGTTGGCCGATGTGATTGCCCGCGAGGTCTTCGATTGCGGTATTCACAATCAGTCGATAATCACCTGTCTTCCAGGGCTCGCGCGGCGTAAAGCGCCATCGAGTTTCCTGACGATCGATGCTCACTGTCCCAGTTACGCCCCCCTGCACGCCCGACACCTGAATCATTCTTTGCAGCAGGGGATAATTCATCGGTGTCCGGAAGTCCACCACCACGGCCTCAACAGTGCTTGCCTTGGGCGGGGTCACCCGCCATTCCTTGGGATCTGGCGGATTCCTCTCCGCTGGTCCGCCTCTGTAAGATTTGCGGAAACCCACCACGAGGGGCGCGCCGCGTGCGTCCGGCCAGTCGCGGTCGATCACCAGTGTGTAGCGCTTTCCTTCGGCGATCGGCGGACCTATCTTTTCGTTCGATGTCAGCCCGCGCTTGATGCGCCCGGGGTCGAACGTCATCGTGAGCCGCTGGAAGTTCGGGTCCCAGAGTTCTTCCCCGGGTAGAAATACTGCTTCCGCTCCCTGCAAAATCTTGCCGCGTTCATCCAGCACGTGAATGTAACGGGCGGCCTCGCTACGGCTCATCGGGGCGGAGAAGTAGATGTACAGTCTGAGTTGATTGCTCGGAAGGACGTCCGCGGATGGGTAAACGTGTTCAACGCGCGTCGAGGGAGTTCGATCCTGGCGCGGCCACTCAAATGTTTTTTCGACTGCGGCACCACCCAAAGGCGACTTATAAACCGCGCGATAGTGCACTCCTGGTTCGATGGGATAACTGGGATGAAAGACCAAGGCATCGTCTTCGATGTCATAGGTACCGGCCAATGGCGGGACATCTCCCGCTCCGGCGTACACGTTGAAAATAGAGGCCCAACCCTTCGCGGGTACTATCAACGGCGCCTTCCAACCAGTCACGCGAAACGCGCCATCCTGAAATTGAATAGAGGTCGTTTGCGCGCGTGCGGTCATCCCGAGGAACAGGATGACCGCAGCGCACAAAAGCCTCAGCTTCAGCAAGGTGTCGTGACTTGATTTAGGGCAACGCAATTGTTTGTAGATCGATCGGGCTCACCGGCGGACCGGGGGCCCAGGGCTGACCGCCGTTAGTCTTTCCTGTGATGATCACCGCATCGGAGTCATCGAGTTGGGTGAGGTGCAGTACGTTGTGAAGCTCGGTCATCTTGTCATAGGGAACGCCAGCGACGTCGGTCCTGGTGGGCGACTCGATTGCAGGATATGACGCGAGATTATCCGCCTTAAGCTTCGTCACGCCCAGAGCCGTGTTGGCGATCAGGATATAGTCGTGTCCGTCTTTTTTATATGGCACCATGTCCAGGGGTTGGTTGCCGGCTCCGAGGTCCGCGATCTCCACACCTTTCACCTGGGCGCCGGGCTGAAGCTGGCTGACCGGGATCTTCACCAGAGGAGTGCAGGTGTAAGCCGCCAAGATATACGGTTGGCCTGAAATCGTATAGGGAACGAACGTTCGCACCGGAGATTCCGTCTCAAACCGTCCGTGAGATGAATGCCAAATCTGCAGCGTGGTGCCCTTATCCGCTTCCTTGAATGGGAACGGTATTGAGCGCAGCGCGGAAGACCATTCCTCGTTCGAGAGGCCGGCGACGATCAAGTTACCGTTAATATAGTTCATGTTGGTGATCGTCTGCATGCGTTTGTCCTGCGGTCCTGGATTGGACGCAGGCGCATCGACAAGGCTGACGGACAAGTGCTTGGCGTTATCCAGCGAAAGTGGGGTGACTTTGCCCGCTGCATCCACGCGCAGAATGAGCGGCAACGCATCGGGGCCGCGTCCGCGCGAGGCCGAGAGATACAGATTCTTCGAGATGGGGTTTACCTTCATGTCGTTGATGAGGATCTGATCCGGCGTCACGCCCACCAACGCAGCGATTTTTACGTCGATTCCCTGAACGTTGATCTTCGCGGCTGAAGCGGCGGCTTTGCGGTCCCCGGTATCGATCGCCACGACGGTTCCGCCAACAGAATCCCCGACGAATAGAATGCCATCGGGGCCGAAAGCGAGAGCCCCAGCCGACATGAGTTGAACTTTGCCAGACGCAAGTTCCGCCAGCGGGCTGGCGGGCTTACTGGCAATTACATCGATTGCGAGTACAGCCGTAAGGCATATCGCAACCGCTGTGCTAACGAGTGTGATTCGGCGCATGTCAATTCTCCTTATGTTGAATCTTCGGCACTATCCCGTTTATCACGATCTGGCGTGAGGGTCAATCGAATGGTTCAGCAGGCTCAACGGAGCAGCTAAGGGACCCAACCCCAAGGCCCGTACCGGCACAGCCCGTTACTGGCCAACTCGCGACTCTGTGATTGAGCGAGTGTTGCCGCCGGATTGTGCGGACACCGGACGGAGGGAGAACGAGGCGCGGATTTGTCATGATTCTGGTCTTGCGGCGAACTCCAAAATACCATCTCGCTTTGCTCGAGTGTAATCGGCCTTCAGTTACCGCGGGTGCTCTGATTGTTCCGATTCGCTAATTTTGAAAAATAGAAAATTAGTTATTGACATAAACTAACTAACGGAGTAAACCCTTGACCCAGTTAGTGTCCTTGTGTCCGCGAAGTCGGTTCCTATCTTTAAAATATTGGCGTAGATCTTCGGCCCGTTGGAGATTAAGTAATAAACCGATCTTGAATGGGAGGATTTATGATGGGTGCCAATTTGAAGTTCTGGCGCAAGCATGCGCTCGCGATGATTTGCGTCCTTCTGGTTTTTCTGTCTCTGGGGTTCACTCCGCTACTTTTTGGCCAATCAGCGACAACCGGCGCAATCACCGGCACGGTAACTGACTCGTCAAACGCCGTGGTTCCTAACGCGACAGTTACGGTCACGAATATTGCGACCGGTCAGGCACGCACGACGACCACCAGCGCCAGCGGAACTTATACGGTGGGATTCCTGCCCCCGGGCAATTACTCGGTAAAATTTGAAGCCACCGGGTTCAACACGGCGTCGGTTGCCTCGATCACGCTCAACGTGACCGAGAGGCCTGCGATCGATCAAGTGCTGACCGTGGGCAGCCAAACGCAACAAGTGGAGGTTGCCGCGGAAGCGGAATTGGTGCAGACAGCGAGTTCCGCCGTGGGTACTGTGGTCGATTCGGCCACGGTGACGGAGTTACCGCTGACCACGCGCAACTATACCAACCTGGTGGGACTCACCGCTGGGGTGGCAGTCGGCGTGTTCAATGCCGTGACCATGGGCAGGGGCTCGCAGGACATCTATGTGAACGGCGCCGGTTATGCGGAGAACAACTACCAGCAGGACGGCGCTATCATCAACAGCCTCGGCGGGACTGGGAGCGTGGCCGATCAGGGCAGTAATCCCGGTACGGCGATTGTGAATCCGGACGCCATCGCGGAATTCAAAATCCAGACCTCCCTGTTCGATGCCGCCTACGGGCGCAACCCGGGCGCGAACGTCAATGTGGTCACCAAGTCCGGCACGAACCAATTTCACGGCACGCTGTTTGAATTTTTCCGCAATACGATTTTTAACTCAAACGACTTTTTCCGCTCCCAGAACGCGCCCCCACTGCCGAACGGGCGCCCGGTGCTGGACCAGAACCAGTTTGGGGGTACGATCGGCGGGCCGATCAAGAAGGACAAATTGTTTTTCTTCGCGTCCGAACAGGAGACACGGCAGATTAACGGGGCCGCCGCGTATGGCTTTTCCACTCCCACTTTGCCTCCGATTCCATCGGGTGACCGCTCGACGGCTGCGTTCAAGTCTGCGCTGGGCGCGGCATTCTGCGGCACTCTTCCCGGAACTGCCGGCAGCGTTCCGGTTAGCTGCACCGGATCGAACATCAATCCGGTTGCCCTCGCTATCCTCAATTTGAAGCTTCCTGATGGCACCTATTATCTTCCCGGATCGGGTACATCTGGAAACCTGACGGTCAGCGACAGCCTTCCGGTTCATTTCACCGAACACCAGATTCTGGGCAACGTAGATTATGTAATCAACTCCAAGAATACCCTGTCGCTCCGCTATTTCTATTCCCGCGACCCGGCGTCCATCACCATCGGGTGCGCCGGTTCGGGAGGTGCCGCCACTTCGACCGGTACCATCACGCCATGCCTGCCCGGCGCTCCCGGGACCACCAACTTCCCGGCCAGCTACACCACGCTGAAACTCACCAGTCTGGTCACCAATAATTTCGTCAACGAAGCGCGACTCTCGGTACAGACTGTAAAAATTCTTCCCACGCAAGGCATCCCATTCACCGATCAGCAGGTGGGAATCACGCCAATCGTTCCATCGATAAACGCCCTTGCGCAGATTACCTTCACCACTCCTAAGATACAGTTTGGCGCGGGCAGCAACTTGGCGAAGATCAATACCGACAGCTCGTGGGAAGCGGCGGACTCGATCTCCTGGTCGCACGGAAAGCATACGGTGCGCGCCGGATTTGAATTTGAACGCGACCGCCTCGACATGCATTCTCCGGGTAGCTCCTTGGGATCGCTGGCCTTCACAAACTTCTCGGATTTCCTGATCGGTTTGCCCGCCTGCACGGGTACGCTCTCCGTTGCGGCCGGAACTTGCAACGGTAGTCCTACCCTAAGCAATATCAGCAATACCGGCTTGGGGACTACCTACGCGGGGCCTGGAGCCGGCGGCCTAACACATTTATATCGGGACAGCGTACTGGATGCATTTGCGCAGGATGACTTCAAAAT
>JBEKCU010000205.1:0-8607 GCA_050014735.1 Candidatus Acidiferrales bacterium | reverse complement strand
TGTCGCCGCAGCGTCACTGAAGATCGACGAAAGCGAACTGCAAGAACTTGGCGCCGCCCAGGCAGCGAGATAAGTATTCTAAAAAGTGGCGCCTTGGCGTAAGAAAGCGCGTTCCTTCGGCCTTGGCGGAACAGGGGCCGATTGGGTGACGCCAATTCCCCGTTACGATCAGTCGCGCGCTTCCTGCTCCACTCCAGAGTTTGGCCGCTCGGGTCGTATTATATTTACTGAACGGTTATTGTTACCGGAGTTGAAATTACGGTGCTGCCGGACGTTCCCGTTACCGTAAACGTGGCCGCTCCCTTCGGCGTTCCAGTATAGGGAGGAGCGCTATAGCTGGCCCCGCACCCAGCCAATACCGACGCCATGGCCAGAACTGCAAGGCACATACAGAAAGCCAGACGACGGCGAGGCGACGGTCGCAACTGAATCATGCCCACCATCAGCGCCGATGCCAGGACAGCAATGATTCCGAACGTTCCCCACGGCCACTGAATTCGGTCCGATGGTCGAGCGGGCAACTCTGAACTGGCGGTTTGGAAAGTGAACTGCACCGTAGTGCCCGCAGACGTCGGCGTGACCGAGGGCGGCACGAATGTGCAGCTCGATTTTGAGGGCAGTGAGGTGGACGTGCAACCCAGGGCGAAGCTGAGATTGGACCCAATAGCCTGGTAGAGCGTGAGATTGACGGTCGTACTTTGGCCTGCGGTAACCGTTGGGGAGGTCGAGACTGCCGCGAACCCTGCTACATTCACCACCTGGCTCACCGTCGAGGATGTGCTGATGGCGAAGCTCGTGTCAGCCCCGTAACTTGCCGTAATCAAATCGGTGCCAGCCATCAGTGCGGTCGTTGGGGTCGTCGCAAACGTTGCGATTCCGCCGCTATTTAGCGAGCCGGTTCCCAACGAAGCGCTGCCATTCAAGAATGTCACCGTGCCCGTCGGTGTCCCGCCTGAGCCGCTCACCGTCGCGGTAAATGTCACCGATTGACCGAATGAAGGATTGGGTGATGAAGTCAGCGACGTTGTGCTCGGTTTGAGAGTAACCACTTGCATGAGTACAGCGGATGTGCTGCTGGCAAAGGTCGAGTCACCCTGATAACTGGCCGTAATTGAATCGGTGCCACCGGGCAGTGTGGTCGTGGCAAATGTTGCGATTCCGCCACTGAGCGTTCCGGTTCCCAAAGAAGTGCTGCCATTCAGGAATGTCACCGTACCGGTCGGCGTCCCGCCTGTACCGCTTACAGTCGCTGTAAATGTCACCGACTGGCCAGCTACTGAAGGATTCAGCGATGAAGTCAATACCGTCGTGCTCGGTAGGCCATTGACGGTTTGCGAGACCAGAGCGGATGTGGCTGGGATAAACGCCGCGTCGCCACTATAGCTTGCCGTGATCGAATGAGCGCCTTTGGCTAAAGCCGAGGTGACAAACGTCGCGACTCCTCCGGCGTTGACCGCGACAGCCGATCCGAGCGAGGCGGTCCCATCCAGGAATGTGACTGTGCCCGTCGGCGTCCCCCCGCTACCGCTGACCGTCGCCGTAAATGTCACTGACTGGCCGATCAACGAGGGATTCAACGACGAACTCAATACCACCGTGCTCGCTTTGCCAACCACCTGGGTGTCCACTGGCGACGTGCTTGTGGCATTGAAGTTGTCACCGACATAGGTTGCGGTAAATGAATAGGAGCCGGTGTTCACAAAGGGTGACGGAGACAACGTGAAAGTTGCGATTCCGCTGGGGTTCAGCCCGACCTCTGCCAGTAGCGTGGTGCCTTCGTAAATGGTAACCCCACCGGACGGCGTCCCGGTTGTGGCGGTCACCGTCGCCGTGAACGTCACGGTCTGGCCGACTGCGGAGGGATTGGGCGTCGACACCAGCTTCGTCGTAGTCGTTATGAAGTTGACCACTTGCATGACTGCCGTGGATGTCGTCGAGCCGAAAACCGAATCGCCGCTATATTGCGCCGTGACCGAATGCATGCCGGGAAGCAGCGGCACTGAACTTGAGGACGTGATAGTGATTGCCGATGTACCGCCAGTCAGCGCCACCGTTCCCAGCACGGTGTTGCCATCCAACGAAGCGTTGGCGTCCAGAAATGTCACCGTGCCAGTAGGCGTCCCCCCGGTGCCGGTGACGGTAGCGGTGAAGGTTATCGATTGGCGAGCTGCCGCGGGATTGACCGACGATGCCAGTACGATCGTGCTCTGCTGCCCATTGACAAGTTGCGTGACTGCGGTAGATGTTGTGGGTCCGAAATTGCCATCTCCGCCATAGGTTGCCGTGATTGTATGGGAACCGAGGGCCAGCGATGTCGTAGCGAAGGTTGCAACCCCAGTTCCGTTCAGCGTGCCGGTTCCCAGCGAAGTCGCCGGTGAAGTTGCGCCGTCATAGAACGTTACCGTACCGGTCGGCGTCCCGCCCGTGCCGCTCACGGTTGCCGTGAACGTCACCAACTGGCCGGACGTGGAAGGGTTGGCCGACGAGACCAGCGCCGTGCTACCGGGCTTGAGCACGGTTATCGGCACGGACGTGGAAGCAATCCCATTTGCAACCACCACCATAGTGCTCGGGCCCAATTCGATATTGGCCGGCACATCGAAATAGGTGGACGTGGTCGCGGCGCCCGTGGCAACACCCATCGTGCTGGGGCCGTGTGTCCGAGCATAGAAAACGTGACTCGTTGCGAGGTTGGTAATGCGAACCAGCGGATAATTCGTCGCGGCCTGGTAGTCATCCCCGTAAGCTACAGCTCCCGAAAGGCCGTTAAGCTGAGTGCCTGTTATTAACATATTTGTGCCGCCAACACCGACTGTGGCTGGTGAAGTCGTGATTGTTGGCGCCCAAGCGGAATTAGGAGTTCCGGTCGCGGTGTAAATCTCGGCATCTCCGGTACTGTCGAGGAAGAGAATTTGTCCAGTAGGCAGTGTGAGAAGGCGGCCGACAAACGATGGGGTGCTAGATGAATACCGTGTGCCAGCAACTTGTGTCAGAGTGGTTCCATTGAACTCGAAGAATTCAGTCCCGTTAATCCAGCCGCAGTTGCTATCGATCGGGCTGGAATCGAGCAGGACATTGCCATCGGGTAGCAGAGCCGCCGGGGCGTCCGCAAGGACAAATTGCTCGGTGACGGCGCCATAATTCACGTTATTGCACGACACATTTTCCGAGAGGGTAGGCAACGTCGGGCCGCTGGACCAGGCACCTGTATTAGTGTTATAGATATCGTTGAAACCGGTGGCGCCTCCAACAAAGACAGTGCCGTCCGGCCGCAGCACGGCTGGCCCAACTTCATAGTATTGCGAGTTTCCTTTACTGATTAGCACAAGGGGATCGGGAGCCGTCCCCGCAGTTGTCCAGGACTGCTGGGAGGGAGAGTACTGCAACGCAGGCGTCTGGGTGGAATCCAGGGTATTCCAAATCTCGAGGCTCAGCACATTTCCGTTGGGCAGCAGAGTCCATCCCTCTTCATTATTGTACCCGCCGCCGTCCGCGCTTTTACCGGGCGGATTGATAACGTTCCAAGTTGGCGGAGTGGTTGAGAGATTCAATGTAGCTACTGAGGTACCGAGAGCATTGCCCAACAGAAATGTCCCGTTTGGCTGGACAACCGACATAGCGTCACCTAACTGATTCCAACCGCCTGGAGCCGATAGGCAGGTCCACGTGCCGGCCACGGGATCGTAAATTTCGCCGAGGTTGCTCCAAACGTCGCTGATCGGCAGCGCAAGATTATATTCGCCCCCGATCATGACCACGCGCCCATCAGGGAGTACAGCGGAAGCCATATACAGCGGGCTCCAAGTTTCAAGCGCTTGAGTTCTCGTATCGAAGCATTGCTTCGGCGAGGCCGCCAGCGCGCTCCAGGTCCCGTTGATGTAACTACCCGTGTTATCCGGCGTCAGTAGGTGCCAATCAGTCTTCCCAACGTCCTGAACCAGGACCCTGCCATCGGTGAGCAGCAAAGGAGTGCTCGCGGCAAAGCCAGGGAGATTAACGAGCGGAGTCCAATTGTTGACGGGCGCTGGTTGAAACGATTGAGGCGAGGCCACCACGGGCGAGGAAGTAACCGACGTTGGAAGCGGGGTCGCGGCAGTCGATCGCGGGGGTGGGAATGACGCTGGCGCCTCGGACTGGGCGCGCCCCCGTACGCATAAGGCCGTTAACGCGAGAAGACCAGCTCCGAGAATTACTATCGTTCGAATTGGGCCCGACGCAAACTGAGAGTTCTTCGTCATTCAATCCCTCGCTAGAGACAGAAATTTGGTGTATTGCGAATTTGAGATTGCTAAAAGACTAACCGTGGGCCCGATTCTCTTTGCGAATTTTGCGCCAATCGCAAATTGAATGGCGTAGCTTTTAACATGCGACACCTTCTAGTACAACCGCTAAATTAGTTCCGCTTAAAAAATGTGAGTACTGGAACTGCCCGCGAAATTGCCTTCTCTTTAATATCCAATTGCACACGAAATGGCCGGGCCGTGAACAATTGCGCCGCATTTCACCCTCACCGTGGTCAGCGAAGAGCAATTTCCGAAGCGGCAAACTTTTCACTCGCGCATTCGTTGGTAGTCAGGAAGCCAGTATTGCGAGATTCTCCTTTGACTTCACAGGTAGAGAATTGATACGTTGACAAGCGATTATGCGACAGCTCCGGCCGGTGATTTGGGCGAAAGGGACGTTCCTGACGCCCCAGCATTTGCAAACGCAGGATCGATTCATTGAAAGCACCTTCCAGTTCCGCCTCGACGCGCTCAACTTTCGGCCTTGGGGTTTCGCCGATCTGCGCATCCGTCATGAGGCTCTGGCCGAAGGCAATTTTGGCATCTCCCGGGCCGTGGGGATTTTGCCGGATGGACTTCCTTTTGACATCCCCAATTCGGACGATGAGCCGGCGCCCAAGCCACTGGCGCAGTTTTTTGACGCCGACCAACAGAGCCTGGACGTGTATTTGGCGATTCCGTCCGAGCGCGAGAAGGGACTTAACGTCTCCGTTACGAAGCAGAATGTGGACACGCGCTACTCCGCGGAAGTCGTGGAGGTCCGCGATGAAAACACGGGCGTCAGCGAGAAACCGATTCAATTTGCCCGAAAAAACTTCCGCTTTCTTCTTGAGGGAGAGTCTCGCGAGGGAAGCGTGGCCCTGAGGATTGCGCGGGTCCGGCGAACCGCCGGCGCGTTTGAGTTGGACCGCTCATTCATTCCGCCGCTTCTGAACATCGCCGCGAACGACTACCTGATTTCCATGCTCCGCAGGCTGGTCGAAATTCTCGCTGCGAAGAGCAGCATCCTTGCGGGAAAGCGGCGGCAGAAGAGTCAGAATCTGGCAGACTTCACATCGGCGGATATTGCGAACTTTTGGTTACTCTACACTGTAAACAGTCATTTCCCCGTCCTACGTCATATCTACGAAACGCGAAAAGGCCACCCGGAAACTGCCTTTCGCATCCTCACGTCCCTGGCAGGCGCATTGACCACGTTTTCCATGAGGATTCAGCCGCGCGACTTGCCCGCTTACGATCATGACGAATTGAGCAAGTGTTTCACTGACCTCGACGAGAAGCTACGCGAACTTCTCGAGACAGTCGTTCCCAGTAACTATGTTTCCCTTCCCTTGAAGCTCGTCCAGCCATCGATCTATGCGACGACAATCGATGACGATAAATACCTTGTGAATACCAAAATGTATATGGCGATCGCCGCGGAAATGTCCGAGCCCGAACTCATAAAACGCGTTCCCCAATTGATTAAAGTCTGCTCCGCGGCACAGGTTGAACATCTGGTCCGCGCCGCCCTGCCGGGCATACAGATGACCCATCTCGTCAAGCCGCCGGGGGCGATTCCAGTGAAGCTGGCCTTTCAGTATTTTTCGTTGAATCAGGCAGGTCCTGTGTGGGATGCAATCGGCAAGTCACGAAGTCTGGGCGCCTTCGTTCCGGGTGACATTCCGAAGCCTCAACTCGAGCTGGTTATCGTTTTGCCACAGGCAATTTGAATTCGTGAAATCCCGCGTGGCGGCCGCAACCGGCACCGAATAAACGATCCGATCGACCGACTATTTCTGCTATAAATTCAGTAATCTGGTAGTGGTGTCATTCAATGACTGAAAATTCGGCAAATCCGCGAGATTGGCAAGCAGCTTGCACAGCCATGCGCAAACGAGGGATTATGCTCTTCGCATGTCCCCTTTATCGAAGCTCTTTATCCTCGTCGCCCCTGTCGCAACGATTCTCGCGGGAGTCCGTCTGATGCTTCGCTGGTACTATGTCCGACTGTTATGGAAACTAGACGTTGCGCGGAAAGAGATTCGTGCTGAACAGGAAAGACGCTGGCGGCAGATGGACGTTGATCCGCCAGTTGACAAATGGGCAGATATCACCTTGGAGCGAGCAGCAAGAAAAGCCCGCATCCCGCTAAAATGGGCAGAGCGAGCGGATCGGTGGAACGCCCAACGGAAATACAGATCTTAGCTGGCTCAGTTGCAAAGTGTGCGATTCAGGCACAGACCTTTAGAGATTTTGTTTATGTCTTCCGCTATGCTCTGCAACGTAGTATCGGTATCCGCAGAGACTTTCTTAACTTGGAATATCAGGCCAAGAGCATTGAGCCACAAGCCGAGAGCGATCATAAACAAAAGCATCTTGGTCGTTTTGTCTAATTTCACGCTTTCCCTCCTGACTGGGGGTGTCGGATAGTCCAATAAAATGCGAAAGCCCCGACGGACATCGGGGCCTCGCCAAATCCATGTTCGGCAAACTTTGTATACACCCGGAGTGTGCCGAATGCAAGCTAGAGTCATTCAGCTCGCGGAAACCATAGTTGAGAGCCTCAAGGATGCGAACCGCCTTGAGGCGATTGATGCTCTCGATGTTGCCCGAGTCCTGCTAAGAAATAATCCTACTCTCGGGGCAGACCGGCATGAATCTGCTCAAGCTCAGCAAGAATCTGCCGTAGAAGTTTAAGCATCTCTACGGCTTGTTTTTCAGTCATAGCAATTCTCCTATCTCCCAAGGATGGGACTCCACGCCCGCAGCCATTGCGGGGGTCACTCGAAGTGTTGAATGGATGCGGCAGAAGTTATACCAAGCAAAGTGCAACGCACAAGCGGCTTTCAAATTTTCCAATTTCTTCGAAAAAGCGTTCGTAAGCCGGGTGAATCTGCGCAACTGCATCCTGATCGTGAGATTCTGCCGCTCGATATGAGACGTTGAAATCAGATGCGCTTTCGGCGTTCCTGTGACTGGTATGGGCAGGGCATTGACGAACTCACCAGGACTGTACCGCTTGTCCGCTTGGTTGCCTTCCTGATACGTCTTAATCAGCATGGCGTAATCCACATCCACGCCGAACGCATCGTCCACCGCGTTCAAATACGGCTTGCATCCATCTGTGGTGAGTTGTACGCGATGCGCGAGCCTCTCCTGCAAGTCCCGCACGAAGTACCAGGTGTTCGCAGCGTTTCGCTTGCCCACGCGATAGCACGGTACCAGCTTGCTTTCCGAGTCCATCGCCACGAACACGTATTGATCCCCGACTACTTCAGGATCATCGTCCGCCGTGACTCGCTTTTCCTTCTTGCCCACAAACGTCCAAATTTCATCCGCTTGGACGATCCGGCAGGGTAGGTTTTGCATCCGCTCATTCAGAATTTGCTCGCAGCGATCCCCGACCCGCAGCAAAACTCGCAGCACGGTCTTATGCTCTATATCCGCCATCCGCGCCGTGGCTCGGATCGAATTTCCTTCCACTAGAGCACTCACAACTTGAATCTGTTTCTCCATCGGCAGGACGTTCATCGCTTCCTCCATGTGCAAGATTTGATTTCGGCCTCGAAAGGCCTCTTGACGCATGGCGGTCCGCGAATGTATAAACGTAAATGGAAACGAGGTTGCATTGGCTTCGCCGCCGTGCGCCTTAGTTTTTTAGAGCCTGCCGGGGTGTGATGACCTCGACAGGCTCGACTACTTTAGGGATACAAACGTCTCTCTTCCACGCCTTGTTACCTTAAACTCTTTTTTGTGGACCGCCAGCGCGGATTCTATCGTTTGGCGGCGCACTTCAATGCCGAAAACCTTGAGCGCGTTTTGCAGGCTGACAATTCGGATTTGGCCTGCCTGCCTAACAACCTCTCGCATCACCTTCCATAACGGCAAAGTGGAAACATCAACATAGTTCACGCCAGCGGGTATATCTCCGCTTTCCTGCGCAGCTTCGCGTTCTTCGTCTGATAGGACGAAGCCGCTCTTGTTCGGCTTTACCTTTTGGACCCTATTTAGCAGCAATCCCAACGCAATTTCCGCTCGCTCTTCCTTGGGCTCTGCCAATTCCGATAGCTCTTTGAAACGAAGATAAGCGGCGCGGAGTTTCTCCCGCTCCGCGCTGATCGCGGCGAGCGCTTCTCCATCCAGTTCCACTTGCCGACTCAGGCCAGCAAGTATTTCGCGTATCTTCGTCACCAACTGAGAATACCATTTAGAGTCCACAATGTCAAGTAACAATGTGGACTCAATGGATTGATTTGCATCGCTCATGTTCTACCCTCCTAGTGGATTTGCCCGTCGATTGAGTTTGATTTACGGAACCAAAAATCTAAATGACACCACTACC
>JBEKCU010000204.1:0-8668 GCA_050014735.1 Candidatus Acidiferrales bacterium | reverse complement strand
TGTGCCCGTAGGTCGCTCCGATTTTTAGATTGTGGATTCCCTTCGCATAGGACCAGTCCGTGCGAGCGCCCGCGTTGGTCAAGAAGCGAAGCTGAGAGACGCTTTCATTTTGAATAGGTCCGAAGTCCGCGAAAGGATTCGAGCTTGGATAATAGTTGTATTGATCGCGGCGCACGAAGACACCGAGGGTGAACACGGAATCCGCGCCGATCAAGCGAGTCCACGTCGGCGCAATGTTAAAGGTCCTGATCTGTGACCGTTGGTCGGTGACGCCAAGAGCGGCTCCGGTGATTGGGTTGAGCTGGACGGAGCCTGGCGCATACGCTGCGCCGCTGCAATCCGTGGAAAGAACCGTGCAAGTTTGAAGCTGTTGGTCCCAGCTATTGGGAGTCTGGAACCAGGAACGAGTGAATGCCAGGTTCACTTGGATCGTGTCCTTGTCCGAAAGCTGAAAGTCGAAGCGATCAAAAAAGTTTTCCTCGTTGCCTTTATCGTGCAACACCGCGAACTCGGGAGGATCGAGGAACCGCCCGGAGTTCAGCCCGCCCACGGAGATGAAATTGCCCCACTTCTGGCCGCCGAAGGAGACGTTCGCACCCATGGTCGCCGTGCCGAAAGCGCCGTAGGAAGTTGTCACCTCGCCATGCGGCGTGGTCTGTCCCAGCCCGGAACGAGTGGTTACCTTGACGACCACGCTGGTCTTTCCGCCGAATTCGGCGGGTGGCGCGCCCTCAATTACCTCCATGGATTGAATGGAGTCCGAAGGAATTTGATTGGAGAAGACCTTGCTCTGCTGATCGGTGATCGGCTGGCCGTCCACGGAAAACGAATTTTCCGCGTGGTCGCCGAGCCCGTGAAACAGGCCGTTCGAGTCCGCGACAACCCCCGGGGATGCGAGGGTGATTAGCGAACTGACGGACGAGGATTGGCTCTCCAAGGGAAGTTTGTCGAATAGTCCGCGGTCCACGTCGGTGTGCGTGGTTGCCGTCGTCTGCACCAGATCGGTGGCAGTTTCTGTGACCGTAATGCTCTCGGATGCGCTGCCAACCTTCAGGGCGATCGCCAATGAAATTGGGACAGTCGAGTGAACATCGACGTCTTGCGTAAAGTCATCGAACCCTGGCGCGGTCACCTTAAGGTGATACGGATTGAGCGGGATGTTTGAAATGCTGAAGCTTCCGTCCATCGCTGTAACGGTCTCACTGACATGGCCGCTAATCGGGTTTTCGACAATGACTTTCGCGCCAGGCACCGAGGCCTTCGTAGGATCGACGACCGTGCCCTGGATGATTCCCGAGTTCGATTGCGCGTGGCCTCGGCTGACAATTCCGAACATCAAGAACGTCAAAAACAATGGTGCGATTGCAATTCCACTTATAGAACGAAAGGGTCGCATTCGATCCCTCCACAAAGCCTTGCGATTGGCAGCGCTAAATTCCATGAAGGAAGAATAATTGGAGTGCAAGGAAGCGATCAGTGCGGCTCGGCACAGGATCGTGTGACGCGTGTCACAAGCCCGGCGGCGGTAGTTCGGAGGCTTTAGGGTTTTGCAGGGTTGTGGTTTGGAACGTGCGTCGTTAATTTTCGGATGGCAAATTCTTGAAGAAGATTGGCGGCGGCAGTTGCACCGATCCCAAGTAACGTGCTTTCAAACGTCAGTTCCGCTCCGTGGCGATCGCTCGCTGGATAGTAGAGGTTGGAGATTCCAGCGGCGGCAAGGCTTCCGAGGACCGCTGAGTAATTTGCCTGCCAGCGTCCGTTATCGCCTTTGCAAATTACGGCGTTGGCGATCGCATACAGAATCCGCGATCGCGTGCTACCTGTTCCTTTGTAGAAATATCGCGGGTCTTGCTTCAGCAGCGACGGCAAGATGGCGCTTCCGATGAACGTGCCTGAGACTAAGTCCACATAAGAGGCACCGTAACGCTTTCCATAACCCTGTGCGCCCTGGCCATATCCGCTGAACTCATTATTCGCCTGTTGAATTCCCGCAGCTGCGCCGGTCAATACGAAGGTGACGGGATCGATTGTCGACCTCCAGGCAAGCTCGAACTTTTGCTTCGGGGTGAGCGGAGCCGCGTTCGGGACGTAGCTGGCATAAAAATTTGGGATGACGCCGAGCACGCGCTGCTGCTCCTGCTCCTTGACCTGTGCTTCGGCCACTTCCACCTGCGGCAATGTTACCTGCATGGAGGTGTTCGCGCTGGCCACCGCGAGAACGATCTGCGGGTTGGTGTAGATCTCGCTCCGATGCAGGATTCCAGAGACTGCTTGCGCCGCGAAGCCCTCTGCCGAAACCGTGAGCTGGAAGGGCCCGGGAGCGATATTGGGAAAAGAGAATTGCCCTTCGCTGCCAGAGATCATTTCTTGGTTTGAGGAATGATCTTCACGGGTAAGACTCACGTGGGCTCCGGCGATCGAGGCTCCACTTGGATCGACGACTGTTCCAATGATGATTCCCGGCGATTGCAGACCGGGCAACTGCTGCCCGGCTGATGCTTCAGCCGCTGGCGGAGGCTGCTGGGACTGAGCTGGAGCTGCAGAGCACCAGAGCAGGACACCCAAGGTTAGATAGGCGAAGCTCGCAGCGCCGAAGACCGAATTCCTACGCCTCGGGATCGAAGATCTGCGGCATGAGCCTTTCTTCGCAAAATTCACAGTGCCTACCTTATCACTTCTCCAATGTCCGCCAGCATTATTTGACTGCGAGTGGTCGATTGCGGTTGCCCAGGATGGCAGCACAAAGCGTGAGGAAGTGTTGGGCGGCGCTTTGCCGTACAGGCCGCCTGCCGTTTATTCCGGTGGAGCGGTTGCAGCAGCGTGAAAGCATCGCGC
Organism: Candidatus Acidiferrales bacterium; assembly: GCA_050014735.1. Taxonomy (GTDB): domain Bacteria; phylum Acidobacteriota; class Terriglobia; order Acidiferrales; family UBA7541; genus Palsa-360. The sequence goes on along the minus strand of JBEKCU010000204.1, from coordinate 5,833 downwards.
TTTTTGGAGCGGGCTAAGCAGGCTCAACAGATTGCGGAAAAACTCCCCCGTTGTCATTCTGAGCGAAGCGAAGAATCTCTCTGCGGTTTAAATCCAGCGAAAGAGAGATTCTTCGCTCAGAATGACACGCGAGAGTTTTTTAGCAGCCTGTAAGGCCGGTCCCACTGTTCCTCTTCGCGTCTTCAGTCACTCGTCAGAGCCAGTGCCGACATCCACAATTTAGCGGCGGTGGCCGCCAGGTTCTGCTCGGTTTGCAGTGCCTGCGCAGCCGAGGACAGCTGATTCTCTGAAGCCGCTGCGGCTGCAAGTTTCTGTTCGGTTTGGAGGGCTTGTGCAGCAGGGCTGAGCGCATTCTGCGTGGCTGCTGCCGCCGCAAGTTTCTGTTCCGTTTGCATTGCCTGTGCAGCAGGGCTGAGCGTCACCGTATCTTCGGGCAGTGGCGAGTTATTCGGAGCGGAGCGGGCAGCGGAATACGGGTACGCTGCGGCCACTTGGGAGTTGACTTGGTTGATTCCACTTACCGGGTTGACTAGCATTGGTCACCTCCTATTGAAGACATCGGCACCCCGTGGTGGAAACTCCGTGCGTTGCGTCACGTTTGCGGGAGCCATAAGTCACATCTCACCCCATCAGCGATTCATACCCAGCACGCATGCGCTCGTCGCTTCAACGGCTTGCGAATCCATCCATGCCATTACCGTTGAGTGACTTGAGGCGGCTCGGAAAGCAGTTCCCCAAAGGCGAGGAATGCGATGAGAACGATCAGGATGAGCGACGAAACGTGATACACACACCAGACGCGCAGAACTTGCGCTTGAATATGGGTGAGGTGGAACGCATACGCAACTCCGATACAGGCCAGGTAGACCGTGAGCACTCTGTGGCGCAGGAGCGCGAGCACTAGCAGTAGCGCGTAACACACAATCCCAAGAACGGCCACGGGAACCCCGTGGACATTGGAATAGGGGCTCTGATTCACGTAGGAGGAATTCCAGTGCGAGTGTACGATTTCGATGGGCCGTACAGGTGGATCGTAACGCCCAGCCAGAGCCAAGCTTGAAACCACAATTCCGGCGAATGCGAGTACCGCAATGACGTAACGCAACTTTTCACCTTCTCCGTGCTCATGCTGCCTTTGACTTGGCTCGATCGATGGCGTCGCGTGCATCTTGCAACGCATGCTCCGTGGCAAGATCTTCGTTCGGGAATTCCATGTCCCCGGGATGCGTCATTCGGATTCCTCCCGGATGTGTTATCAGAGTGTAGTCACACTTCCAGCATCCATGCGGGAATTGATGAACTTCCATTTCGATTTCCACGCCTTTGTGAATTGCCTGGATCATGATATCGCCCTCCCAATCGCAAATTCCGATTTGGATCGCGGACTCGGGCATCGTACCCTTGTCCTCTCCTGGACACAACTTGCAAGATGGGAAGCACGGGCTTGAAACCTTTGCTACTCGGAGCCTTCCCTCGCTTGTGTTCTCATCACCGGTATGGCTAAATGCTGCGTGGGTGTCCGAGCGTTAATCCAGGAGGCATTCCACGGCGGAATCATTCCCCGGGACTTTTGCAGCGGGCACGCCAGAACTGCCGGATGCGCGGGCGGTTAACGCCGCCGTTAGCGCGTTGGCGTCGGTTCATCCACGATTTTCGGCGATGCTCACTCAGGGCGTGCCGGTCGCTGAGGCGTTGGCGCGACTCGGTCTGCTCTTTTTTCAAGAACAAAACATTCCGGAGGCAGTTGCCGCGTTCCGGTGGGCGGTGGCTCTGGCGCCTGGCAATGCCGTCATGTGGACGAATTACGGTACGGCGTTGGATTGCGCGGGTGCATTCGGCGATGCGGCCGCTTGCCTGGCGTATTCTCTGGAATTGTCGCGGCGGCAGCCAGAGACATGGTTACTGCTGGGCCTGGTGAGAAAGAAATTGGGCGATCTCGATGGTTGCGAAGCGGCCTATCGCATCGCCGTGGAACAAAATCCCGGCTCCAGCGTCGTGTGGCAGTGCCTCGGTTTGCTCAAGATCGACAGGCGCGATGATGCCCAGGCAATCGAGTGTTTTGCAGCTGCGCAGAAACTCGACGCAACGAATGCGACCGTCGCTGCGAATTTGGGAAAGCTTTATTACCAGGTCGGTCGAATACCGGAAGCGAGCGAAGCGTACAACCGAGCCGTCGTCCTGGATGCGTCCAATACTCACTATCGGCAAATGGCCCGCAAGGCCGGGTTCATTCGTGACGTGCTGAATGGCGAATCGGTTGAGCGCGCGCTGGCCACGTACGAACATTCCACGGCGCTAACAAACGATCCCGCGCCTGACGAGTCCACGGATGACGATCGGCGAAAATTGTTCCAGACGGCGTTTGGAATTCTGAGCGGGTTCGGGCACCTCGGCGCAGCCGACCGCGTGGGGAAAAAGTATTTAGAACTTTGGCCGAACAGCCCTGTACTCGATTATCTGATGAAGGCGATTGCCGGGGAGCCTGGGCTGGATCGCTCGCCGTTCGGCTATATCGTGGAATATTTCGACTCCTTCGCCGATGGTTTCGATGCGAAGCTCGCCGGCGTGTTGGGTTATGACGTGCCGGAGAAGCTTTGTTCGATCGTGCGGGAAGCCACCCCGGAGAATCACAAATACGATGCGATGGATGCGGGCTGCGGCACAGGGTTGTGCGGGCCGCTGCTGCGGCCAATGGCTCGCGAACTCGTCGGGGTGGACCTTTCGTCGAAGATGCTCGAACAGGCCGCCAAGCGTGGTGTTTATGACCGGTTGATCCGTGAAGAATTAACGGTGTTGTTAAACCGGTCTCCCGGACAGTTTGACCTGGTCGTGGCCGCCGACGTGATCGTTTATATCGGAGACTTGGCGCCCGCTTTTGAAGCGGCTGCCGTCGCGATCAGGGCTGAGGGACTCTTCGCGTTCAGCACGGAATCGTGGACAGGGGAGAAGTACCGGCTCCAGCCATCGGGGCGGTTCGTTCATTCACCGGAGTATGTTCGGTCGGTGGCTGCTGCGGCGTTCGCGGAGCATGCTTGCGTGGAAACGACGATCCGGCTCGAAGCCGGCGCGCGCCTCCCGGGAAATCTGTTCGTATTTCGGAGGCGGTTTTAGTAGAAATTACCGGCCCACAGTGATCATGGACAACTCCGGACGGCACCGGAATCGAATGGGCAGGCCGCTCATCCCGATGCCGCGGCTGACGTTCATTTTCGATCCTTGCTCGCCGTACCAGCCTTCCAGGAAACGCCCCGAGCCGCGCGGTAGCCAGAAGACCGGCACGAACGGCAATCGCACCTGGCCGCCGTGTGTGTGACCTGTGAGCACCAGAGGCACGCGTCCGGCGATTTCGTCGAAGAATCCTGGCGCATGGAACGCGGCAATCGCATAGACGCCTTTTGGCACGGTGCGCATGGCCGCGTCCAGATCGGGCGTTCCGTTTGAAGGATCGTCCAAGCCAACCAGCCAGATGTCCGGCCGGATGGGCTCTGCCTGGTTGAGCAGGAAATGGATGCCGAGTTGCGAATAGAATGCGTGCTCATCGTGAACCGGATAGTTGTCACGAAGCGGGTAGCTGTTCTCCCAGTTGCCGCGCACCAGCCAGACGCCTAGCGGTGCGTGCAAGCGTGAAAGCAAGGGGCGGATGCGGTCGTACGCGTTGTGTCCCCAGCCCAATGAATCGCCCGTGATGACGATGGCGTCCGGTTGTTCGACATCGAGCAAATTGAGCAGTTTCCGCTCCGGCCTGCCGAGGCCGGAGGTGTGAAGGTCGGTAAGATGCGCGATCTTCAGCGGCCGGTCGAGAGGCGCCTCGACCCAGCTATGAGTCACCTCGATGCGGTTCGGCTCGACAAAGTACGCATCGATAGCGAGTGCGAGTCCGGCGACCGCCATGAAGACGATAAGAAATTGACGCATGATTTTTGGACGCCCCGGCAACTTGCGTGAAGCGTCCAGAGGCAGTGCCGAGTTAATTATCGCGGATCGGACGACAATCGCCCACCCGAGAGGTTCAGTAGTGTTCCGCAGCGTAACGTCTCTATTCAGAGTAACAGGAAAATGAAAATTAAACACGGAAGGCAACCGGTTTTGAGTCTGTGTTGGCCGGGTCTCCAGCGGCGCCAGACACTTTCAAAATATTTCATAAGATAATTTCGCCGAGCCGGCAATTGCGGAATGAAGCGCCTGCTTGAGCCCTGCTCAACTGTTGAGTGTCGACGATCACACAACAGGGCGGCTCGCGTCACATACACATCGCGTAGTGAGGCATAAAAATAAAATCGGAGAATCGTTTGGGCGATTCGGGGCAATCGATGCCCGAAGGGGATTTAGTGTGTAAAGCATCCCGATTTCTGGCGATTTGCCTTCTGGCGGGCTTACCATTCATTTCGGTGGCAGGGCGAGCGTTTCGACGGCAATTGGAGCACCAAGCTCACATGCCCCGACAAAGGCAATACCAAGGGCTACACTTGGGTGTTCCCCGGCGTCATCGAGAATAACAATTTTCGCGGAGAGCATGGCAAGGCTGGAGAGCCGGGCTACCTGCTCGTCGAAGGCAGGATCAAGGAGGACGGCAGCGCCAAACTGTCGGCCACAGGTATAGTCGCCTCCCGGGAGTATGCCCGTGGAGTGTTTACCGGGAAGGGCGATGAATATAGTTATGACGTCAAGGCCCAATTCGGAGAGTCAGAAGGCAAAGGCACCAAGAGCGCGGGACTAGGAATCATAGGCCGCGCCTGCGCGTTCGAGTTCGTGAAGCAACAAGCAGCGAGTCAGGATGGCGGAGGTTAAGCGACGAAGCGCTCGCCGGCCAAATACTGGGCGCAAGGTTCAAAACAGTAAAATAGGGGAGCGGCCACACTCCCCCTTTTCTTTGCCCCTCGCGTGTCTTGGGTGCCGGAAGATACGACGTGAAGCCGATTTATCGGGAGGCGAGTTGCTGCACGATCGCCAATGATTTTGCCACATGAGCATCGGGTGAAAGGCTGTCTTCCTTCGAGGAAAACGTCGCGATGATTTTGTGGTCCTTGCCGATGACGAAAGTTTCGCGCTCGATAAAGTCATGATCGATGGCCGTGCCGCGCACGTCCTGCTGGCCAGGCTTCAGGGCGGACACATTCAGGTTGAATGACTTGGCGATATCGCCTTTCGAGTCGGAGGCTACGGGAAACTTTCCGGCGCAATACTCCGGGTCCGCTGAGAATTGATTGAGCCGCTCGATGCTGTCGGCCGATACGCCGATGATGGTGGCGCCGGCGGTGTCGAATTTATCTCTCGACTCCGCAAATGTATGAGCTTCGAGATCGCAGCCTTTGGTGTAGGCGGAAGGATAGAAATAAACCACGACCGGTCCCTTCTTCAGCGCCTTCTCCAGGGAAAAATTAAATTCCTTTCCTGCTAGTGAAGCGCGCGCCGAAAAATCGGGAGCCAGGTCGCCAACTTTGAGCGCAGCCAAAACGGGCAAGGCAGCCAGCACGGAAATCGCAAAAACAAGAACAACTTTCTTCATGGTAAATCCTCCCTGACGGTGAAGTGGTAGAAGCATACCACAAACCGATACGGTTGGGACTGTTCCCGGAACGCTGGATTTTCCAGCGTTGAAAGCTCCCTCCCGTTGCCCCGGGAACACGAACTGCTGTGCAACGGAGCCAAATTGACGCCGAAAAGCGTCCTAGGCGATCTGAAGGAGTTCGCGGGATCCCGTAAGCCACAAGTCGGTGTAGCCCTTCATTTTGGCGCGAAACGCTTCGTTTGTGTGGTAGTCGTTCAGTTGGGCTTCAAATGCGGCCACGTTCTCAACCTCGAATTCGAGGATGACGCGATTGAATTCGCCGGT
>JBEKCU010000203.1:0-11301 GCA_050014735.1 Candidatus Acidiferrales bacterium | reverse complement strand
CTCGAAGCTGGCCTGCCGCCACCAGCGCGTGTGCTCCGCGAGCGCAGGCGCCGCTGTCAGCAGCAGCCCGGCCACGAGAATTGCAAGTGCGCCAACCCATGACGGTGTTCTTCTGCCGTATAATTCGTGGCCGTTCGAGCAAGACATGCTCATTCGACTCCTCGAAGCTTCTAAGACCTTCTCAGGGATTTCTCAGTGGCCGCGCCGAGCGCTCGGCCAGCCGCTTACTTGATCTGGATCGCGATAGACGTCGATCCTTGTACGACTTGATCCAACGGCACGGACCATTCTCCGGCCGCCGATTGCCGGACTAACTGTGAGCTGGCCGGGCCGCCGCGCCGGTCGAGAAGGTTGATTTCCGACGCGGGGACGTTGGGCATCACTTTGTCCTGCACCAACATCGTTGGGGAAGGCCCCAATAGCGTGACGTACAGCCGGTTGTTGCGCCGCTCGCGGTTGAGCATCGATATAAGCTGTTCCAGGTTTTCCAGGCGCGCCTGGGAGCCGGAAACAATGCTCATTCGGTTCAGCGTCGCCGAATCGCTGGCAAGAACCTGCATCGTACTTCCGCGCACCGCCTGCGGTGGTATCGCGATCTGCACGTCGCGAATCACGGGCGAGCCGCGATACGGGCGCATTTGCACTTTTGCATTCACCATGTCGCCCGGCTCAGCCTCGGCTTTGTCCAGCCAAATACCTTCGATTGTCGTCTGGCGGCGTTGCGGCATGGCCTCCAGCCGGAGCGTTACTCGCTCGATCTTGGCGGCTTCATACGGGTTCGAAAAAATTCTCTGGAAGATGGATTGCACCATGCCGGCCACCGACGAGCCGTCAGGGACAAAGGAATCCGTGGGTGTGAAAAGATTCTCAAGCGTGACGCTGGCGTGTCCTGCAATCTCGATTCCACCGGAAAGATGCAAAGTCGTGCCTTCACCGTAGACGCTGTTCTGGACCAATCCGTTGAGCGTCGCCAGCCCCATCAAGAGTGGCGTGATTTTTGGATTCGACATCATCCGGAAGTTAAGGTGCTTGTCGCCGTCTGGTGTCGCCACCGTCATGTCGATGGGGATCAGTTTTGGAGCAGCGCCCAAACTGCCTATAACAGCAGTCACACGATCCTGGCTAAACGATCCGATCGTTCCGCCGACGTTTACGATTTTTGTCGATTCCAGATCCGAGCTGAGAGTCGTCAGCACGCGCCCACGCGCCATCGGCATCTCGACCGAGCCAAATCCGAACAGCGGATGTCCGCACACGTACACGTGCCCATCCACGATGGCTGTTACCGTACATGAGGCATCGAGAGATAAATCCCCTTCCAGCAACACCGCACTCACCATGTCGCCCGGCTTAATGTCCCGGTCGTCCGGCCGCGCGTCGACGCTGCCGCCTTGTGCTGCCGACATCCCGTATCCCGCGAATGCGCCTTCAAATTGGCGAATGGCTTCCGCGCTGAATCCCGAAAATACAAGTGGGGAAGCAATCGGCGTAAGAAAACTCCCACCCGGAGCGCCCGAACGCGAGGCCCAATCCGCAGGCATATCGAACCGGGGGCCCATTTGCGACGAGGCCACCATTGTGCCGGCGAGAGATGGCTGTTGTTCCGCATCCGTGCGAATCGCGGGAGGCTGCCCCGTCGGCAGGCTTAGAATATTCTCGATCGGGGTAACTCCCGCCAGGGGTTCCTTTGAAAACGTACCCAGTTTCAGCGACAGCGCTCCGGCCAATTTCCCGTCGATATAGACGGGACTACCGCTCATACCCGCAACCACGCCGGTATGATCGAGCTTTGGTCCCAGGAGCTGAACGAGGATGATGGACTCCTTGGGCGCGAGAAAGTTGGGCATTACGCCGATGACCACAAGCTCGAATTTCTCGATCTGGTCGCCGGCAAATATCGTGAAGGCTTCGCCCTTCATTCCGGGCTTGATCTGCGAGAGCGGGAAAATTTCCGGATCGGCCGCAAACAGTGAGGACGTAAGCAGCGACACGAAGACGCCTGCCAGCAGCAGACGCATGAGACACGCTGGTATGCGAACCAAATATCGACTTCGAGAAGAACTCATTCAGGTACCATGATACGCGCGCCGTTTGCGGGAAGCAATCGTACGGAAGCGCCAGACGCTCTGGGCGCTGGGCAGGTTATCCGGGTAAAATGGAACTGATGAAGCCCGTGCAGATGTGTCAACTCATGCCTAGCGGGGCAGCCCTCACGGCTTGGTAACGAATCCGGCTGCCTGAAGCGCCACAACGGATTCAACGCGTTCAACAGGCTTTGCGGGAGAAGCAGGCTGTTTCTCACACAAGCTAGTGGCTTCGGAGATCCGCTGGGCTTCCGTTTGCTTCAGCGATTGCCACTGTCGAAATGTGTTTTTTACCGCCACCACTTCATCCAGGTTTTGCTTCATGCGGTCGGCCAGCTGCGCTGTGAAGCGTTGAATTTCCGCCTGAATCTGATCGTTCTCCTCGATCTTTCGCAATTCATATTCCTCGACATGCTTCAGTTGGCCGGCTTCATACGCGTTAATGGCGTCGTAGCGTTGCGCGGCATCCGCCAGGACTTCTTCGACCGGGATGCCCGCGGTTTCCAGGGCCATCAGGACCGCGGCTCGTTTTACTTCATTCGGCAGCCCGCGTATGTGATCGCTGTTCAGCATCTCAGTCACAGTATTGACGCTGTATCCCAGGCGCAGACTCATGATCCCTGCCGCGCGGTAAATGTCTTCCAGTGAAAGAAGATCGCCCTGAAAGGTGGCTGAACCCTTGCCGTTCGAATTCGAATTTGCGTTCGCAGCTGGATGCTTCACCGAGGAGGGGTCATTGTGCGTGCTTTCTTTCAGACCGTGCTTGCCGTTCGAGTTTCCCTCAGTGGTATCCTGGAGGCGGCGGGCGGACCCGCGATTGATCCATTTTTCTAACATGGCAGTCCTTTCTTGAATCTTTGAAGACTTTTTCGTTTGGACATCGATCTGTCGAACGCGGTCTCGTTTTTCTGACCGCCGTGCGTGGGACTCGCCTCTATGGGCTGTTACACGGGCGACTGTACTGGAATCTGTTCGTGGAGGATCGGCCGAGATCCTTGCTTCTGGAATTGTTCCCGGATTAGGAACAGATACAGCCGATTCACGCGGCAACGGCTCTTGTTCTTGCCAAGTGTTTTGGGCGCTGCCGGACGAAGGATGTCTTGATTCATTCGGAACAATCTTCTCTGGCTCCTCACGCGCGGCGGGCGGGACAATGCTTAGGGACGTGTTGCGCTGGACGCCCACGATATATTCCACGCCGTCCTTGCGGCAGTATTTGGTAACGCCCCAGAAGTGCTCTTTATGCCACTTAATTTGGAGCTCTGAACCAACCTCGATCGGCATCTTAATGCGAATACACGCCCCACAACGCGACGTGTCCTCGATTATTGCGCTCTCCTGACGTGTCGTCCCGCTTGGGTCCTTCCAGGACACGTGGGCGGATGCCATGATGGCGATCCTTCGCTCGTGTTCTTCGCTTATGCTTCCCATACTGATCCATATCGGCAAAAACCTGAAATACTCCATCGCCAAACCAGTCTAATTTGCTCGTGAGGAAATCCAGGTAAACCGCTATCAGGCATTGGGTTGGCTTGACTTTTGAGCCTGTCCGGCCCAGGATTCGAGCGCCGCCGAAACCCTATCCATGAGCTTGCGAAGCCGCCTCCGACTGGGTCTGATTGTGCTCGGCGCCATTTTCTTTTTAGGCATGGTGGGGTTTCACTACATCGAGGGTTGGTCATGGTTCGATGGTTTCTATATGACCCTAACCACAATGTCGACGGTCGGGTATGGCGAACTGCACCCGCTGTCCCGCCACGGGCGCATCTTCAATTCCTTCCTGATTCTGTCTTCCGTCCTTGCGGGAGGATTCACGATTGCGACGATTTCTCAGGGGTTGCTAGAATTCGAATTCGGAAAGGCCTTCGGTCGCCGCCGTATGGAAAAAGAGCTCGCACAACTTTCAAATCATTACATCATCTGTGGAGCGGGACGTGTTGGCCGAACGGTGGCCCATGAGTTGCAAGCGCGGGGCGAAAGCTGCGTCATCATCGAGAAGGACCCGGCGCGCGCGCAGTGGGCTGAGACCCAGAAGATTCCCGTGGTCGTGGGAAGCGCGTCCCATGAGGAGAATCTGTTGAAGGCGAAAATCGACCGGGCGCTCGGGTTTGTGGCGGCCGTGAGTTCGGACGCCGAGAATCTTTATATCGTGCTCACGGCGCGCGGCCTTCGGCCTGACCTGAAGATCATCGCGCGCGCCAGCGAAGAGGAAGCCACGTCGAAGCTCTTGAGGGCCGGGGCGACGCAGGTTCTTTCCCCTTATTTTTTCATCGGCCATCGGATCGCCCAACTTTTTCTGCGTCCCAACGTTCTCGATTTTATGGATGTCGCCTTCGGCACGGAGCGACTGGACATCGAAATTGGCGAGGTCCGTATACCGGCCGGTTCCGCTCTGATCGGAAAGAAACTAAGCGATTCGCTGATTCGACAGCAGGCCGGCGTTATTGTGTTGGCGGTAAAGAGTGCGGAAGGAAAAATGGTCTTCAACCCCTCTCCCGAAGCGATTCTTCGCGCGGGCGATTGCATGATCGTGCTCGGAGGGGGAGAACAACTGAAGAAGGTCGATGCCTTGGCAGTGTGTCCTGAACCACGAAATCGGAAACGCTTCTGAGTGGGACGGTCTGTAGGGAACCGACGAAAACCGTTCTTTACTGTCCCCAGATTTTTTCGCGCGAATCCTCGAACGGATACACGTGCACCATCCAACCGAAAATCACGGGATAGAACGTTCCTCCCGCTTCGGTACATGCTTCCTTCGTGACAATCGATCCCTGGAGCCCGAACTTCGTGAGGTCGGCATGGCCGCGCTGGTCTCGGGGAGGCATGCACAGCTTGGTGTGCAGATGCCACTGCGCGATGCTGAGCGGGACGCGCTCGTTTAGTTGTTCCTCAGAGACGCGCTTGGGCATCGTGTACATCGCGCCAATCAAGTCATAGCCGGTTTTTGTTTTCTTATAAAGCAGGGAAGTGGGGCGAGTGGGATCGAACGTGAACGATTCCAGGAATCCATTGTAATAATTCGTGAAGTGATACTCTGGCTGTGGCACGTTGGGCATGAAAATGCGAAATCCGTCCGCCAGCGCGACGTGATAATCCTTATATTTTTCAATGGACCCGCGCAATTCCGTTACAATTTCATCCGCCTTGGCCCAGTCCTGCGGCGTCGCGGAACGCAGCGCCGTCATGTACATGTGCGGCCCCATCTGGTGATGGTGCATGTGGCTCATGGCGTCCATCGCGCCGTGTTCGGCTTGCTGGTCTTTGTCGCCGGAGCCCTTGTCCATCTTCATCCCAGGCATATCTTGATCCATGTCCATTCCGGGCATGCCTTGCATGCTCCCCGAATCGCCTGACTTTTGTTCCTGCTTCGCCTGTGAGGATTGCTGCTGTGCCGCGAGCTTGGATACGCCGGCACCCAGCGCAAGGGAAACCACTGCAATAAAGACGATAGGAAATATCTTGCGAGTGTTCATGGTCTTGTCCTTCTCCTTCTTATTCTACGCATGAACGTGCAGAAAATATCAAGTCGAGAAGAAGTGGATTCTAGAGCATTTTCGACCTATGTATTTGCACTCGATCGAGTCTGCCGATGCCGGCAAGACTCAACACAGCGCGGCGGAGCCGCAACCAAACACGTACAGGCGATAGACCGGTGGGTAGTATCTCTGAAAGCATAATTTTTGCGCGGCTTGCAACAAATCCGCGGATCAGTAGGTAGTGTCCTAATTTAGAGAAATGCGTTCGAAGAAATGTGAGGATGCGCCTTCGGAGTCTAACCCTGGGAACGCCAATCTCCCGATTGGCGACGGTACAGAAGCACAAAACGCCAATCGGGAGATCGGCGTTCCCAGGGTTCGCCGGCCGACGTCCGAACTCAAAATTAAATGAGGACACTACCGATTAGTGGTACAGAGGGGCACTGAGTCGAGGTGAAAACGTAGCCGATACCAAGCATCTGGTCGATGCACGCGGAGCGACGTTCCGAATTGATTCGGAACTGCAAACTGAGTTACTTCCAGCCCGTGACGATGCTTGACGTCCCGGTTCACGACCAGTACGCTGTCGTGGAAGGTACGATTTGCGAGGAGTAGGAGCAGTTACCGGCGACCGATGGCGACAACCGATCCCAAACTCCTCGAAACCAATCCTATTTCGCTGACCGGCACCTTCCTGGAAGGCGTAAAGCGTCGCGTCCTGCATGTTCAGGAATACACTCTTCTCTCGGTCCGGTCAGTCACGAATCTATTTTCTCCCCCCTTTTACGTTTCGGATGTTTTGGAACAGATGGACATCGTAGGTGTCGGTTCGCTTCCTATCGTGCTGCTGACCGGATTTTTCATCGGTGCGGTCATGGTATTGCAGACGGCGGCTCAGTTTGAACGATTCGGCCAGACGGCTCTTACGGCAGACGTAGTCTCGCTCGCACTTGTTCGCGAGCTGGGTCCTTCGATTACAGGCCTATTGGTAGCGGGCCGTAATGCTTCGGGTATGGCTTCGGAGCTAGGCTCGATGTTGGTGACCGAACAAGTGGACGCCATGCGCGCGATGGGCACCGATCCCATCCGCAAGCTCGTGACGCCGCGCATGATAGCGACGGTCTTAATGCTGCCCTTGCTCACCGCGATGGCTGATTTTATGGGATTGATCGGCGGTTATCTGGTCTCGTCTTTTACGCTTCGGCTCGGAGCAATCGCGTTTTGGCATCGGGCCATCGATATCCTGGTATTTTCAGATCTGATGCAGGGGCTTAGCAAACCGATTGTTTACGGTTTTATTTTGTCCACCGTCGGGTGCTATCAAGGACTGAATGTGAAGGGCGGGACGCAGGGGGTGGGCCGTGCGACCACGCAAGCAGTCGTGACGTCCTCGGTTTTCATTCTCATAACGAACTTCTTCCTTACCAAGCTGATGCTGTATTTGGCTGGGCATGTTTTCTAAAGGCCCGCGTATCGTTTCACCTCGTCTCGTCCTATAATTCCAAAGGCGATCGCGCCGCCGTCGTTACTGAGGCAGCGCGCAAACTCCACCGATGAACGCGGACTCGGCCAGCGAACCTGTTGTCTCCTTCGAAAACGTATACATTGGTTTCGACCAAGGCGATGTGCTGAAGGGCATTTCCTTTTCGGTTGCGCCACGTGAGACCAAGGTTCTGATTGGCGAGACCGGAACGGGGAAAACTCTCGTTCTCAAATTGGCGGCGGGGCTCCTGAAGGCAGATTCCGGAACCGTGCGGATCCTGGGTAACGATCTCGGGGAGATGTCCGAAAAGGAATTGCTCGGATTTCGCAGGAAGATCGGATTCGTGTTTCAAGAAGGCGCACTTTTCGATTCGCTCACGGTTGCCGATAATGTGGCCTACAGCCTGCGAGAGGAACACGTAAGCGACGAAGAAATCGAGCCACGCGTTCGCGAGTCCCTGCGATTCGTGGAGATGGAGGACACCATGGAGAGCCTGCCCTCGGAACTTTCCGGAGGAATGCGCCGGCGGGTTTCCATAGCGCGGGCACTGGTCAGTCGTCCAGAGGTCGTGCTTTATGACTCGCCGACGGCCGGGCTCGACCCAGTCACCGCCCAAACCATCATCACGTTGATCCTGCGACTGCGCGATACGCAAGGCGTCACCGCTCTGCTCGCCACGCACCGGATGCAGGATGCCTTCGGGCTGGCGAATTACCGCTTTGACGGTGCAGCGGATCGCGTCGTGCATGTCGCGGGGAACGGGAATTCGCGAGCTCCGATGCCCGCTACGAATATTGTCGTGTTGCGGGGAGGCAAGGTGTACTTCGAGGGAAGTCCGCAGGAAATTGCGGATTCGCGCGACGCCTATTTACGGCGTTTTTTGTTGTAATGCTGTGGGGGAGTATTCTCGTTTACACTGCCTTTCTAAAGAAGAGTGGCATGAAATTTCGAGGATGCAATCCTGACTTTGTGAGGAGGACCACCGATGGCGCATCAAAAGCAACTCACCTGGACCGAATTGCGTGTTGGACTTTTTGTTTTGGCTGGATCCGCCCTGTTGGTGGTGGTGATCTTCTATGTAACCGGGGGCGAAGGCGCGCTCGGCGCGAAATATCGCCTCCACACCCTGTTGTCTGAGGTGGACGGATTGACCGTGGGAGCACCGGTTCGCGTGGACGGAGTCGAGGTCGGAAACGTGGAGCGGATCGACATCGCTCAGCTGAAACCGGGGATTCAGTCCGAAAAGGACAAGAGCATCGAAGTCGTTATGCGAATCCAGAAAAAATATCAGGGCTATATCCGGTCGGACTCATCCGCTGGGCTCATCACGGAAGGACTACTCGGAAACCGGTACGTGGACATCGACCGAGGATTTGTCGGGCGCGTCTTGCAGAATGAGGATGAAATTCCCGGCCGCGAGGAGAAGGCTCTGAAAGAGGTGGTCGAGCGCAGCGCCGACCTGATGCAGAGCCTCAGCGGGATTACCACGCAGGCGAACGCGGTTCTGAGCGATATTCGAAATGGCCGGGGATCGCTTGGAAAATTCCTGGTGAACGAGGATGCGTACAAGCATCTGAACGGTTCTCTGGAAAATCTCGATGCCCTCATCGCGGACGTGAAGGCAGGGAATGTCCAGACCAAGCAGGGAACTTTGGGCAAGCTCGTCTACGATTCGGATGTCCACGACAGCGCGAAGAATTTGATCGATAACAGCAGCGCGTTTTTGGGAGACGTGCGGGCAGGAAAGGGCACTCTCGGCAAACTGGCGACGGACGATTCGCTGTTCACGCAGTATAAACAAGCGGGAGAAAATCTGTCGGAGGCGACGGCAAAACTGAATTCCAATGAGACTACTGTCGGGAAGTTTTTCTCGGATCCAAAACTCTACGACAACTTATCGGGCCTGGCGGGGGATACGCGTCTGCTGATTGGGGATTTTCGCAAGGATCCGAAGAAGTTTTTGCACGTGAAGTTCACGATTTTTTAGGGGCGCCGGATTTTGCGAGATTCTTATGCTGTCGCGCTGGAACTGTGAACCGGATCGATATCCTGCGCACAGTTCGGAGGCAGCAGTTTCTTTGTGGGGCGCGGCTGAATGGGGTGCGGAAAAAATTCCCGTTGTCATTCCGGTCGCAGCCTGTTTGGTTTTGAACTTTGCCAACGTTTCAAAATTCAAATGTAAACAGGCTGAAGCCTGTTCTACTGGAACCTACTCGGAAGCGGGCAGCCAGAAGACAGCGTGAAACGCGGCGGCAACAGTCATGACCGATCCAGCAAGAAAAATTTGATTCGGCTGAAGATGCGCGGCGGAAGAAAATCCAAAATACACGCCGGCGGCAAGAAACACGCCGATAAAGGAAAGCAGGTTCGCTGCGGCGATGACGCCGCCTTTCTCCCCGGGCCTGGGGCGATACTGGATCAGTGCGTTGAGAGGCACGGCGTAGAAGCCGCCAAAAAAACCAAGCGAGCTCAGATCGATTCGCACCGGCCAGACGCCTAGTCCGTTCCGCGAAACCAGAAATCCGAACACGGTCATGCCAATCGCGCCGATAGGAACCAGTCGGCATTCGATTTTGCCGCGCGAGAGATATCCGGCGGCGAGGCTTCCCACTCCGATGCCGATTCCCACGGCGGCTTGCAGATAGCTGATCTCCGTTTCGTCCACGCGCAGCAGGTCGTGCCCGTACACGACGATCACGAATTGCAGTAGAGCCGCCAGAAACCACAAATAGGTGTTGCCAATAACCGCCCAGCCGAGCACGCGATCCCTGACGATAATTCGAAGCTGCCCCACAAAATCGGCGAATGGATTCGCGCGAAAGCATCGCGCCGGGTCCGCCGCAGGCACACGCGAAATGCCGAAGCTGAAAAGCAGGCCGGTCAGAGTGAATCCAATAAGTATGACGCCGGACCAGATTTGGCGGCCTCGAAATGCGGAGGCTAAAAATCCAGCGCCCATCACGGCGGTAATGGAAGCAAGGAACGTGCCGAGCTCGATGACGCCGTTTCCCCAGGAAAGTTTGTTGTCCGGAAGCAACTCAGGCAGCAATCCGTATTTCGATGGGCCGAATAGCGCGCCCTGCGTGCTGATCAGGAAAACGGCGGCGGCCTCCATCGGAAGATTGCCGAGCGCAAGCGCCACCAGCGCAAACGTCATGACGCCGATCTCAAAAAGTTTCGTGCCGATTGTGACCGATCGCTTGCTGTAGCGGTCGGCGAAATATCCGCCGGCCAGCGAAAAAAAGATGAACGGAAGAGCAAACAGGGCGCCCACCAGCAGCACGAAGCGGTCACGCACCTCGATAGTAAAATCGCGTTCGACGATCAGATAGATGACCAGGAATTTCAGCGCGTTATCGTTGAATGCGCCTTGAAATTGGGTGGCAATCAAGCTCCAGAAGCCAAGCCGCCAGTTCGCAGCCCGCGTGGCGGGTCCTCCCGCCGGAACAACGCCGGACCGCGTTTCCGCTGTTTCGGCGAGAGCGTTCTGGGGATCGTTTGGCATGTATTTCCGCGAAGCAGTGGCGATATGTCTTCAACCGCCGCCTCCGATGGGCAGTGTAGTGAGAGAGTTCTTGGCAATCAAGACTCCTATGAAATGTTTTGCATCAAAACACCCGGACAGGCTTTGGCAACCGGCGCGCGTCGTGTAGAATCTAGGACGCGCCGGAGTGGCGGAATGGCAGACGCGGCGGACTCAAAACCCTAATATACACTTCTCCTAATCATATCAACTGCTTGCATACAAGGAAGTTATTGACATAACGTCCCGCCGCGATACACTTACACAACTCTTTCACACTTTCGCATTTTGAAGGAGTGCGGAGGTATCCGCGATGCCGGAACAATTCGACATTTTGGGCGGCAAAGTTCACATCTACAAACGCCCGAATAGCAGCCACTGGCAGTGCTCCAGCTATTTCGCCGGCAAGAACCGGCGCACCAGCACGAAGGAAGACAGCCTCTCAAAAGCTAAGGAAATCGCCGAGGACTGGTATCTCCAGTTGCGTGGCAAACTCCGCAACGGAGAAATCAAAACTGAAAAAACCTTCCGCGAGGCCTCTGAAGCCTACCTGCGCGAATACGACGTGATCACTCAAGGACAGCGCAGCAAAATCTACGTCGAAGGCCAGCACACGCGCTCGCGCGTGCACCTCATGCCGTTCTTCGGCTCCATGGGCTTGTCTGAGGTCACCGCCGGCAAGGTTCAGGATTACCGCATTCACCGCTACGAAGAAGCGATTAAGAAGCGCGGCAA